>CAYVUO010000124.1:0-6253 GCA_964454715.1 uncultured Bifidobacterium sp. | reverse complement strand
TGCGTCCGATCCGCCAGGTCGACGGCTCGGCCGAGTTCGCAGAGGTGTTCTTCACCAACGCGCGTTGCCCGAAGGACAACGTCGTCGGCGGACTCAACAACGGCTGGTCCGTCGCTATGACCACCCTCGGCTTCGAGCGCGGCACCTCGGCCACCACGGGGTACCGCCGTTTCGAGAACGAACTCAATCTCATCATCGAGATCGCCAAGAGCAATGGTGCGATCGACGATCCGCTGATCCGTCAGCGACTCGCGCTGTCATGGTCGAAGGTGCAGATCATGCGCATCAACGGCCTGCGCTCGTTGAGCGCGGTGTTGCACGACCGCAAGGACTTCGGTGTCGCCGCACTCGGCGCCACCAACAAGATCTTCTGGAGCGAGTACCACCAGGAGGTCATGAAGCTGGCGATGGACATCCTGGGGATGGAGGGGCAGTTGCTCCTCGGTGACACGGGCAACGAGGAGTCCGTGCCGGGTTACGGCCGTCGTGCGGTGAACTCCGACTATCCGGCCAACGCGCTGCAGTCGTCGTTCTTCTTCAGCCGATCCGAGACGATCTGGGGCGGCACCTCGCAGATCCAGCGCAACATCGTGGGCGAGCGGGTGTTGGGGCTCCCCAAGGAACCCAAGGTCGCCGGCGAGGGCTGAACCCGGGCCCTGATGGGCCCGACGGGGTGACGATGGGGCCGGAAGGGCCCCGACTACCCTCGTCCGGGTCATGTCGGACCTGCCCCCCTCCCCGACAGGCGCGCCTCGGGACCCGGCCACGCCCGGTTCGCCGTCCGCTTCGCCGTCAGGCCGCTCCCGTCGATCGGGATCGGGCTCGTTCCGCCATGCCAAGCCGGCTTCACGATCCCGCAAGGCGCTGAAGATCGGTGCAGTGGGTGTGGCCGCGGTTCTCGTGGCCATCGCGGCCTTCGTCGGGTATGGCTGGTACCGCTACAACCAGATCAACCGCGAGGACCTCGATCTGGCGTCGTCGTCCGGCGGAGTGCAGAACTTCCTCATCGTGGGGTCCGACAGCCGTTCGGTCGTCGACAAGGGCGATCCCAACGCGTCGGCATTCCTCAACGCCAAGGGTGCCGACCAGGCCGGTCAGCGATCCGACACGATCATGGTGGCTCGGGTCGACTCCAACGCGAAGACCATCGACCTCATCTCGTTCCCTCGTGATCTCTGGGTGCCGATCCAACCCTCGGGCGAGAACGAACGCATCAACACCGCCTATGCGCAGGGCAAGGACCCGCGCGATGGCGCTCAGCGGCTGATCAACACGATCAAGGCCGACTTCAACATCGACATCAATCACTACATCGAGATCAACTTCAAGAGCTTCAAGGGCATCACCGACGCGGTCGGTGGTGTGCCGCTCTACTTCGACAAGCCCGTGCGCGATCGCAGCTCGGGGTTCTACCAGTACGACACGGGTTGCCAGGTACTCAAGGGTGAGCAGGCGCTCGCCTACGCCCGCTCGCGCCATCTCGAGTACTACGACACGAAGAACAAGAAGTGGATCGAGGATCCGAGCGCGGATCTCGGCCGCATCTCGCGCCAGACGCTCTTCATGCGCACCATGCTCAATCGGGCACAGGGCAAGTTCGGCAGCCTCGACATGAAGGCGATCAACAGTCTGATCTCGTCGACCGCCGACAACCTGAGCCTCGACACCAATCTCGGCGTGGGTCAGCTGGTCTCGTTGGCTCGATCGTTCAAGGGATTCTCGGGTGACCAGATCGTCACACACGCGCTTCCCGTGTATCCGGACACGACCGCAGGAGGCGCGAGCATCCTGCGTCTCGATGCGAAGGCCGCGGAACCGATCTTCACCATCTTCCGGGGCAAGGGCTCGATCGTCTCGCCCGGAGCGGTGGTGATGGGCGTGTCGGTCTCGAAGGACGCCAAGTTCGGTTCCGACGCGGTCGCCGGCAGCTTCAACAAGTTGGGGTACCACGCGTCGCAGGTGGATGACATGAAGAAGTCGCTCGACCACAGCGTCGTGCGCTACGCGCCGGGCTACGGGCCCCAAGCCGATCTCGTGGCGCGCCAGGTGGCCGGTGGCGCGGATCTCGTCGAGGACTCCTCGTTGGCGAAGAAGCCCCAGCCCATCGTGCTGCAGGTGGGCAGTGACTTCACCGCCGCGCTCGACAAGCCTGTTGCATCACCGAACGATCCGACGACCACGACGACTGCGGCGCCTCCCACGACCGCCGCCGGCGCGGGCAAGGGCACGACGACCACCACGCGGCCGGCGACCACGTCGTCGACGGTCAAGCCTGGTGAGGTGACCGACTTCGTCGGTGTGCTCGCGGGTGAAGCACCTCCGGGTCAGAGCTGTCCCTGACATGACACTGCGGGAGTTGATGGCACCGCACGTGCTCGCGCATCCCGACGCGCTCGCACTCGTCGGCGACGGTCGTTCGCTCTCGTTCATGGACCTCGACGATCGGGTCGGTCGTGCGATCACGGTGCTCGATCGCCTCGTGGAGCACGCAGCGCCGGTGGCGGTGATCGGTCCCAACCATCCCGATTGGGTCGTGGCCCAGTGCGCCGTTCCCCAATCCGGTCGACTCCTCGTGTTCCTCAACCACCGACTCTCGGTTCCCGAATTGGCCGAGCAGTTGCAGCGGTCGAGCGCTGCGATGGTGTTGGGGGATGCTGAACTCCTCACTCGTCTGCGTGACGGTGGAGTGGAGGTTCCATCGCTCGACTGGAACGCGTGGGACGACGCTGTCGGAACAAGTGTCGCGACCGAAGGCTCACCAGTCGCTGACGACGAGCCCGCATGGTTGCTGTTCACGAGTGGCACGACGGGACGTCCGAAGGGGGCGCTGCTCACTGCGCACTCGCTCACCGCTGCGGTACGAGCGAGTGCGGCGGCACGCCCGGTCGATGCCGACGACGTCTATGTGTTCCCGTTCCCGTTGTGCCACGTCGCGGCCTACAACGTGCTCCATCGGCATGCGCACGGGCGACCCGTCGTGCTGGTCGATCGTTTCGATCCATCGACCTATGCCGACGCAGTGGTGCGCCATGCCGTCACGTCGACATCGCTCGCGGCGACGATGCTGGCGACGCTGCTCGACTGGATCGATGAGGATGCACCGCGGCGAGCGCCGATGTTCTCGACGCTGCGCACCATCGCCTATGGCGCCGCTCCCATGCCCAGTGCATTGCTACATCGCGCCGCAGATGTGCTCGACGTCGAGTTCGCACAGGGCTATGGCATGACCGAGCTGTCAGGCAACGCCGTGTTCCTCGACGCCGAGGCCCATCGTCGTGGCCTTGCGGGCGAATCCGATCTGCTGCGGGCGGCGGGTCGCCCTGCACCCGGGGTGGAGGTGCGGATCGCCGAGAGCGGCGAGATCTGCGTGCGGGCCGAACAGGTGATGCGGGGCTACCTCGACGACCCCGGGGCCACCGAGGCCGCGATCGTCGATGGATGGCTCCACACCGGCGATGCCGGGTTCATCGATGGTGATGGTTACCTGCACGTCGTCGATCGGATCAAGGACATCGTGATCACCGGTGGCGAGAACGTGTCGTCGCTCGAGGTCGAGGATGCCGTCGCGTCGTTCGACGGAGTCGCCGCGGTGGCCGTGGTCGGCGTGCCCGACCCCGCATGGGGTGAGAACGTCTGTGCCGTCGTCGTTCCTCGTTCTGGCGTCGAGATCGACGTCGTGGCGCTCGTCTCGCACGTGCGTTCCCGCCTCGCGGGGTTCAAGACCCCGCGTCACGTGGTGGTCGTCGACGCCCTTCCCGTGAATGCATCGGGCAAGGTTCTCAAGGCCGAACTTCGGTCGAGGTTCACCAGCGATCCCTCGCTGCTCGGTGAACGGCTGGGTCGATGACGCTCACCACACGCAACCTGTCGGTCGAGATAGCGGGGAAGTCGATCGTGGAGGGCGTCTCGTTCGACGTGCGTGCTGGCGACAAGGTCGGTCTCGTCGGTCGCAACGGTGCGGGCAAGACCACGTTGTTCAAGGTGCTCGGCGGAGCCACCTCGCCGCGCTCCGGTTCGGTGCACCGAGCCGAGGCCACCGGCTACCTCTCGCAGGATCCACGCGCCGATGCCACGCCGCCCGGGACGCTCGGACTGCGTCACATCCTCTCGGGTCGCGGTCTCGACGCAGCGGCTGATCGACTCGCTCGCGCGTCCGAGGCGATGGAGGCCGATGCATCGACCGCAAACATCGAACGGTTCTCCCGAGCCCAGGAGGACTTCGAGCGGATGGGGGGATACGCCGCCGAGGCCGAAGCCCATCGGTTCGCGGCCGGCCTCGGCCTGCCCTCCGATCGATTGATGATCGAGATCGGTGCGTTGTCGGGCGGCGAGCGTCGACGCCTCGAACTGGCACGCATCCTCTTCGCCGGTTCGGAGTTGCTGTTGCTCGACGAACCGACCAATCACCTCGATGCCGATGCTCGTGCCTGGGTGCTGAAGTACCTGAGCAACTTCAAGGGCGCACTCATCGTGATCAGCCACGACCTCGGACTCCTCGATGACGCGATCACGTCGGTGATGCACCTCGACCGGGAGCAGGAAGAGGCTGCAGGAGTCCTCGTCGAGTATCGGGGCAACTACACGCAGTATCTCCGCGCACGTGAGGCCGATGAGGTGCGCTTGTCGGCGATCGCGGCGCGTCAGGCCAAGGAGATCACGCGACTCACACAACAGGCCGACTCGATGCGTGGTCAGACCGCAAAACGCGCACGCGTCGCCAAGAACCTCGATGCGCGCGCCGAGCGACTGTCGGCGAACCTCGTCGAGGCGCCACAGTCGAAGCGCCGGCTCGATCTGCGACTTCCCGATCCGCCGCCCTCGAGCCGTACCGTGCTCACCGCTGACGGACTGTGGAAGAGCTTCGGTCCGGTCGACGTGTTCGAGGATGTCTCGTTCGACATCGGACGGGGTGAGCGCCTGCTCGTGCTCGGGCTCAACGGAGCGGGCAAGTCGACGCTTCTGAAGGTGTTGGCAGGGCGCTACGAACCCGATCTCGGTGAGGTTCGACTCGATGCGCGAGCGATGCTCGGATTCTTCGCTCAGGAGCATGAGGACATCGTTGCCGGGCGCTCGTTGTTGCAGCACATGCACGAGGGCGCCGATCTCGGTGATCAGCAGGCGCGATCGATCATGGGCATGTTCGGACTGACGGGTGACAAGGTGTACCAGGACGCCGGAACACTCTCTGGTGGGGAGAAGACGAAGCTGGCGTTGGCTCGACTCACGGCGGGCGGACACAACCTGCTCCTGCTCGATGAACCGACGAACAACCTCGATCCGGGTTCGCGCACGGCGATCGGAACCGCGTTGTCGAGTTGGGCGGGCACGATGATCCTCGTCAGCCACGATCCCGAGTTCGTCCGCGCTCTGCAGCCCGACCGGGTGCTGACCATGCCGGACGGCACGATGGATCACTTCTCCGACGACATGCTCGACCTCGTGACGCTCGCCTGACCGGGGCAAGCGTCCGGCGGCTCGTCGCTCGTATGCCGGATCAGCAGCGGCGAGCGCCGCGCTCGATCGCGTAGTGTGCCGCCGTGGCGAAGAACGGACACGACGAGGGCGAGATCATCGATGTGGAGTCGCTGGGCGATGTCGTTCCCGACTTCCGTCCGCTGAGCCCCGTCGCACAGCGTCTCATCGACGTCACGGTGAAGATGATCGATGAGCAGGGCGAGGTCGCAGTCCGCGTCCAGGACGTCGTGGCGGCTGCCGGTGTGCAGGTGCCCGTGCTCTACCGACACTTCGGCAATCGCGAGGGTCTCATCCGCGCAGCCCATGTGCAGCGGCTGCTCGTGGCCATCACCGAGGAACTCGAGACCCTGAACGCCGCCGTCGCCACCGTGAACTCGCGCGAGGAGTTCATGGCGCTCCTCGATGGTGTCCTCGCCGAACTCACGACATCCGAGCGCCGTGCGATCCGGGCACGTCGGGCCAACGTCGTGGGCAGCGTCTATGGGCGTCCGGAACTCGGTCGGGCGATCGGCAAGTTGCAGTTCCAGGCCGTGCGCGGCATCGCCGATGCGTTGGCGCCGGCTCAGGAGAGGGGCTGGATCCTCCCGGAGGTCGATCTCGTCCACTTCGCCGGATGGTTCATGGGGATGAACATGGGTCGCATCGTCGGCGAGTTGGCCGAGGACGACTACGACCTCGCCGTGTGGGATTCGATGACGCGCACCGCGGTGTTCACCGTTCTCTTCGGCGCTGCCTGACTTCACCTGCGGGCACGGTCTGCGCACCGCTGCGCCCCGTG
>CAYVUO010000123.1:6058-6282 GCA_964454715.1 uncultured Bifidobacterium sp. | reverse complement strand
CGCTGAGTAGATGGAGCCGGTGGTCGCATTCGAATCCCGACTCAAGGGTTCATCGATGAACCGCTCATAGTGACCGAGGTCGAGGTCGGTCTCACCTCCGTCATCGGTGACGAACACCTCACCGTGCTCGAACGGATTCATGGTGCCCGGATCGACGTTGAGATACGGGTCGAGTTTCTGCATCGTGACGCGAAGACCACGGCTCTTCAGCAGTCGACCCAACG
>CAYVUO010000123.1:0-5994 GCA_964454715.1 uncultured Bifidobacterium sp. | reverse complement strand
CAGTGATGCCCTTGCCCAGTGACGAGGCCACACCCCCGGTGACGAAGATGTGCTTGGTCATGGGTGGAGCCTCCCGGCGTTCGTCAACACGTCGGGAGGTCAGCGTAGCCCGATCCGGAGTGACCCGCCGCGCATGACGCGACGGCCACACCGCGATGCCGGCCTCTCAGCGTTGCGCGCTCTCGAGGAGTTCCTGTGCGTGTTGGCGAGCGGTGGCGGAGTCGGGAGATCCGGAGAGCATGCGAGCGAGTTCAGTGATGCGATCATCGTCAGCGACCACCGCCAGCACAGTGGTGGTCGACTCGCCGTCGACCACCTTGTCCACCACGACGTGGGCGTCGGCCCAGCTCGCCACCTGCGCAAGATGGGTGACGACCAATACCTGGTGGCCTGCTCCGAGTGTGGCGAGGGAACGACCGACAGCGACGGCCGTGGCACCGCCGATACCGGCGTCGACCTCGTCGAAGACCAGCACGGGTGGTCCTTGGGTGAGCACGAGGCGCAACGCCAACATGGCCCGGGCGAGCTCTCCCCCGGACGCCACTTTGGCCAGTGGCTGCAGCCCCATGCCGGGATTGGCGGCGAACTGGAACGTCACGTCGCGTCCGGCCACACCAGCCACCTCGACCTCAAGCCTCGCTTTGGGCAGGGCGAGATCGGGAAGGTGCGCGGCCACCGCTTCGGCGAGTACAGGAGCGGCCGCGGCGCGGGCCGCCGCCACCTCGGCCTCGACCCGGGCGAGCGCCGAACGCGCCTCGGCCAACTCCGCGTCGAGGGCGGCGGCGAGTTCGTCATGACCTTCGAGTTCGGCCAAGCGGCGAGTCGCATCGTCCCGCCACGCGATGACCTCGACGAGCGTATCGCCGTACTTGCGGCGCAGGTCCTGCAGGGTTCGCCGTCGCTCCCCGATCGCCGCCAGCCGCTCGGGGTCGTTCTCGATGGTTTCGGCGAAGGTTCTGACCTCACGGGCGAGATCATCGAGTTCCGCGTGCGTCTCACGCAATCGAGCCACGATCGGCGCCAGCGAGACCCGGTCATCGAGCGCCGCGATCGCCCGCCCGACGGCGTCGACGGCGCCGCCGTCCTCGGCGATGACCGTGAGCGCCACCGTCGCAGCGTCGCGAAGCCCACTCGCATCGCTCAGGAGATCGGCTTCCTCTCGCAGCCGATCATCCTCGGCGGGATCACTGAGGCCGGCGGCATCGAGTTCATCGACCTGGAATCGCAACAAGTCGATCTCACGAGCGCGATCGCGGGGGTCGCCACCGAGTTCGGACCGTCGAGCTTCCAGATCGATCACCCGTTGACGCGCCGCCCGCAACGGTTCGAGATCGACCTGTCCGAAACGGTCGAGCGCCTGTCGCTGCACGGCACCGGTGAGCAGCGACTGATGATCGTGTTGACCGTGGAGATCGACGAGCCCCGCGCCGAACTGCGAGAGTTCGGCCAGCGTGGCGAGATTTCCGTCGATGTAGGCACGGGATCGTCCCTTTGCCGGGATGATCCGCCGCACCACGTGTTCGGCGTCGTCGTGATCGAAGCGCCCTTCGATCACGGCCTCGACGGCGCCGGGTCGAACCATCGACGTGTCGGCTTTTCCGCCGACCAGCAGATCGATCGCCGTGACCACGAGCGTCTTGCCCGCGCCGGTTTCACCGGTCACCGCCGTCATGCCGGGACCGAAGACGAGCGTCACTTCTTCGATGACCCCGAGGTTGCAGACCCGCAGTTCGCTCAGCATCGCAGAGGTGTCCACCTACCGATCGGACAGACCGAACTTGGCTTTGAGGATGGCGTGGAAATCGCGTGGACTCGACAGGACGAGACGAGCAACATGCTTCGAGGCGCGACAGCGCACCACGTCGCCGGGACGGAGGTCGCCGAGGTGGCGGCCGTCGACCACGAGCGCCGCCTCGCGGATCCCGGCGACGGTGAGTGTCACATCGGAGTCGTCGTCGAGGATCAAGGTGCGATCGAACAACATGTGCGGAGACACCGGCGTGAGCAACAGTGCGCGATGGGTGGGTTCGACGATCGGCCCCCGAGCCGAGAAGGCGTAGGCGGTGGACCCGGTGGCGGTTGCCACGATGAGTCCGTCGGCGGCGTACGGCGTGAAGAACGTGCCGTCGAGATCGACGTCGAGACGAATGGTGTGACCGGCTCCGGTCTTCTCGAGCACCGCCTCGTTCAGCGCAAGCACGTTGGTCTCGGTGGCTGCTCCCGATGGCGCGG
The DNA here is from genome assembly GCA_964454715.1 of uncultured Bifidobacterium sp. Classification (GTDB taxonomy): domain Bacteria; phylum Actinomycetota; class Acidimicrobiia; order Acidimicrobiales; family Acidimicrobilacustridaceae; genus Acidimicrobilacustris. The sequence continues at coordinate 3,762 of CAYVUO010000123.1, read as the reverse complement.
CGATGTCGATCTCGAGCAACATCCGTTCCTCGATCAGATGCGCACCGGCGAGCACCCGCTCGAGCGCGGGACGAAGCCCTTCGGGTTCGATGTCGGTGAGGTAGCCGAGCGTTCCGAGGTTGACACCAAGCACGGGAACCTCATGCCGAGCGACAAGGGCCACGGTGCGCAGCATGGTGCCGTCGCCACCGAGGCTGACGGCGAGATCGAGATCCGTGCCCAGCGCGGCGTCATCGACACCGAGTTCAGGTCGGCCCAGCAGCACGGCATCGTCGACGGGCACCACGACTCGATGACCCTCGCCGCACAACCAGTCGATGGCGTCGAGCGCGACGGCGACGGCTTCGACCCGCTGGGGGTGCACGACGAACGCGAACGAGGCCACGGTCATGCCCCTCCGTCATCGGTGGTGGCCAGCGCATCCCATCCGGTGGCGTCGCCGATGGCGCGCACGAGGGCCGCAGCATCGAGCGCGGCTCGTCCGAGGATGTCCGAGACGGACCCGGCGAAACGGCCGAGGACGATGAATTCGACATTCCCGTCCGAGCCGGTGATGGGCGACACCATGACCCCCATGATGGCCGCATTCCGGTCGCCGAGTGCAGCCGAGATCTCGGTGAGCACCCGGTGCCAGATCCGGGGGTCGTCGATGATGCCCTTCCCCTTACTGACCTCGGTGCGGCCCGCCTCGAACTGAGGCTTGACCAACAGCACGAACACCGCCCCGGGAAGAGAGGCCGCCTCGAGAGTGGCGAGCACGAGCGTGAGAGAGATGAAGGAGAGATCGCCCACCACGATGTCGACCGGCGCTCCGAGAACGGCGGGGTCGACGGTCCGAAGGTTGGTGCGTTCGAAAGACTGGACGCGGGGATCGCTCCGCAGCCGTTCATGGAGTTGGTGATGACCGACATCGACGGCGATCACCTCCGCCGCCCCATGCTGGAGGGCGCAGTCGGTGAATCCGCCGGTGGAGGCACCGGCATCGAGCACCCGGGCGCCGACGAACAACGGCGCGAGGCCGAACTGCGCGATGGCACCGTCGAGCTTCGCGCCGGCCCGGCTCACGAACCGAGGAGGCGGGCCGTGCACGATCACGGCCTCACCGGCATCGACAAGGCGCGACGCTTTCGTCGCCGGCGCACCCCCCACCGTGACCCGACCAGCGGCGATATCGGCCTGCGCTCGTTCCCGGGAGGGGGACAGACCTCGACGCACCAGTTCGCTGTCGAGTCGCCGACGGGTCCCCATGATCGGTGACGCTACTGACCGGACCCGGAGGACGACAGGGCCTCGGTGACCAGATCGATGAGCGTCGGCGCGACGAGATCGGGAGTGGGATCGACCGGCAGATCGGCCGCGGTGGTGACACCGGAGAGCACCAACCCGAAACGCCAACCCAAGGTGCGGGCGAACCGGCCATCGGTATCGGGACGATCCCCCACCATCACCCCATCGGCACCGAGCACGGCATGGACCATGTCGGCGATCGGTTGATGGGGCTTTCCCGCGATTTCCGGAGCGACACCGGCGGCCACTGCGATCGAGGCGAGGAGCGCACCCCCGCCCGGCACTGGTCCTTTCGCGGTCGGGTAGGTGGCGTCATCGTTGGTCCCCAACAGGCGAGCACCGGCCCGCACGGCGCTCGCCGCGGCCGTCATTCGTTGGTAGTCGAATGTGGGGTGATAGCCGACCACGACGACATCGACGCGCGCATCGGCCGCGCCCGGTTCGCTCGCGTCGATGGTCTCGACGTCGCGCCGCTGGAGTTCATCGATCACTCCGGGGCCGGCGCAGACCAGCGCCCGCGCACCGACGGGTACGAGCAGCGCAGCCGCCATCGCCGAGGTGATGACGCCATCTCCCGGATCGATGCCGTGGCGTTCGAGTTTGGCGGCGATCTCGTCGCGTCGACCGAACGAGAAGTTGGTGACGAAGCCGACTCGTTCACCTGCGGCGCGGAGTTGGGCGACCGCGTCGGACGAACCGGCGATCGAGTGCTCCTCGAGCCACACCACACCATCGAGATCGAGGGCCCACGCCATGGTGTGAGTCTCGCGCCGGTCCCACCGATTCGTGACCACCGACCGGAAGCGACGACTTCGGGGGTCCGAGGAGTCTGCTAGGACTAGGCGGTGCCGCGCTTCGAACCCTTCATCGGGATCCGCTACAACACCGACTCACTCGATCCCCGCGATGTGACAGCACCCCCCTACGACGTGATCAGCGCCAGCGATCGCGTCGAACTCGTGCGCCGGGCGCCGACCAATGTCGTACGAGTCGATCTTCCGGTCGACGGCGACGATCCGTACGGTGACGCTGCTCGGGCCTTCGCCCAGTGGCGCGCCGAGGGCGTCCTCGTCGACGACCCGGAGCCCTCGTTCACGGTGTACCGAATGGATGCGCCCGATGAGAACGGCGTGGTTCGCCACACCACCGGCGTCATCGGCGCACTGCAGTTGAGCCGACCAGGTGAGGGCGACATCCTCCCCCACGAGTTCACCACGCCGAAAGCGAAGAGCGATCGCCTCGACCTTCTTCGTTCCACTCGCTCGAATCTGTCGGCCGTATGGGGACTGTCACCGGCGACCGGTCTCACCGAACTCCTCCAGTGCGAGGACGAACCGTTGACCGTGTTCGAAGCCGACGGTGTCGTCCATTCCGTCTGGCGCATCACCGATCCTGCACGACTCAGTGCCATACGCGCCGCGGTCGGCAGTGCGCCGATCGTGATCGCCGATGGCCATCACCGCTACGAGACCTCGCTGGCCTACCGAGACGAACGTCGAGCAGACGAAGGGTCGGGAGGAGCGGCCGACTCGGTGATGACTTTCGTCGTCGAACTGGTCGAGGACGAGCTGACCGTCGGCCCCATCCATCGCCTCATCGATGGCCTACCCGAGGGATTCGACCTCCGCGAGGCCCTCGCACCGTTCTTCACCATCGAACCGTTCGCCTTCGACGACACCTCGACGGTGGCCAGAATGGCGCAGTTGGGGGCGATGGTGCTCGTCCTTCCCGACTCGACATGGTCGATGATTCCGTCCGCCTCGACGATCGCCGCGACCCGGGACCTCGACTCGAGTCGACTCGACCTCGCGCTGGCGACTCTCCCCGACCATTCCCTCACCTATCAACACGGCGTGACCCATAGTCGTGACGCCGTCGCGTCGGGGCGGGCGCAGGCCAGTGTCCTCCTGCGCCCGGTCACGATCGATCAGATCGTCGCCATCGCCGAAGGTGGCGAGAAGATGCCGCCGAAGTCGACGTTCTTCGCCCCGAAGCCGCGCACGGGCATCGTGTTCCGTTCCCTCGACTGAAAACGCCGACGGGCCGACCCGAAGGTCGGCCCGCAACGTCACAACAGGTTCGAGTGGTTCAGGCGATCGTGATCGACGGATCGAGATAGACGTCCTGAATGGCGTTGAGCAGAGCGACGCCTTCGGCCATCGGGCGCTGGAACGCCTTGCGACCCGAGATGAGGCCGGTGCCACCACCGCGCTTGTTGATCACCGCGGTCCGCACTGCGTCGGCGAGATCGGAGGCCCCCTTGGACTCGCCTCCGGAGTTGATGAGGCCGATACGCCCCATGTAGCAGTTCGCAACCTGCCAACGGGTGTAGTCGATGGGATGGTCGGTCACGAGATCGCCGTAGACCAACTTCGAGGTCTTTCCATAGCCGTCGAGCGCGTTGTAGCCGCCGTTGTTGGTCGGAAGCTTCTGCTTGATGATGTCGGCCTCGATGGTGACGCCGAGGTGATTGGC
>CAYVUO010000122.1:0-6283 GCA_964454715.1 uncultured Bifidobacterium sp. | reverse complement strand
GCACCGGTGAGCACTGCCACCCGCTCGGCATCCGCAAGGAGTTCACGTGCCATCCGCAGTTCGGCCGCTCCGTCGGTCATGCGGCCATCCTCGCACCACCACCGACCCGAGGAGGTGCTGAAGTACCCTTCCCATCGTGACGAAGGGGAGCGACCAACGAGTGCTCGTGATCATCCCTGCGTTCAACGAACGGGAGAGCCTGCCCGGCACGCTCGCCGAGTTGGCGCGGGAGGTGCCGCAATTCGACGTCGTCGTGATCGACGACGGCTCCTCCGACGACACTGCCGCCATCGCCCGCTCCAACGGAGCGGTGTGCGTGCAACTGCCCTTCAACCTCGGCATCGGCGGCGCGCTGCGCACGGGCTTCCGCTACGCGGTGGAGCAGGGCTACGGACGTGGCATCCAGTTCGACGCCGACGGTCAGCACGACGCGACCCAGATCGCCACCCTGCTGGCCCCGCTAGACGAGGGCGCCGACATGGTCGTCGGCTCGCGCTTCGCCGGCGTCGGCGACTACAAGGTCGGCCGCAGCCGCGGACTCGCGATGGGCCTTCTGCGCTGGTCGATCGCTCGCATGGCGGGCAAGCGGTTCACCGATACGTCATCGGGATTCCGGGCGTTCGATCGCGATGTGCTCGAGATGTTCGCCGACGAGTACCCGATCGAGTACATGGATTCCGTCGAAGCGCTCGTGATGGCCTGTCGCGCCGGCTTCGATGTGCGCGAAGTTCCCGTCACGATGCGCGAACGCGCGGCCGGAACACCATCGAATCGCCGATTCCGCCTGCTCTATCACTACCTGCGCGTGCTCGTCTCACTCGCCTCGACGCCGCGCACCGACCGCCGAACCAAGTCGGTGTCGGCATGAGTACCCGCGCCCACTTCGCGCTCGCGATCCTCGTCGCGCTCGGCATCGTGTTCGTCGTGCGCCTCGTGCGACGCCGGCACCTCAAGGCCAAGTACTCGTTGCTGTGGCTGAGCCTGGGTGCCGTGATGGTCGTCATCGCCGCCGTTCCCGGTCTGCTCGACTGGACGGCCGAAAGTCTCGGCATCTGGTACCAGCCCACCTTGCTGATCCTGCTCGGCCTGGCACTGCTGCTGTTGATCGTCGTGCACTTCTCCTACGAACTCACCCGAATGGAGAACCGAATCCGAACGCTCGCCGAACGCATGGCACTGCTGCAGATGCGCGTCGACGAACTCGAGGGACGCACCGACATTCCGTCGGACGACGACCCCACCGCACCCTCCGACACCGCCGAGTGAATCAGGGCCGGTCGGCCCTTCTCCCCCGCGACCCACGGGCGTACGAAAGGACACGACAGTCCACGACGTGCCCGGAGGTCACATGTCCGACATCACCCTGCCCCTGCCCTCGCTCGATGTCGAGGTGTGGTCCGACCCTGTCGTCGATCGACTCGGGCACGATCCGCGCTCGGCCTATGTCGAGCGTTACTGGCTACCCATCCTCGGGCCCTCCACGGTGTGGTTCCTCCGCCGGGTGGCCGACGAGCTCGACGCCCATCCCGATGGCTGCACGATCGACCTCGTCGACACCGCACAGTCACTGGGTGTCGGCATGCGCGGTGGTCGCAACGCGCCGATGCTGCGCACCGTCGAGCGAGCGTGTCGCTTCGGTGCCGCACGCATGATGGGCGTCGATGCGATCGCCGTGCGACGACGGCTCGCTCCCCTCACCCGCGTCCAGGTCGAACGCCTTCCGATGTCACTGCAGCACGAACACGCCTCGTCACTGCGCGCGCATCGAGCCCCGGTCGAAGTGGAGACGCTCAAGGAACGGGCGCGCCTGCTCGCCCTGTCGATGCTCGAACTCGGCGAGGACACCGCGTCGGTCGAACATCAGCTCCACCGCTGGCGCTTCCACCCCGCCATGGCCCACGACGCGCTGCGATGGGCGTTGGCCCACCACACCGCGGGCGGTGCGAGTGCGGTCAGCGACGGGAAGTGCGACGCCGCGCTGGCGGGGTGAACGTCCGAGCCAACTCGAGCAGCGTGCGCACCCCGAAACCGGTGCCGCCGTTCGAGAACTCACCGTCGGCGCCCTCGGCCCACCAGGCCGTGCCGGCGATGTCGAGGTGGGCCCACGGGATGCCCTCGCCCACGAACTGTTCGAGGAAGATCGCGGCGGTGATGGTGCCGGCGCCGCGGCCCTTCGAGATGTTGCGCAGGTCGGCCACGTCACTGTCGAGCATCGGGCGGTAGTCGGCCGGCATCGGCAGCGGCCACACTCGTTCGCCAGCGCGCTCGGCGGCATCGCGGACCTGATCGACGAACGCGTCATCGTTCCCGAGCACGGCAGCGATGCGGGAGCCGAGCGCTATCTCGACCGCGCCCGTGAGCGTGGCGAGATCGACGATGGCGTCGGGCTTCGCCTCGGTGGCCAGCGACAGCGCGTCGGCGAGCACGAGTCGCCCCTCGGCATCGGTGTTGAGGACCTCGACGGTGCGACCGTTTCGAATGGTGAGCACGTCACCGGGTCGCGTGGCGTCGCCATCGCTCATGTTGGCGGTCATGGGCAGATAGCAGACGACACGGCATGTGGGCTTCACGGCGCGCACGGCGGAGAAGAAGCCGAGCACGGCAGCGGCGCCACCCATGTCCATCTTCATCGTCATCATGCCCTCACCTGTCTTGATCGACAGACCGCCGGAGTCGAACGTGAGACCCTTGCCCACGAAGGCGAGGGTGCCGCGGGCGCGTGCGGGTGAATAGGCGATCTCGACGAAACGGGGTTCCTGGGTGGAACCGCGACTGACGCCGAGAAGACCGCCGAGACCCATGCGCTTCATCTGCGCCGGACCCAGCACCTTGATGGTGAGTCGTTCGCGCTTGGCGATGGCGCGGGCCTCGTCGGCGAGACGGGCCGGTGTGAGCTCACCACCGGGACGGTTCACCAGATCGCGAGCGAGGTTCTGGGCCGCACCGATGGCAGCACCGACGCGAACGGCATCGGCCACCGGCTTGGCCGCCGAGCCGGTGATGGTGACACGCGCCAACGCCGCGGGCTTGGCATCGGACTTGAGTGCGACGAAGCGATAGGAACCGAGCATCGCGCCCTCGGCGATGGCACGAGCCGATTCGGCATGCTTCGCTGGGGGAACGGAGTCGAGGAACGTGATCGCGAGCGACGTGACCTTCTGCGCGGCGCGCACGGCCTGGGCGGAGGCACGACGCAGACGAGCGTCGTCGAGTCGATCGCGCGCACCCAGCCCGACCACGAGCACGGTGCGACCGCGGTCGTCGGCGACGAGCGAGGTCTGATCGGCTCGACCGGTGAAGCCCTGCGCCGAGAGCACCTTGGCCGGGAGTCCCGCTCGCTTCAGGGCCGCAGCGGAGACATCGGACTCGGTGAGACCGATGGCGACGAGGTCGGCCCGAGCGGGCACGGCGCGGGCGGCAGAGACGATGGGGCGCATGGTGCTCCTTGTGGGGTCAGTCAACGGCGCGAGTGGGCAACGAGGTGCCCTCCTGCCAACGCGCCAACGTCCAGAGAAGATCGGAGAGGCGATTGAGGTACGGCAGCGCCGCGCTTCCCGGCGCGGCAGCGGCGAGGGAATCACGCTCGGCCCGACGAACCACGGTGCGAGCGACGTCGAGCAGCGCACCGATGCGGTTCTGTCCCGGCACCACGAACTCGGTCGGCGGCTCGAAGCGCTCGCTCACCTCGTCGATGAGCGTCTCGAGCGACGCGACCATCTCGTCGGTGACGAGCGATGCGCCCGGCACGAGGCGATCGCGGCTCGTGGGATCGGCCGCGAGCTCCGCCATCAGCACCCACAGATCGCGTTCGAGGTGCAGGAGGACGTCGGCCAACTCGCCATCGGCCTCGGCGCGAGCCACGCCGATGGCGGCCTGGGCCTCATCGACCGCGCCATACGCGGTGGGAGCCGCGGAATCCTTGGCGACGCGACCACCGAACAGCAGACCCGTCGTTCCGTCGTCACCCTTGCGCGTATAGATCTTCACCACGTGGAGCCTAGGCCCCGACGGAGCGCAGGAGGCGTGTCGGGCGCTGCTACCCTCGCTGCGTTCGAGCCGCCCTGATGGAGAGGGCATGACGCCCCGGCTCGGGTGACCGGACAACCGACCGACCCACCCGACGGAGTTCCCCCGTGCAGACGTTCCTCGATGCCATCCGTGAGCGCGTCGTCATCTTCGACGGCGGAATGGGCACCAGCATCCAGACCAAGGGTCTGACCGCCGACGACTTCGGTGGCCCCGATCTCGAGGGCTGCAACGAACTGCTCGTCGTCACCCGTCCCGATGTGATCGCCGAGGTGCATGCGCGCTACCTCGAGGTCGGCTGCGACGTCATCGAGACCGACACGTTCGGCGCGTTCGCCGTTCCGCTCGGCGAGTACGGCATCGCCGATCGCGTGCTCGAGCTCAACGAGGCCGCAGCGCGTCTGGCCCGCAGCGTTGCCGACGACTTCTCCACCCCCGACCGGCGCCGCTGGGTCGCCGGTTCGATCGGTCCGGGCACCCGCTTCCCGTCGCTCGGTCAGATCCGTTACGCCGAGCTACGCGATCTCTACGAGCAGCAGGCCATCGGTCTGCTCAACGGTGGGTGCGACCTTCTCATCATCGAGACCATGTTCGACCTGCTCACCGTGAAGGCCGCCATGGCCGGTACTCGTCGAGCGATGCGCTCGCTCGGTCGCGAGGTGCCGCTGCAGGTGCAGGTCCCGATGGAACTCACCGGCCGCATGCTCCCCGGTACTGAGATGGCCGCAGCCCTCGCTGCCATCGATCCGTTGCGGCCCGATGTGATCGGCATCAACTGCGCCACCGGCCCGGTGGAGATGGGCGAGCACCTCCGTCATCTGTCGGCACACGCCCGCATGCCGATCTCGTGCATCCCCAACGCCGGCCTGCCCAGCGTCGTCGACGGACACATGCACTACGACCTCTCGCCCGAACAGCTCGCCGAGCACCACGAGCGCTTCAGCACCGAACTCGGCGTCAACATCGTGGGCGGATGCTGCGGCACGACTCCCGAGCATCTCGCTGCGGTGGTCGAGCGGTGCCGTGACCTCACCCCCGCTCCGCGCCACCCAGTGCACGAGGACGGCGCCACGTCGATCTACTCGATGGTTCCGTTCGCCCAGGACACCTCATTCATGATCATCGGCGAGCGCACGAATGCCAACGGTTCGAAGAAGTTCCGCGACGCCATGCTCGAGGGCGATCTCGACACCTGCGTGCAGATGGCGAAGGACCAGGTGCGCGAGGGCGCGCACGTGCTCGACCTCTGCGTCGACTACGTCGGTCGCGATGGCACCGCCGACATGGACGAGTTGGCACAACGCCTCGCCACCCAGTCGAGCGTGCCGATCGTGCTCGACTCCACCGAACCGCAGGTCATGGAGGCCGGTCTCGCTTGGCTCGGCGGCAGGGCGATCCTCAATTCGGCGAACCTCGAGGACGGCGACGCGCCGGGCAGTCGTCTCGACCGCGTCCTCACCCTCGCCCGTGAGTACGGCGCTGCTGTCATCTGTCTGCTCATCGACGAGACGGGTCAGGCCCGCGACGTCGAATGGAAGATGCGCGTCGCGCATCGCATCCACGACATCGCCGTCGATCGCTACGGCCTCGAACCGGGCGACCTCATCTTCGATGCGCTCACGTTCCCCCTCTCGACCGGCGACGACGACCTCCGCGGTGATGCCATCGCCACGATCGAGGCGATCCGACGCATCAAGACCGAACTCCCCGGCGTGCACACCACGCTCGGCGTCTCCAACGTCTCGTTCGGCCTGAAACCGGCAGCGCGCCACGTGCTCAACTCGGTGTTCCTGGCCGAATGCGTGGCCGCCGGACTCGATTCGGCCATCGTGCACGCGGCGCGGATCATGCCGCTCAACCGCATCCCCGATGAACAGCGCGAGGTGTGCCTCGACCTCATCCACGATCGTCGTCGCGAGGGCTACGACCCGCTCACCGTGTTGCTCGACGTCTTCGCCGACGTGCAGACGTCTGCCGTGGAGGTCGAGGACCGCAGCGACTGGACCATCGAGCGTCTGCTCAGCCAGCGCATCATCGACGGCGACCGCGAGGGGCTCGAGGCCGATCTCGACCGGGCCATGGCCGAGGGCCTCGCTCCCCTCTTCATCATCAACGACGTCCTGCTGTCGGGCATGAAGGTCGTGGGTGAGCTCTTCGCCACCGGCGAGATGCAGTTGCCCTTCGTGCTGCAGTCGGCCGAGACGATGAAGACGGCCGTCGCCCATCTCGAACCGCACATGGAGAAGTCCGACTCCGG
>CAYVUO010000121.1:0-6290 GCA_964454715.1 uncultured Bifidobacterium sp. | reverse complement strand
GGCTTCTTCGTCGAGGAGGATCAGCCCGTCATCTGGCGTGGGCCGATGCTGCACAAGGCGCTCGAGCAGTTCCTCACCGATGTGTTCTGGGACGAACCCGACTTCCTGCTCGTCGATCTTCCGCCGGGCACCGGCGACATCGCGCTCTCGCTCGCCCAGTTCCTGCCGCGATCGGAGATGTACGTCGTCACGACGCCGCAGCCCGCCGCCCAGCGCGTGGCCCAGCGCGTCGCCTACATGGCCGAGAAGGTCAACATCGACGTCAAGGGCGTCATCGAGAACATGTCGTGGTTCACCGGTGATGATGGCAAGCGCTACGAGCTCTTCGGAGCTGGCGGTGGAGCGGAGTTGGCCGAACAGCTCGGCGTGCGCTTCGTGGGCCAGGTCCCCCTGGTGCCCGAGCTGCGCGAAGGTTCCGACGTCGGCCGTCCCGTGTGTGCCGTCGCCCCCGAGTCCGAGGCGGCGCGCGCCATCGCCGGACTGGCCGAGGTCATCGATCTCGAGCTCGCCCCGACCCGTCGCTACAACGCCGGACTGCGTCTCGTCGACTGACGGGCCGCATCATGCCCGCGTCGGCCTACGATGCGGGCACCAACAGGAGGAACCAGTGGACGTTCGCATCGGTGTGCAGCACACCCCCAAGGAGATCGAGATCGAGTTGGCGTCGGGCACCGACCGGGCCGAGGTGAAGGCGGCCATCGACCGCGCCCTCGCCGATGCCGCGAGCGTGCTCTGGCTCACCGACAAGTCGGGTCGCGACATCGCGGTGCCGGCATCGAAGATCGCCTACGTCGAACTCGGATCACCCGAGAGCGAGCGCCGCATCGGCTTCGGCGCCGGCTGATCCCACTCCGCCATGGCCGGTCTCGACGATCTCGCACGGAGTCACACGCCGCTGCGACGACCCGAGATCGACCGGTTGCAACGTCTCGTCGCCACCTGGGGTCTGCTCGCCGATCTCTGCTTCAGCGATCTCCTCCTGTTCGGCGCTGATGCGCCCGGTGATCAAGAGCCCGGTGAACTCGTGGTGCTGGCTCAGATCCGCCCCACGACCAGCCAGACGCTGTTCGTCTCCGATCGGGTCGGTGCGCGACTGTCGGTGAGCGAGCGGCCACTGGTGGCCGAATGCCTCCGCACCGGTGCACTCGTCGAGGGCGACGCCAGCGATCCCGAACGCGCCGACCTCGTGCACGAGTGGTGCATCCCCGTCAGTCATGAGGGCCGCACGATCGCGGTGCTCACCCGCGAGTCTTTGCCCGTCGCGCTTCGTCAGGCCGGAGAACTCGAGCGCACCTACATCGGCGTGTTCGACCGACTCGCCGCGATGATCGCAGCCGGCTCCTTCCCGTTCGCCGGCGAGGACGCTCTTCCCGGCGACGCGCCGCGTGTCGGTGATGGTGTGCTCGTGCTCGGTGCGGGAATGGAGGTCGTCTACGCCTCACCCAACGCCGTGTCGGCGCTCCATCGTCTCGGCGTGCACCAGAACTCGATGGGTCGCCGCTTCGATCAGCTCGGTCTCTCCGGCGTTGCTGTGGGCGATGCGTTCGCACACGCGAAGCCCGTCACCGAGGAGGTCGAGCGCGGCCTCAACGTCACCGTCATCGTGCGCGTGCTTCCGCTGCTCGATGACGATGAGGTCACGGGTGCGCTCGTGCTCGTGCGTGACATCTCCGAACTTCGTCGACGTGATCGCATGCTGTTGTCGAAGGACGCGACGATCCGCGAGATCCATCACCGAGTGAAGAACAACCTACAGACGGTGTCCGCGCTGCTGCGCCTGCAGGGTCGTCGCACGAGCTCGGTCGAGGCCAAGGCGGCGATCGACGAATCGGTGCGCCGCATCCGTTCGATCGCGCTCGTGCACGAGACGCTCTCGCACGCGGTTGGCGACGACATCCCGTTCGTCGAGATCGTGCGCCCCCTCGTGCGCATGGTGGCCGACGGCCTCATCTCGCCCGAACGTCCGATCTCGTTCATGGTCGAGGGCGACGGCGGCATCCTGCCGGCCGAGACGGCCACCCGCCTCGCCGTGGTGCTCACCGAACTGCTCCAGAACGTGGTCGATCACGCCTTCCCGGCCGGCTTCGGCGAAGACGCGTTCGTGCGGGTCGAGCTCTCGACCACCGGTCAGCGTCTGCTCGTCAACGTCGTCGACAATGGTGTCGGCCCGTCGGAGGGTTTCACCATCGACGATTCCTCCGGTCTCGGTCTGTCGATCGTGCGCACGCTGGTCACGAGCGAGTTGGGCGGCACCATCGGACTCTCGGCCGGGGACGGCCCGCCGGAACGACCGGGGACCACCATCAGGTTGTCGGTGCCGGTCGTCTAGGGGCGCGAAGAAGGCCTCCCGTAGGAGGCCTCGATCGGTCGGGGCCCGAGGGCCCGAGGTCTCTTGGGGCTCAGGAGGCCTTGCGGCGGGCCGCCAGCCACTGACGACGGAGCTTGCGACGCTCCTCCTCCGAGGTGCCGCCCCAGATGCCGCTGTCCTGGTTGGTGACGAGGGCGAACTCGAGGCAGGACTCGCGCACGGTGCAGTCGGAGCAGACGGCCTTGGCATTGTCGATCTGCTCGATGGCGGGGCCGGTGGTGCCCACGGGGAAGAACAGATCGGGATCGGTGTCGCGGCAAGCCGACTGGTCGCGCCAGTCGTCGGCGAACATGGACAGGGCATGGGACGTGGTCAGGGCCACGATTCCTCCAAGGAGACGAGTGGCCACAGCCGCCCAGTGGGCGGAACGACCGTTGGGTTTCATGCCACCGCTCCGACGTACACCTGTCGGGACACGAACGAACGCGTGTGGCTGGGGCGGCGAACCGTAGTTTCGGCCCCGGAGGGGGGCAAGGGGTTCTTGGAATTCCCCGAATCCGTGCGATCCGGCCCAAGGGGCACAAGGGATCGCGGGCGCCGGTGTGACCGATTCCACTACCGGGATGGGGGTAGGACGGGCCCTAGGGTGCCTCCATGACGTTCGTCGTCGCCCACCGCGGAGCCTCTGCGGCCCACCCACCCGGCAACACGATCGCCGCATTCGCGGCATCGGGGCCGCTCGGAGCCGACGGGGTGGAACTCGACACCCATCTCACGGCCGATGGCGTGGTGGTCGTGCACCACGATCCGGTGTTCGCCGACGGTAGGGCCATCGGAGCCCTGCGCGCCTCCGAACTCCCGAGCGATGTTCCGTCACTGGCCGAGGCCATCGAGGCCTGCACCGGTCTCCACGTGAACGTCGAGATCAAGCCCGATGGCCCCGAGGGGTTGCGACCACTCCTCGTCTCCACGGTGGTGGCACAACTCGCGGCGTTCGACGAGCCAGAGCGATTCCTGGTCACCTCGTTCTCCGACGAGATCGTCGACGAGGTGCATCGGCTCGACGTGTCGATCGTGACCGGTCAGCTCACGATGGCCGCGCTTCGTGCCACCGGTGGCGCCGAACTCATCGCCGACGTGTCGCGTCGCGGACATCGCGCGATCAATCCGTGGCACGGCATGGTCGATGCCGACGTCGTCGTTCGTGCCCACGACGCAGGTCTCGCCGTGAACGTATGGACGGTCGACGATGTCGACGCGATGCGCACGCTCGTCGAGATGGGTGTCGACGCGATCATCACCAACGTGCCCGATGTGTGCCGCGAGGTCGTCGACACCTTGGAGCGCGACGTCTGAGTCCCTCCGAGTCGGCACTGCGAGTGCCACTCGGGGTCAGTGGGTCACGAAGCGCGGCAGTACGAGTGTGAGCACATCGGGCGCGAACTCGAGCTCCAGATGTTCGACGTCGCCGAGATAGTCGCCGTCGACCTGATGGGGGATGGGCCCGTAGCCGTCGATCGTCAGCGACGTGACGTCGTTGCAGAAGTCCACCGATCGGGATCGTCGCAATCGTGCACCTGTGCCGAGTGCCGATGCCACGACCGACAGAAGCGGTCGTGCATCGAGTGATCGGAGTGTGACGACGCCCATCGCCGAATCGAGACCGATGTCGGCGGAGATGGTGAACGGTTGCGTGCTGATGAACGTGTACGGATCGGTGTTGAGACACACGGTGAACATCGCGTCGTCGACGGTCGGTCGTCCGGGGATGCGCACTGCGAAGCGCGGTCGGCGGCGGTCATACTTGCGCAACCACGTGTCGAACGCGGCCCATGCGAAGAGCAGATGGTTGGCCCATCGCTTGAGCGAGCCGCGACGTTCGACCTCGGCGACGACCGCGGCATCGAAGCCGATGCCGACGTGGAACAGGAAGTACCGACCGTTGACCGACCCGAGACCGATGCGACGTGTGGAACCGTGCGACAGCGCGTCGAGCAGGATGCCGGTGGCCTCGATGGCGTCGTCGGAGAGTCCGATCGTGCGGGCGAACACGTTGGTGGATCCGCCGGGCAGGGGAGCGAGCGCCGTCGCCGTGCCCGCCAGCCCGTTGGCCGCCTCGTTGAGCGTGCCGTCGCCTCCCAACACCACGACCACGTCGGCCCCTCCGGCGGCGGCCTCGGCCGCGAGCTGCGTGGCATGGCCCCGGCGCGCCGTCTCGGCGACGGTGACGTCATGATCGGCGGCGAGGGCCTTGGTGATGACCACCCGGCCCCGGGCCGTGACCGACGAGGCGGACGGGTTGACGATGAGCGTGATCCTCACAGGGTCTCCGACGCTAGTGGAGGCGGGCCGCGGCCCGTCGGGTGTGACCCTTGGCGCGATTGCCCGAATGATTTGGCCCCGACCCGAAAGGTGGACAGAATCACGGCCATGAACGTCGTCGTCTGTGTAAAGCAGATCCCGGACCCGGCCGACCCGGGTGCGTTGGATCCCTCAACCAAGACCCTCAAGCGCGATGGGAAGCTCATCCTCGACGAGTCCGACTCGTACGGCGTCGAGATGGCACTCCAGCTCGTCACCACCGCTGGTGGCGGAGAGGTCACCCTCGTGTCGATGGCACCCAACGGTGAGGTGTCGGGTCTCCGCACCGCACTCGCGATGGGTGCGGCCAAGGCCATCCTCGTGAGCGACGATGCACTCGCCGGTAGCGATGCACTCGGTACCGCGAAGGTGCTGGCCAAGGCCATCGAGCGCGTCGAGGGCGCCGACCTGGTGCTCACCGCGACCGAGTCGAGCGACGGTTACACCGGCACCGTCCCCGAGCAGATCGCTGGTCTGCTCGACCTCCCGTCGGTCACGTTCGCCAAGTCGATCGCCGTCGAGGGCAGCACCGTGAAGGTGCAGCGTCAGACCGAAGCCGGCTTCGACGATGTCGAGTGCCCGCTCCCCGCTCTCGTGTCGGTGACCGCCGGCGTCGTAGAGCCTCGCTATCCGTCGTTCAAGGGCATCATGGCTGCCAAGTCGAAGCCGGTCGACACGCTCACCGTCGCCGACCTCGGTCTCGATGCCTCGCAGGTCGGTTGGGCCGGTGCGGGCCAGTCGATCGTGTCCATCGCCGAAGCCCCGAAGCGCGAGGCAGGTGAGGTCTTCGAGGATGACGGCACCGCCGCCGAGAAGATCGTGGCCTTCCTCGACGATCTCAAGGTCCTGTAGGAGGAACTGATCATGGCTCTCACGAAGATCTGGGTTCTCGCCGAGGCTGCCGACGGCAAGGTCTCCGGCACCACGCTCGAACTGCTCACCAAGGCCCGCGAACTCGCCGGCACGGTCGAGGCGATCTACGCCGGTGGCGACGCCGACGCGGTCGCGGCCGAGCTCGGCCAGTACGGCGCGACGAAGGTGCTCACCACTGGTGACCTCGGCGGCGCACTGCCGGGTGTGCCGGTGGCCAATGCCATCGCTGCGCTCGTCGAGTCGGGCAATGCCCCCGACGCGATCATCGCCGCCACCTCGTACACCGGTCGCGACATCGCCGGTCGTCTCTCGGCCAAGCTCGATCGCACCGTCATCACCAACAACACCGATCTCGAGGTCGACGGCGACAAGCTCGTCACCACCGAGCCGGTGTTCGGTGGTTCCACCGACGTGAAGACCACCTTCATCGCCGCTGGTCCGCACCTGGTGCTCGTGCGTCCGAAGTCGTTCGCCGCAGAAGCCTCGGGTGGTGGCGCTGCCGCCGTCGAGACCATCGCCGTGCCCGACGCCGGTCGTAGCGGTGGCGCTCGCATCGTCAATCGTCACGTCGAGGAGCGCGAGGGACCGTCGCTCGACGACGCCGCCGTCGTCGTCTCCGGCGGCCGTGGTCTCGGCGAGCAGGAGAAGTACGCCATGGTCGAGGATCTCGCCAAGCTGCTGTCGGCTGCTCCCGGTGCGTCCCGCGCCATCGTCGACGCCGGCTGGGTGCCCTACAGCTACCAGGTCG
>CAYVUO010000120.1:0-6302 GCA_964454715.1 uncultured Bifidobacterium sp. | reverse complement strand
GGCTGGCGGGATTTGAACCCACGACCTCTTCGTCCCGAACGAAGCGCGCTACCAAGCTGCGCCACAGCCCGTTGGGAGCGCCGACTCTAACCGACTGCCTCGGCGGCGACGAAAGCTCAGGCGCCGACGGCGTCGGCCGTGGGGACACCGTCGTCCCAGGCCTCGCCGGCGAGCAGCACCTCGGTGGCCCGGCGCAGGCGCAGGGCGTCGAGGGGCTTGACCACGAAGCCGTCGGCATCGCATCGGCGTGCGAGGAACGCATCGTGCACGCGGTCGAGCAGCAGCATCACCGCGGTGATCGGGATGCGGTCGACGCTCTCGGCATTGCGGATGGCCATACACGTGGCGATGCCGCCCATGTTGCCGATCTGCTCGTCGAGGATGACGAGATCGGGTGACAGCTCATGGATGGCCGTGAGCACCTCGATGCCGGCCCGCACTCGATAGAGCGTCGTGGAGTCGTCGCTGAGGGCAGCGTCGACCTCGTCACGCACTCGGTCGGAATCGGTGGCGAGGAGGATGACCGTCACGGCGCAGACAGTAGCCGGTGCGAAGGTGGCCCCGGCCAACCCGCGTCGGGTCGTTCACTCGGTGGAGAGGGCGGTGGCGAGGCGTTCGAGACCGGCGCGATCGTGCACGTCGGACGCGAACAGCGGCACCGTGACGAGGTGGGCGTCCGGGAGCACGGACGTGAGTGCGGCGATGTGGGCGTCGTCATCGGCGGCGAGCGCCTCCGATCGCAGGAGGGCCTCGGCTCGCGGGGCGAGGGGAGTGCCGGCCAGTCGGGTGGCGAGCGTGCTGGCCACCCCGGATGGGGCGAAGCGAGGGTGCACCCGGTTGACGACGATGGCGTCGACATCGATGTCGGCCTCGGCCAGGTCGGACACGAAGCGAGCGGCTTCATCGTTCACATCGCGTCGGGGGATCGAGACGAGCACGAACGCGGTGTCGTCGTCACGGAGCAACTCGTGCACCGATGCGGCGCGATCGCGGAAGCCGTCCTCCATGCCGTCGAACTGGGCGAGGAAGTCGATGACGTCGTCGACGACGCGAGCACCGATGATGCGCGAGATGGTGCGGAGGAACGCCTGTGCCGCGAAGTTCACGGCGCGCGCGAGACCACCCGTCGGAGCCACGAGCACCCGATAGAGACGATGGTCGAGGAAGCCGGTGATCCGATCAGGAGCCTCGAGGAAGTCGACGGCGTTGGTCGTGGGAGGAGTATCGACGATGACGAGATCGAAGCGGTCGTCGCGATGCAGTTGGTACAGCTTCTCCATCGCCATGTACTCGTGGGTGCCCGAGAGGCCGTCGGCGATGTTGGCGAAGAGCTGATTGTCGAAGATGGCGTCGGCGCGTTCCGGCGACGGCGCATGCGTGAGGATGAGTTCACGGAACGTCGTGCGCGAGTCGAGCATGACGGCCCACAGTTCTCCGGGGCCGTCGAACGCCAGTCGAGTGGGCTCGTTGCCGATCTCGGTCGTGGCATCGGTGCGCAACGAATCCGCCAGTCGGCGGGCCGGATCGATCGTGATGACGCAGACGCGCCGACCCGCCCGCGCTGCGAGCATTCCAAGCGCGGCGGAAGTACTCGTCTTGCCGACACCTCCGGCGCCGACGCACACGATCACCGAGCGTTCTCGCAGCAGCGAGTCGATCATCGTCGTCATCGGGTCACGTCCTCGAGCGACTCGATGCCGGCGATGAGCGCTGCCACCAGTTCGTCGAGCTCGTGATCACCCAACGCCGAGGTCGCGAGCAGCGGGAGCGGGATGGTCTCGAGGGGCAGGTCGAGTGCGAGCCGTGCGAGCTGCTCTCGCTGCGCATCGACCGTCGAGATCATGAATGCGCCAGCGGCGTCGAGGGCCGAGATCTCATCGGGTTCGAGGCCGAGAGCGACCGCGTCGTCGGTGACGTCGACCTCGAGATCGTCGATCGGCTCGACGAGCGCATTGATGACCACTGGTGCGAGGTCGACACCGATCTCGTCCTCGAGCGCGAACGCCGTCTCGACCAGTTCGTTGACCGGTGTCTCCTCGGCCGTCGTGACGAGCAGCACCCGGCAGCGGCTGGGGTCGGCGAGCATGGCGAGTACGTCGTCGGCCTGGGTGGCGATCGGCCCCGTGCCCACCGCGGCCCGCAGGAGGCGCGGTGCTTGCAGGAATGACACCGCGTGACCGGCGGCGGGGGCATCGACCACGATCAGATCGTGGGCGCCGGCCAACTCGAGCTGCTTCACCCGGCCGAGCACGAGGAGGTCCTTGATCCCGGGCGCTGCGGCGGTGACGACGTCGACGGCTCCGGACGACATGAGCCTGCGGGTGACCCGCTGGAGGCCGTGGTCGTCGAGGTACTCGCGCAGGGCCACATCGGGGGTGACGACGAGGGTGGGCACGGGAGCGGGGTCCGGGCCCGGCGACAGACGAACGAGCAGGGTGCGCAGTCCCGAGGCGAGAGCGGCCCGCGTCAGCGCCGTGGACACTGTGCTTTTGCCCACGCCCCCCTTCCCGGCCACGATGAGGGTCCGTGATGCTGCGAAGAAGCGTGCAGGATCCATGTTCCCCTCGGAGGCGCGACGTGCGCAGGCTACCCATGATCACCGCGCTGGTCGCTGTCGTGGCGGGATTGGGTTCGTTCCTCGGCGCGGCGTTGGTGGGCGTGCCCGCGGCGAGCGCGCAGTCGACCTCCGTGCCGGCCGACGCGCAGATCGGCGGGTCGAACAGCGAGCCCGGATTCGCCGCGGTCGTGAAGGTGAGCGGTTTGCTCGACCCCGTGCTCGTCGACTTCGTCGAGACGTCGATCCGTGACGCCGAGGCCGGGGGCGCAGTGGCGCTCATCATGCAGGTGAACTCCACGGGCGTCGTCGTGTCCGACGACGCATTCGTCGGTCTGTTGCAGTTGATGCGTTCGTCGTCCGTTCCGATCGGCGTGTGGGTCGGCCCGTCCGGGTCGCACCTCACGGGCACCGCGGCGCAGTTGGTCGGCGCAGCGCGTCAGGTGGGCATGGCCCCGGGTACGCGACTCGGCAACACGGGTGCGCCGCTCACCGATGGCCTCGACCTCGCGCGGCTCGCACCGATCCAGGACCGCACCGTCGGTTCGTCGGAAGCGGCCGATCTCGGCATCACGACGGTCGAAGCTCCGACGATCGGAGACTTCCTCATCAACAACCCCGGCGTCGTGACCAAGGAGATCACCGGCGACAACGGTGAGACTCGTCGCGAACCGGTCACCCAGGTGCAGTTCGCCCAGTTGTCACTGTTCTCGCAGTTGATGCACACCGTCGCCAGCCCGGCCGTTGCCTATCTGCTCATCACGGTCGGTCTCGCGTTGATCATCTTCGAGCTCTACACCGCGGGCGTCGGTGTGGCTGGTGTGGTGGGTGCCGGATGCATCGTGCTCGCCGGTTACGGCCTTTGGGTCCTTCCGACACGTTGGTGGGCGCTCGCGCTCCTGTGCTTCTCGATGTTCGCATTCGCGATCGATGTGCAGACGGGCGTGCCACGCATCTGGACCGGCATCGGTCTCGTGCTCTACGTCGTCGCGTCACTCACGTTGTTCGACGGCTTGTCGTTGTCATGGGTCACGATGGTCGTCGCCGTGATCGCGGTCATGTTGGCGTTCATCGGTGGCATGCCTTCGATGGTCCGCACCCGATTCGCCACTCCGACCATCGGTCGCGAATGGATGATCGGTGAGTTGGGCCGAGCCGTCACGGCCGTCGCCCCCGATGGTGTGGTGCAGGTGCGCGACGCGCTCTGGCGGGCGTCGACCAATCGGGCCACACCGATCGACGAGCTCGATCGCGTCCGGGTGGTCGGCATCGACGGACTGGTGCTCGAGGTGGAGCCCGAGACCGGGGGAGCCCGCGACTACCGCGACCGCTCGGGCCGCTCGAAGGGCTCGGCCGACGGTGCGGGCGAGGCCGATCCGACCCCGTCCGATCCGGCCTGAGTCACCCGTCCTCGGCGGGAGTGACATTCGTAACATTTCCCCCTTGCCCCGGGCCGGACGACCGTTGTACGTTGCCGCCGGAGAGCGGAGAGGGGTCCTCGTGAGCGTCCAGCGCATCGACGACAACTGGCAGTTGCGGGCGGCCTGCAGGGGCCCACAGGCGGTGGTGTTCTTCCCGCCGTCCCAGTTCGAGCGCAAGGAGGACAAGCTCCACCGCGAGGCTCGGGCCAAGGACATCTGCGGCGACTGCGACGTCAAGGGCGACTGCCTCGACTACGCGCTCGCCATCCGCGAGCCCCACGGCATCTGGGGCGGCCTGAACGAACTCGAACGGAAGGCGCTGCTGACGCGGCAAGCCATCTGAGGCCTGCGACGTCCGTTCGGGGGGACGGACGATCGCTGCGTACCCGGCGCCGGTGCGGCTCGTCCGCCCGGCGCCGGGTTGTTCTCCACCGAGGGCCATCGCCGAGGGCCCGTCGCTAGCATCGGCCCATGTTCCTGGCTGCGCTCGTGTTCTTCGTGGTGGTTCCCATCATCGAACTCGCCGTGGTCATCTGGCTCGCCGGCATCTTCGGTTGGTTGCCCACCCTGCTCGCGCTCGCCGCGCTGAGCGTGTTCGGGGTCTGGATGGCGAAGCGCCAGGGCGGGGCACTCATCGGCCGAGCCCGTGACGCGTTCCGCTCCGGTTCGGTGCCCGCACGCGAGGGGCTCGACGGCACGCTCGTCGTCGTGGCTGGCCTGCTCTGCCTGCTGCCCGGCTTCCTCACCGATCTCCTCGGTCTGGCGCTCCTGGTCCCGGTGGTGCGCCGGCCCATCGGTCGGTGGGCATCACGACGGTGGAAGCGTTCGACGCCCGGACTGTTCGTGGCCTCGTTCTCGGGCCTCCGTCGTCGTCGGGCCATCGACGTCGAATGGGTGGGCGACGTCACTCCGCGCGGCACCGCCCCCGTGCTCGAGCTCGAGCGCGGAGATGACTGACTCCCCGCCGCCGATCCCCGCCGAGTTGAGGGCCGGCGTCGTCACCGAGGTCTCCCCACTCGTTCGCCGGATCGTCGCTCCCAACCCTTCGCGCATGACCGGCCCCGGAACCAACACCTATCTGGTGGGTCGCGATGAGGTCACCGTGATCGATCCCGGCCCCGACATCGAGTCGCATCTCGATGCCATCGAAGCCGCGGGCGCAGGTGCGATCCGGTGGATCGTGTGCACGCACACCCATCCCGATCACTGGCCGGGCGCTCCCGAGCTGGCGAAGCGCACGAGTGCACCCGTGTTGGCGTGGGGCAATCGTGGCGGCCTCAAGGTCGACCAGCGCATCCGCGACGGATTCGAACTCCCCACCGACGAGTACACGTTGCGCGCCGTGCACACACCCGGTCACGCCTCGAACCACCTGTGCTATCTGCTGGCCGACGAGTCGTTGTTGTTCTCGGGTGATCACATCATGGAGGGTTCGACCGTCGTCATCCGGCCCCCCGACGGTGACATGGGTGCCTATCTCGAGTCGTTGCGCAAGGTGCGGGCCCTGGGGCTGCGGGCCATCGCTCCTGGGCACGGGCTCGTCATCGGTGAACCCGATGCACGCATCGACTGGTACCTGTCGCATCGACTCGAGCGCGAGGCCCAGTTGCACTCGGTGCTCGTCGAGCTGGGCTCGGCCCGCATCAGCGAGATCGTGCGCATCGCGTACGCCGAGGTGCATCCCGATCTCGTTCCGATGGCGCGACATTCCGCACACGCACATCTGCGCAAGTTGGCCGACGACGGTCGGGTCGAGGGCAAGGGATTGCGCGGCGTCTGGACGGCGCGCTGACGCCTCAGTCCGGCGGTCGGTCGGGGAACCGGTCGAACTTCCTGAGCACGGGGAACAGCAAGCTCCACAGGCCGACCACGCCGATGGTGGCGATGCCGCCGAGCACGACGGCGGGGCCGGTGCCGAGGAACTGACCGGCGACGCCGGACTCGAATGCGCCCAGTTCGTTGGACGCACCGATGAACACACCCTCGACCGCCATCACGCGACCGCGAGCCGAACTTGGTGTCACGAGTGGTACGAGCGTGCCGCGGATGAACACGCTCACCGAGTCCGCTGCGCTCAGCAGGATCATCGACACGAACGCGACCGTGAACGAATGCGTGAGACCGAGCACGATCGTGAACACACCGAACATGGCGACGGCGAGGAACATGATCGGTCCGATTCGACGATTGATCGGTCGTGCGCTCAGCAGCAGGGTGACGGTCGCAGCGCCGATGCCGCCGGCGGCCCGGAGCCAACCGAGCCCCACCGCATCGACGCCGAGCCGCTTCTCGGCGATGGCGGGAAGGAGAGCCACGGCGCCGCCGAA
>CAYVUO010000119.1:0-6389 GCA_964454715.1 uncultured Bifidobacterium sp. | reverse complement strand
GTGTTGATGGTGATGTCCTCCTTCGTGCAGAGCATCACCTGACGAAGGGTGGCGTCCCGAGTCTCGGGCCGCGTCGGGTAATCGAAGAAGATCTGGCCATTGGGCATCACATGGGCGGTCGGTTCGCCGTCGGTGATCATGATGATCTGCTTGGTGCCCGACTGCCGGGCCAGCAGCCGACGGGCGATCATGAAGCCCTCGTGCATGTTGGTGCCGTAGTCGAAATCCCACGACACCTCCGGCAGTTGCTCGGCCTTCAACTCCTCGGCCGTCCGACTGAAGCCGACGAGGCCGAGGTAATCGCGCGGGTACTTCGAGGTGATGAGGGCGTGGAGGGCCATCGTGACCTTCTTGGCCGGCAGGAAGTTGCCTCGCATCGGCATCGAGAGCGACAGATCCACCATCAGCACCGTGCTCGAGCGCACCAAGTGCTCGGTGCGCTCCACCTCGAAATCCTCGGGTGTGAGTTGCACCGGGGTTCCGGCACCGGACCGGAAGATGGCGTTACGCACCGTGCGACCGATATCGAGGTTGAAGGGATCGCCGAATTCGTAGGGCTTGGTGGAGTGGTCTCGTTCGTGACCGACGCCGATCCGAGCGATCTCGTGCTGCCCGGCTTTGTCCATCTCCAACTTGTTGAACAATTCGTCGAGCGCGTTCTGGCCGAGTTGTCGAATTCCGCGCGGGGTGAGTTCGAGCCGACCTTCCTTGTTCTCGACCAGCCCGGATTCCTCCAAGCGCCGTGAGAGTTCGGCCATCTGCTCGAGACTCCGGGCCGCCTCGTCGCCGAGGAGTTCACGCGCACGATCGAGATCCACTTCGGCGAGGGCCCCCGGATTGGCCGCGCCCTTCAGCAGGTTCTCGAGCTGATCGATATCGCCCAATTCCTGCAGCATCTGATTGGCATCGGCCATGTTGAGCGGCTGGTCGCCGGAGAATTCGTAGCGGCGATTCCAATTGAGATCGGGGAAGGCCTGCGCCAGGTTCTGCCCCAACTGATCCATCTGCCACCGCAGGTCCATGTCCTCGAGCAACTGATCGGACAGGGCCTGCAACTGAGCGCGCTGCTCGGGCGTCATCGAGTTCAGCATCGCCTGTGCGGCGGCCATCCGGGCGGCCATGATCTCGAGGAGTTCGTCCAGGTTCTGCGGATTCTCGGGGAAGAAGTCTCCGAATCGCTCCATGAAGCCGTCGAAGTCGGGTTCCTCACCGCGTTGGCGTTGTTCGAGCATGTGATTCAACTCGGCGAACATGTCCTTCATCCGGGACATGTCCTCGGGAGTCATGTTCTCGACCGCACCCGACATCTGGTCGAGGTACTGCTGCATCAACTGTTCGCGCAGGCGCTCCATGAGGGACTCGAACTGCTCACGCGCCTCGCTGGACGTGAAGTCGTACTGCTGCAGACCGCGCACCATGCCGGCGAGATCGGGGGGCAGCATCTCGAGCTGCATGTTGCGCTCAGCGGCGACAGCGTCGGTGAGTTCCTGGCGACGGGCGTCACCCGACTCGCGCGCCTCCTGCGCCATCTCATCGATGGCCTCACGCTCGATGTCGAGCACCTCACGAAGATCCTGTGCGATCTCGTCGTAGACACCTCCGAGATCGCTGTTCTCGAGGATCTCGCGGCGCTGACGACGAAGGTCTTCCATCATCTCGCGCAGACCCTTCATGCGTTCGCCGTTCGCGTCGAACCCCGACTGCATCATGCGGCGAAGCGCAGCGTTGAGATCACCGTGATAGAGCACGTCATCGGTGAGTTCGGCGAGGATGTCGGTGGCATCCATCTCGAATCCGGTCTGGGTGCCGTCCCATCGCGAGTAGGCCACCTTGCGGGCTTCACGCCGTGCGGACCTGCGATCGTCGGCCATGGGCGCACGCTAGCGGCACCCCGGCGAAGGGCGACGGCCGGAACGCGACTCGCCGTGGCCCCGCGGCGATACTTCACCGATGAGTGCGACCGAACCCCCGAACGCAGTGCGCCCGAATGGCGTGCGATGGGGTGTGGCCGCGACGGCATCGGGTTCGCTCGGCGTGGCGCCACGCAGCGATTGGGGTGGATGGGTCGATGAGGGTCGACTGCCCGCCTCGGGCGACGGCTCGGGTTTCGGTGTCGATTTCGCCTCCGACCTCGAACTGCTCGCCGAATGGGGCGTGCGCAGCCTTCGGTGGACCTTCGACTGGTCCCGACTCGAACCGGTGAAGGAACGTCCCGACACCGATGCATGGGACCTCACCCTGCAGGTACTGCGCGCCGCTCGGCGGGTCGGCATCGACGTATGGGCCGTGTTGATGGACGGGCCACTCCCGGGATGGTTCGCCGACGACGAGAGGGGCTGGCGCGACCGCGATGGCGTGCTGCGAACATGGCCCCGTCATGTCGATCGTGTGGCGGAGGAGTTCGGCGATCTCGTGAGCGCGTGGGTGCCCGTGCTCGATCCCTTCACCTGGGCCGCGAGTGGGTTCGAGCGCGGCAATCGACCTCCCGGGCTGCGCGACGAGGAGCAGTTCCTCACCGCGCTACGCAACGCGCACCTCGCGTCGAACGAGGCACGCCGCCTGCTCGCGAGCGGTGATGCGCCCGTGGTGTGTTGCATCGATCGCTCCCCCGCTCATGTCGGTGTGCATGGTCGCGAGCCCGACGAGCGCGATGCGGCGCGTGCACTCGTCGACCGACACGAACGTCTGCAATTCGGCGTGTGGGTGCGCGCCCTCAACGACGGCGTGCTGTCGATCCCCGATCTCGGAGAGGTGGAGATCGAGGGACTGGCCGGCGGCTACGACGCGATCGGTTTCACGTGGCGCGGTGCACGCACCCTCTTCGCCGATGGAACTCGCAGCGCCTACCCGGCCGATGCGGCGCGGGCCGCCGATGGACGAGCTCCCTGGACGGAGGGTCTGGGTCTGACCGTGCGACAGCTCGCCGACGCGTTCCCTCGTCGCCCGATCGCCCTGCTCGGCACCGGCCTCGTCGCGAACGAGGATGACTGGCGCTCCGAGGTGATCGATCGCTCGATCGGCGAACTCGACCGGGCCAGCGGCGACGGCATCGTCATCAGCGGTGCGTTCTGGGAGTCGGGAATCGACGGCTGGACGCCGGCCTGCGGCCTGACCGTTCCCGACGGGGTGTTCGATCGCTCCCGCGATGCCCGGCCGAGCGCGACGGCACTGCGCAGAGGTGCCGGTGCGCGAGAGTTGCGCCATGGGTGACGCACGCAGTGCACAGGACGAGGCCAAGGAGGCCGCCGGACGTCGAGCGGCAGAGCTCGTGGTGGACGGCATGCGCGTCGGCCTCGGCACGGGCTCGACCGTGCACTGGACGATCGTCGCCCTCGGCGAGCGCCGCCCGGACATCGTGTGCACCGCCACCTCCGATCGCACGCACGAACTCGCGACCTCGCTCGGTCTCACCGTCGTCTCCCCCGACGAGATCGGTGCACTCGACATCGCCATCGACGGCGCCGACGAAGTCGACCCTCGCCTGAATCTCACCAAGGGAGGCGGCGCTGCACACACCCGCGAGAAGGTCGTGGCGTCGATGACCGACCGCTTCATCGTCGTGGTCGACGAGACGAAGCTCGTGCCCGCCCTCGGCCCGTTCGGGACTCCGCTCGAGGTGCTCGACTTCGCACCCGGGATCGTGGCGCGTGCCGTCGAGGCCCTGGGTTCCGGTCCCGTCACGACGCGCGGGGTGCGCAGCGACAACGGCAATCTCGTGATGGATGGCCACTTCGAGGCCATCGCCGATCCCGCAGCACTGGCGGTCGCGCTGGCGCAGATCCCCGGGCTCGTGGAGCACGGCATCTTCCCGTCGGCGATGGTCGAACGGGTCTACGTGGCCGCCGTCGACGGCGTACGCGAACTCGTCAACACCGAACGCTGACGCGCCCGGCGGCATGCGGCGTCGGATCAGTTGCGACCGCGGTACTGCGCGCGCGAGCCGACGGCTTCCTTGTTGAGCCGCTTCGAAAGGTGCAGACCCTCGAGCACGAACTCGATGGCGCTGGCCACCATGGCCGGCGAACGATCACCGCCGGTGAGCGCGTCGACCGCAGCACCGAGGGCGGGGACGTCGGTGAGGAGCGCGACGAGATCGGTGGCCGGCACGTCCTCGCCCGCATTGACGATGCGATCGCCCTCGAACGCATCGATGACGCCGCGCACCTGCTCGGGCTCGACGAGATCGCGGAACACGGTGAGCACCGACTGCTTGAGCAGCTGGTCGACGATGAGGCCGTCACGGCCCTCCTCGATCGACTCGATCTCGAGCTTGCCGATGGTCGACGACGCCAACCAGTCGAGGTCGGAGACTCGCGGCACGACCTCGGACTCGCCACGCGACAGCGCACGACGGGCTGCGGCCGCCACGAGCGTCTCGAGGTTGGCGACGGTGAGACGCACCGACACACCCGAACGCTGGTTGACATGCGGACTGCGCCGGGCCTGCTGCGAGAACTCGGCCACGATCTCGGCCATGAAGTCGGGCACCACGATGGTGACGCCAGGAGCCTCGAGCGTCGCCGCCTCCTGACGGGCGATGATGACCTCGGTCTCGACATCACGCGGATAGTGGGTGCGGATCTGTGCACCGAAACGATCCTTGAGCGGCGTGATGATGCGGCCGCGGTTCGTGTAGTCCTCGGGGTTGGCCGAGCCGAAGAGCATGACGTCGAGGGGAAGGCGCACCTTGTAGCCCCGCACCTGCACGTCGCGCTCCTCGAGCACGTTGAGCAGACCCACCTGGATGCGCTCGGCGAGATCGGGGAGTTCGTTGATGGCGAAGATGCCGCGGTTGGTGCGCGGCACGAGCCCGTAGTGGAGGGTGAGCTCATCGCTGAGGTAACGGCCCTCGGCGACCTTGATGGGATCGACCTCGCCGATGAGATCGGCGATCGACGTGTCGGGGGTGGCGAGCTTCTCGCCGTAGCGGTCGGAACGGTGCACCCAGTCGATCGGAGTGGCATCGCCGAGTTCGTCGACGAGGTCACGGGCATGCTTCGAGATCGGCGCATAGGGATCGTCGTTGATCTCCGAGCCGGCGACGATGGGCATCCACTCGTCGAGCAGGCCGGTGAGCGAGCGGATCATGCGGGTCTTCGCCTGGCCGCGCTCGCCGAGGAAGATCACGTCGTGGCCGGCGAGGATGGCGTTCTCGAGCTGCGGGATGACGGTGTCCTCGTACCCGAGCACACCGTCGAACAGCGGCTCACCGGCACGGATGCGACCGATGGCGTTGGTGCGGACCTCGTCCTTGACCGAGCGGCTCACCCACCCCGACTCGCGCAGGGCGCCGAGCGTCGCGGGAAGTGTGTCGGGATGAGCGGGCATGAGGTCCTCCTCGGGCGGTCGGCGCTCAACCTACCGGGCCGCCTCGCGGGCCGCCTCGCCCGGTCGAAGAACCATTCGTGGGCCGTCTCCATGGTTCGCCGCGCCAGCAGAGGGGTGGCTAGCGTGACCTCGTCCTCCCCGAAGGGCGGGGAGCACCGGGAAAGGTCCGCCCAGTGACAGCAACCAAGGATGCGCCGGCCGTCAGCCCTGACGTGACGTCGCCCACCATCTCCAAGCCCCACCGCCGGAGCCCGTTCCCCATCGTCGACCTCTATCGGTCGGCCGTGGGCAAGAAGTGGGTCATGGCACTCACCGGCATCGGCCTCATGGGCTTCGTGCTGTTCCATGCCATCGGCAACCTCAAGATGTACCTGGGCGAGTCGCACTTCAACGAGTACGCCGAGTTCCTGCGCGAGTTGCTCGTGCCGATCATCCCGGCCACCGGCGTGCTGTGGATCCTGCGTCTCGGACTCATCACGATGTTCGCCCTGCACATCCACTCGGCGTACACGCTCACCCGCATGAACCGCAAGGCTCGCCCGGTCAAGTACAAGTCGCCGCGTGACTACGTGGCCGTCAACTGGGCGGCTCGCACGATGCGCTGGAGCGGCATCATCGTCGGACTGTTCCTTCTGTTCCATCTCGCCGATCTCACCTGGGGCTGGGCCAACCCCGACTTCGTGGACGGCAACCCCTACTGGAACGTCTCGACGAGTCTCGACCGTGCGCCGATCGCTGGCGAGCACGGCCCCGTAAATCGACATCGTCGCCAACATCGCGCTCGGCTTCCACCTGTACCACGGCGCTTGGAGCATCTTCCAGAGCCTCGGTTCGATGAGCCCGCGCTTCAACCCACGTCACAACCCGCTGCGTCGTGGTTTCGCCGCAGCGTTCGCCATCGCCATCGCAGCAGTCAACATCTCGTTCCCGATCGCCGTGCTCACCGGCGTCGTCGGCTGAGGAGGAAGACCATGAGCAACGTCGTGCTCGATTCCAAGATCCCGTCCGGTCCCATCGAGGACCGCTGGACCAACCACAAGTTCGACATGAAGCTCGTGAAC
>CAYVUO010000118.1:0-6450 GCA_964454715.1 uncultured Bifidobacterium sp. | reverse complement strand
CACGGGCATCACCGACGGCGAACTGCTCAAGGGCGTGCACGACTCGCCCGGCATGATCCGCACCCAGTCGATCGTGATGCGGTCGAAGACGGGCACGGTGCGCTTCATGAACGCCCGCCACCGCGGCTAGACGTCAGTCGAGCAGTCCCAGTTCGCGGTCGCGGTTGGTGTGCCGCGTCGCCGCGGCCAGTTCCTCGGCCGAGGTGAGCGACTTCTGCACGAAGGCATCGAGTTGCTGACGTCGTTCGTCCATAGCGCGTTCGAGTGACTCACGCCGTTCGGCGATGACTTCACCCGCATGCGCGCGTGAACCGGCGACCTTCTCGCTCATCACGGCGTGCGAATGGGCCACGGCCTGCTGCGCACGCACCCAATGGGCCCTGAACATGCCGATGTCGAAGTTGCCCTGGGCCACGCGATTGGCGGCGAGTTGTTCGGCACTCGGCGTCTTGAGATCGCGCACGATGCGGAACCACGAGAGCACCTTGAGCGAGTAGTAGGTCGGGTCGAACTCCCACCAGAAGAATCCGTTGCGGGCCGACGCCTGCGCGTAGTGGTGGTTGTTGTGCCACCCCTCGCCGAGGGTCGTGATGGCGATGAGCATGGAGTTCCGGCTCGTGTCGTCGGTGACGTAGCGACGACGGCCGAACACGTGCGCCACCGAGTTCACCAGGAACGTGTTGTGCCAGAGCACGACGGTGCCGCCGAAGAAGCCGAAGAACAGACCGGACCAGCCGGCGATGAGGAAGCTCAGGATGCCGGCGATCCACGGGAAGATGCCGTTCCACTTGTCGATGAAGCGCAGTTCCGGGTACTTCGCGAAGTCCTTGATGCGGTCGTACGGGATCGGCGAGTGCTTGTCGCAGAGGATCCATCCGACATGACTCCACCAGAAACCGCGCAACGGCGAATGGATGTCGAGTTCGGTGTCGCTGTGTCGATGGTGGTCGCGATGATGACCGGCCCACCACAACGGACCCTTCTGCACACACATGGCGCCGCCGATGGCGAGGAACAACTGGAACGCGCGGCTCGTGCGATACGAACGGTGGGCGAAGTAGCGGTGATAGCCGGCGGTGATGAACCACTCGCGCCCCCACACCATCACGATGAACAGCACGAGGGCCTTCGGGGTGATGCCGAAGATGATCGTCCCGACCACCGCGAGCACATGCACGAGGATGAACGGGATGGAACTCACCCGATTGATCCGCTCGTCGGGGGCTCGCTCGTAGCGGGCCCGGATCGGCTGGTCGACGGCCGGAGGTGCTGCGGTCATTGCGGCGGGGATCCCTTCGAAGGCGGCGAGATGCCGTGCTCGAACCGTAACCGACCTACCGGTCGGTAGGGACGCGGGATGGGGACCTCGATGGCGAGATTCCGCACGGATGGGAGCGCCCCCGACTCCCCATGGTCGGCCCCGACGGGGGACGATGGAGGGGTGAACGATCGTGACCCCGCCCGCCCCGAACTGCCCCGTCGGGCTGCTGGTACACGTCGTTCGTTCCTGGCATGGGGCGCCGTGGCCGCCGCCGGGGCCACTGGTGCTGCGTTCGCGCTGACCCGGGGCAAGGGCGGCGGTGGGACCGCAGCGACGGTGGACCCGTCGATCACTCTCCCGGCGCCGACCTCGACACCGACGACGACGCCGGGCGCGATCGACGCAACACTCGACGGACTCACTCCACTCATCACACCGACCGCCGAATTCTTCCGGATCGACACCGCGTTCAACCCGGCGAAGGTCGATCTCGAGACATGGCGTCTGCGCATCGGCGGCCAGGTCGACTCACCGTTCGAACTGTCCTACGACGATCTCCTGTCGCTGCCGCAGGTCGAACGTCCCATCACGTTGGCCTGCGTCTCCAACGGCGTGGGTGGCTCGCTCGTCGGCACCGCACTGTGGCAGGGAGTGCCACTGAGTTCATTGCTCGATCGCGCTGGCGTGCGACCCACCGGAACACAGGTGTTCAGTCGTTCCGTCGACGGATTCACCTCGGGCTTCCCCATCGAGGCCGTGTCCGACGGCCGCGACGCTCTCGTGGTCGTCGGCATGAACGGAGAGCCACTGCCGCCGAAGCACGGCTTCCCGGCTCGCCTCGTCGTCGAGGGCCTCTACGGCTACGTCTCGGCCACGAAGTGGCTGTCGTCGATCGACGTCGTGCCGTGGGAGTCGGCGAACGGCTACTGGATCCCACTCGGTTGGTCGAAGTTGGGACCGGTCAAGACCGCCTGCCGCATCGACGTGCCGGCAGCGGGCAATCGGGTCGCCGCAGGGCCGATCGCCATCGCCGGCGTGGCGTGGTCGGCCACGACCGGCATCTCCGCGGTCGAGGTGCGCATCGACGATGGGCCGTGGCAACGCGCCGAACTGGGAGCCTCGTACGGCCCGTCGGCGTGGCGTCAATGGGTCGCCAAGGTCGACGTCTCGAAGGGCACCCACGAGGTGACGGCTCGCGCCACCGACGGGCGCGGGATCGTGCAGACCTCCGACGAGGCACCCCCCGATCCCGACGGCGCGACCGGGTGGCCGTCGCGGATCTTCGTCGTCGACTAGCTGCCTGCGGCAGCGCGACGCAGACGATCGCGCACCGCGCCACCGACGCCCACCTCGGCGGGCGGAACGCACACGAGAACGGACAGACCGAGTCGATCGGCTTGCCGCAATCGGGCGTAGAGCACCTGCGCGTACTGGTCGGCGGGGCCGGCGGGTTCGAGTTCGATCACTCCGTCGGGCACCGACGCGAGCGCACCCGGTGCGAGCACGCCGACGATTCCGTCGGTGGTGGAGACGAGTCCCGCGAGCTCGCGCTCGACGTCGCGTTCGTCGACGAGCACCACACGCGCATCGGGCGCGTAGTGCGATTGCAACATCCCGGGCGCCTTCGCACCGCGATCGCTCGGTGCAGCCGCGACCATCACCTCGACACGACGACCGAGGACCTCTTCGAGCTGCTCGGTCGTCACTCCCCCGGGTCTGAGCACGACGGGTGAATCGCCCGAGAGATCGACGATCGTCGACTCGACTCCCACTCGGCATGCACCCCCGTCGAGCACGACGTCGACGTCGTCACCGAGGTCGGTCCGTACATGCTCGGCAGTCGTAGGACTGACGCGACCGAAGCGATTGGCCGATGGCGCGGCGATGCCCCCGCCGAACGCATCGAGCAGGGCGAGCGCCACCGGGTGGTCGGGCACCCGCAGTCCGACGGTCGGGCGCCCACCGGCAGCGACGTCGCCCACGCCGATGGCACGGCGGAGCAACAAGGTGAGTGGACCGGGCCAGAACGCATCGGCGAGGAGGCGTGCGTCATCGGAGACCTCAGCGGCCCAGTCCCCCAGCGCCGCCGACGACGCCAGGTGCACGATCAACGGGTGATCGGCGGGTCGACCCTTGACCGCGAACACACGACGTACAGCGTCGTCGTTCGTCGCATCGGCTCCGAGTCCGTAGACCGTCTCGGTGGGGAACGCCACGAGGCCGCCGGCGCGCAGCACGTCGACAGCACGCGCGAGTTCGTCGTCGTTCATGCCACCGCGTTCGGGATGACCTCACTGCCGAGCCATGCGACGCGCTCGAGCCATTCGGCGCGCGTCGAGCCCGGCAGGTTGACGGTGAGCGCGCTCACCCCGATCGCCGCATACGCCGCGATGTCGTCGACGAATTGCGAAGCCGGCGGGAACTCACCACGGAACATGTCGTACCCGATCGGCGTGAAGATCACCTCGGGCGGCACGGCACGGCCGTGATCGGCCGAACGCGTGTGGAGTTCGGCGATGCGGGCCGCAAGGTCGTCGATGGTCTCGATGGGCGGCGTGCGCAACATGCGGCTGGCACGCGCCGGGCTCGGCATGGGGTTCCACCCATCGGCGAGTTCGATCGAACGCCGCATGGCGCGGTTGCTGTTGCCGCCGATCCAGATCGGAGGGTTGGGCCGCTGCACGGGCCGCGGGAGCGCGACGGTGTCGACCGCATCGAAGTGCATGCCGCGCATCGTGACCGGTTCGCCGGTCCACACGGCCTTCATCGCGATGATCGATTCGTCGGTGACGTCGTTGCGCCGATCGAAGTCCCCGCCGACGGCAGCGAACTCGGCGGCGAGATAACCGGCACCCGTGCCGACGATGGTGCGACCACCGGAGACGAGGTCGAGGGTGGCGATGGCCTTCGCGCTGATGAACGGATTGCGGTAGGCGAGGATCGCGAGGTTGAAGTGCAATCGGAGCGAGGACGTCGCTGCGGCGGCAATGCTGAGCGTGACGAACGGATCGAGCGCGTGATGGCCGCCCTTGGCCATGAAACCGGTGTCGGGCGCCGGATGATCGGTCACGAACACGGCGTACGCGCCCGCCGACTCGACGGCAGATGCCATCTCGGCGATGGCTTCGGCGGTGCACCATTGCTCGGGCGCATCGACGTGGTGGGTCGGCAGGCCGACGGAGATCTTCATGGTTCCCCCTGGGGTGCTGGCCTCGCCGACGCTACCGCCTGACGCGTAGCGTCGGGGTCGTGGGAGCAGTCGCCATCGCCATCGGAGTCACCGCCGTCGTCGTCATCTGCCTGTGGGCGTTGTTCCGACGCGGATCAGTGGCCGACCGCGCTCGCAACGACGTTCACGACGACTGATCGGCGCCGTCGACGATCGAGGTGTGCACGACCCGCGCCATGCTCCGACGCAGGTCGCTCGTGGCTGCACCCCATTGTTCGAGACCGACACGATGGGCCGATACGTGCGCCAACATCGACACCAACACACCAGCATCGGCGTGGGGATCGGGTCGATCGTTCACGTCGAGCGCGCTGAACACGTCGACGAGGGCCTCGGAGGGCGCCGCCAGCAACTGCGTGCGCAAGGCCCGGAAGCGTGCGTCACCCTCATCGGTGGCGAGATCGATGACGCGCAGCAATGGTCGGTTCCTGTCCCACAGCGCGAGGAACCCATCGACGAGTGCGAAGGCCGAGTCGATGCCATTCGGGCCCGTCCAGTCGGCATCGGAGACGAGCGACGCGAGCAGCGGCGCTTCGACGTCGACCATCGCCTCGGCCAGCGCCCGCACCGCATCCTCCACATCGGAGAAGTACTGGTAGAAGGTCGCGGGCGAGGTGCCGGCGACACGCGCGATGTCGACGACCTTGACATCGCGATAGCGCTCCGTCTCGAGCAGTCCCGCCGTGGCCTCGAGCAACCGCGACCGTGTGCGCTGACCACGACGACCCAACGATGACTCGGGCGAGAGCTCGGCAGCGTCGGTCACGCGTCAGTCCCAGGAACCGACGACATCGTCGGTGGTGACGACATTGGAGATGAGGCGATACGAGTTGTCGAGCAATGATTGCGCATACTCATGGGGCACACCGGCAACTGCGTCGCGCGGCACCACGACCTGATAGCCGTTGTTGACCAGTCCGATCGTGAGTCCCATGAGCGCGACGTTCACCGACACGCCGACGACGACGACCGTCTGCACGCCGAGGTTGCGAAGCACCGGATCGAGATCGGTGCCACCGATGGGATCGAGTCCGTGGTAGCGACCGAGGATGAGATCGTCGGGAGCGGGACCGAACTCGGCGATGGGCATGGCGAGCTCACTGCCCGGCTCCATCGCCGGCGCACCCGCCTTCTGCATCGCCGCGAACAACCGGCCGTTGGTGTTGGCCCCGCGCCAGTCGGCCCGACGCCAGTAGACGGCATGCACGACCTGCACACCAGCGGTGCGAGCCGCATGCAGGAGCCGGGCACCGTTGCCGATGGCCTCGACCCGGGCCGCGGCGGCCAACTCCGGCAACGACGACTGGGGCCCGAGCACCCCGTTCTGGCACTCGGAGGTGACCACGGCGGTGGTACGAGGGTCGAGCAGCGAACGCAGATCCACGGCCATGACGCAGCACTCCATCCGGGCGGGGTCGGTCCCCTCCCTCCCCGAGGTTCTACCGCAGACCGCCCGCTCCACGGGCCCGATGCGGTCGGTGCGATAGAACAGAGCCCCGCCGGGTCGCACGCACGCACCCGCTGCCCCCAGTGGAGGAAACCATGCCCGAAGCCGTGATCGTCTCGACCGCCCGCAGCCCGATCGGTCGCGCCCACAAGGGTTCGCTCACCCAGGTCCGCCCCGACGACCTCGCGGCGTCGATGGTCGCTGCTGCGATCGCCAAGGTGCCGGCGCTCGCCGATGTGACCTGGGATGACCTCATGCTCGGCTGCGCGCAGCCCGCAGGCGCGCAGGGCTACAACATGGCCCGCATCGTCGCCGAGCTCGCCGGCATCGGACACGTCCCCGGCGTGACCGTGAACCGTTACTGCTCGTCGTCACTGCAGACCATCCGCATGGCCGCCCATGCCATCAAGGCTGGCGAGGGTGATGCGTTCATCGCCGCCGGCGTCGAGACGGTGAGCCAGTTCGGTCTCGGCATGTCCGATGGACTTCCCGGAACCCACAACCCGCTCATGG
>CAYVUO010000117.1:5520-6466 GCA_964454715.1 uncultured Bifidobacterium sp. | reverse complement strand
GGAC
Source organism: uncultured Bifidobacterium sp. (assembly GCA_964454715.1). Taxonomy (GTDB): domain Bacteria; phylum Actinomycetota; class Acidimicrobiia; order Acidimicrobiales; family Acidimicrobilacustridaceae; genus Acidimicrobilacustris. Next base: position 6,462 of record CAYVUO010000117.1, on the reverse strand, counting down.
GCGCTTCCACCTCCCGCTCGGCAGCCACTTCCTCCGGCCCGCGCTCACCGGCCGGGTGGGGAGCTTCGGGCACCAGAGTGCGCGAGTCCGTCGTGGCGAGGCTCGTGCCTACGAGCGCCGCTGCCGGTTCGACTGCGCCCGCGTTCGACGTCCTCAACCGCGCCCGCACCCAGGTGGCGAGCAGCACGGCCATGATGATCGCCGGCGATTCCATCAACACCATCGCCACCGTCATGTGCCCGCCCGCCTCGTCGCCCCGCGATGCGAGGAACTGCGACGCGGTGACGAAGGTGACCGCACTCACCGACCCGTAGGTGGCAGCGATCGCTGCAGCGTCGAAGGCGTCGATGCGCTTGCGCAGGACGAGGAACCAGATGACCGGCAGCACCAGTGCCAACACGATCGCGGCACCGATCACCTTGACGCCCTCGCCCGAGAGTCCGGCGTCGGCCAGGGCCTGCCCGCCCTTGAACCCCAGCGCCATGAGCAGGTAGAGCGAGAGGAACTTGGCGATCGGGGCCGGGATCTCGAGGTTGGAGCGGATGAGCCCGATCACGACCCCGAGGAAGAAGAACAGCACGGCGGGATCGGTCAGGTTCTTGAGGACGTCGGCGTCCATCGGGGCTCCAGTCAGGTGTCTCCGGTGATGGTTTCCTGAATACTAACACCGGAAACAGATTGCGTGTAAAGTGGATCCATGGAACCGGTCACGAAGGTGGGAATCGTCGGTGGGGGCCAGCTGGCCGTGATGATGGCCGAGGCGGCTCGGAGGCTCGGTCTGGGCGTCGAGGCGTTGGCCCGCAGTCACGACGATCCGGTGTTCCGGGCGGTGCCCTCAGCTGACGTCGGTGATGCGATGAAACTCGACGACCTGAGACGCCTCGCCCAGCGCTGCGATGTGCTCACGTTCGACCACGAACTCGTCGACCACCGCGTGCTCGC
>CAYVUO010000117.1:0-5510 GCA_964454715.1 uncultured Bifidobacterium sp. | reverse complement strand
TGGAGGGCGAGGGCGTCGTGGTCAGGCCTGGCGCCACCGCACTCGCCGTCGCCACTGACAAGAGTTGCCAGGCCGGCCTGTTCGAGGCGCTCGGTCTTCCCAGACCGGAGACGAGGATCGTCCACTCGATCGAGTCAGCGATCTTCGAGGTCGCACGCTTCGGGGGCGAGGCGGTGTTGAAGACGGCGGCCGGCGGATACGACGGTCGCGGTGTGCTGCTCGATCCATCCGAGCGTGCGATCCGCGAGTGGTTCCCGTCGCCAGCCCGCGCGGTGTTGGTCCAACGTCGGGTGAGGATCGACTCAGAACTCGCAGTGCAGGTCGTGCGATCGGTGGATGGCGAGATCGCCGTGTACCCACCGGTGCGCACGGTTCAGGTCGATGGAATGTGCAGCGTGGCCCACGTGCCGTCCGGGCTCGATGCCAATGTCGAACTCGCGGCTGTGCTGATGGCGCGATCGATCGCCGATGCGATCGATGTGGTCGGAGTCCTTGCCGTCGAGTTCTTCATCTCGAACGGAGAGTTGATCGTGAACGAATTGGCGGCGCGTCCGCACAACAGTGGACACCTGACGATCGAGGCGACGCTCGCGTCGCAGTTCGAGAACCACATGCGTGCCGTCGCAGGAATGCCCTTGGCTCGCACCGACCTGGTGGTTCCGGCTGCGGCGATGGCCAATGTCGTCGGTCCCGCCAACGGAGTCGATTCGCTCGGGCCATTGCCGACCGACGTGGCCGTCCATCTCTACGGCAAGTCGCTGCGGCCGGGTCGGAAGGTCGGTCATGTCACCGCGATCGCACCCACGGCGGCTGAAGCGATCGATCGTGCCGTGCGCGGTGCGAACGAACTCGAGAACGGACGGGTGTCGGCATGAGCGTCGCCGTGGTGATGGGGAGCGATTCGGATCTCTCGGCGATGCAGGCCGGTATCGACGCGCTCGAACGATTCGGGGTCGAGCACTTCGTGCGCTGCGTCTCGGCCCATCGGGATCCGCAGGGAATGCTCGACTTCGCGGCCACCGCATCCGACGCCGGTGTCGAGGTGATCATCGCCGGTGCAGGGGGCGCGGCCCATCTCCCCGGGATGATCGCATCGGCGACCTCCCTTCCCGTCATCGGCGTGCCGGTGATGAGGCCCGCGTTCGACGGCCTCGATTCGCTGTTGTCGATCGTTCAGATGCCAGCCGGCATTCCGGTCGCGACGATGGCCGTCGACGGGAGCGAGAACGCCGCGTTGCTGGCGATACGCATACTCGCCCTCGGCGATCGGCGGCTGCGTTCGGAATTGGCCAGGCATGCGGCCGACCTCCGGGCCGTCGTCGAGCAGAAGGACGCACGACTTCGTGCCGGTCGAGGGTGAGGAGGCTGTCTATGCTCGAAAGTTCAGGAATCCGATTGCGTGGGAGCAACACCGTGGCCGAGTCCGACGAGAAGCCGGGATGGACGTTCTTCACCAATCATGGCCATGTGCTGGTGTGCCTCGCCGGTGACCCCGAGTTGCGCACACGTGACGTCGCCGATCTCGTGGGCATCACGGAACGTTCGGCCCAGTCGATCATCGGCGACCTCGTCGATGCCGGCTACGTGACCCGCATCAAGGAGGGCCGACGCAATCGCTATGAGGTCCACGGCGACATCCCTCTGCGACATCCGCTCGAACGCGATCACACCGTCGGGGAACTGCTCGTCACCCTCGGTCGCCTCGACGCGCCGAAGCAGCGCCGCTCGCGCTGAGGCGAGCGGCGCAGCTCCGGGCGGTCATGGGGCGAACGCCATCTCCTCCAGGCGTCGCACTCGTTCCTCGACCGGCGGATGGGTCATGAACAGCCGGGCCATGTCCTTGCGGTTCCCGGTGAGGGGATTCACGATCCAGGCGCTGGCCTGAGCCGGTGTGATCTCCATCGGCGAGCGCTGGGCGAGTTGTTCGAGACGCCGCAGTGCAGAGGCGAGAGCGAGCGGATCGCCCGAGAGCTGCGCGCCGTAACGATCGGCCTCGAACTCACGTGATCGTGAGACGGCCATCTGGAGCAGACCGGCCGCGATCGGCGCGATCAATGCGACCAGCAGCATCGAGCCCGCACCCGGACCATCCTCGTCCTCACTAGCACCGCCGAAGAGTCCGGCGAACATCGCCATGTTGGCCAGCAGCGAGATCGCAGTGGCGATCGCCGCCGCGATCGAACCGATGAGGATGTCGCGGTTCCGGATGTGAGCCATCTCATGCGCGAGCACACCTCGCAGCTCGTTCCGGGGGCAGTTGGTCAACAGCCCTTCGGTGACGGCGATTGCGCTGTTGGCCGGGTTGCGCCCCGTGGCGAACGCGTTCGGCTGCGGTGAGGGCGAGACGTAGACCCGGGGCTTCGGAAGTCCGGCGCGAGTCGAGAGCTCGGTCACGATCGCGTGCAGATCGGGAGCTGTCGCCTCATCGACCTCCACGGCCTGGGCGACCCTGATGGCGATGCGGTCGGAGAACCAGTACGACGCCCCGGTGATCGCGAAGGCGATGACGAGTCCGAACAGTGCCCCACCCATGCCACCGAAGAACGATCCGAGCAGGACGAACAGCCCGCCGATCGCTGCCAACAGGACGAACGTCTTGAACGTGTTCCGGAATGCCATGGCGCTACCTCCTCAACCGAACTCGAGCAGGTCCGACAGGAAGCTGCTCGCCTTCTTCTTCTTCTTCGGTTCGTACTTGTGCTCGTCTCGATCCGACCGCTCGTAGCGGTCGCTCCTGGGCACGGCTGCAGCCATCAACTGTTGGTTCGATCGTTCGATCAGCTTGTCGATCTCACCGCGATCGAGCCAGATGCCCCGGCATTCGGGGCAGTAGTCCAGTTCGATCCCTTCGCGGTGGGTGAGCACGAGTTCACGGCCGTCGATCGGGCACCTCATCGCGAACTCCCTTCGTCCGAACCCGACCCGTACAAGGTTGCGATCTCCGACGCGTAGTGCTCGTGGATGGCCCGGCGCCGCAACTTGAGCGTCGGAGTCAGGAACTCCGAGTCGGGCAACCATTCGTCGGTGAGCACGTGGATGCGCTTCACCTGCTCGGCCTTCGAGAACCGTGTCATCGCCCGTTCGACGCCGGTCTCGACCGCCGCCACCACCTCGGGGTGACGGCTCAACAGTGCAGGGTCCTCGATCCCGATCGCATGCGTCGCCGCCCACTGGGCGAGTGCGTCGTGATCGAGCGTGATCAGGGCGCTCACGAAGGGACGGCCATCGCCGATCGCGCACGCGTGGGCCACGAGGGGCACGGTTCGCATCGCCGCTTCGAGGTTGGCGGGGCTGACGTTCTTCCCGCCGGCGGTGACGATGAGCTCCTTCTTGCGGTCGATCACCTTGAGATGGCCGCGTTCGTCGAGCACACCGATGTCGCCGGTGTGGAGCCAGTCATCGGCATCGATGGTCTCGGCCGTGGCGTCGTCGCGTCCGAGGTAGCCGACGAATACGTTGCCGCCTCGGTACAGGATCTCCCCATCCTCGGCGAGGCGGATCTCTCCGCCCGGGATGGCGGGCCCGATCGTCCCGGCCTCGACCACCACCGGGGTCCAGGCGATCGGGCCCGCAGATTCGGACATCCCGTAGATCTCCGTGAGGGGGATGCCGATGGCGCGGAACCACTCCAACATCTCCGGTTCCGCAGGTGCTGCCCCGGTGACTGCGACCTCGATGTGATCGAGGCCCAGCGCGTCTCGAACCGGGGCGAAGGCGATGACGTCGAGGAACTCGAGTGTCGACTGGTCGTCATCGGTCGCAGTGCCGTCGGCCATGCGTGACCGGATCGTCTTGGCGTGTGCGACGGCATCGTTGAACTTCGCGTGTCGTTCCGCGTCAGCGGAGAGCACGGCCTCGACACCCGAGCGGAGCTTCTCCCACACCCGGGGCACGCCGAAGAGCAGGTGGGGTCGTACTTCTCGGAGGTGTTCGGCGAGTTGCGAGGTGTCGGGGCACGTCGTGACCTCGTAGCCCGCGCTCGCAGCGGCGTAGTGCGTCGTCGAACGTTCGGCGATGTGGGCGAGTGGCAGGTACGAGATGATCCTCTTGCCGGCCATGTCGCGATCGCCCAGTGCGAGTCGCAGGCTGTGCGTGGCCCACAGCAAGTTGCGATGACTGAGCACGACGCCCTTCGATGGTCCGGTGGTGCCCGAGGTGTAGATGATCGTCGCCTCGGACTGCGGGTCGAGTTCGGCGATCATCGCGTCGAGGTCGATCGGTTCGGCGGTCAGGAGCTCGCTCAGGGAGAGGTGTTCCGAGGACACCCCCTCGGGATCGATGACGACGATCGGGAGGTCGAACTCTCGCACGACGTCCGAGGCCCAGAGGCGGTCGAGCGATTCGGAGTCGTACGCGAACGCCATGAAGGCATTGGTGTCATCGACGATGTGGTCGATCTGCGCCGCCGATGCGGTCGTGTAGATCGATACGGGCGTTGCCCCGATCGCCATGATCGCCATGTCGATGATGTGGAACTCGGGGGAGTTCGGGAGATGCAGCACGATGCGATCGCCGGGACCCGCCCCGAGGGCGACGAGACCACCGGCGACTCGTGCCACACGGTCGCAGTACTCGCCCCACGACAGTTCCCTCCACGTCGTGCCCTCCTTCCACCGCAGTGCGATGCGATCGAGGTGGGCGCGGGCCGTGTCGAGGAACTCGGCGGGAACCGTGCGCTCGGCGACGAGACGATCGAGACGGGCCGCCACATCGGCGGGATGGATCTCGGTCGTGGATGGACGGGTGATGACGCTCGACGTGCTCATGGCACCAACCTTTCGAATCGAAGTGGACTTCGTTCGAAGGTCTCTCCCGCTCTCACGAGCCGGGCTGCCGGGATCTGATGATCCGTGATGACGACAGCTCCGTCGAGGGATACTCCCCTTCAGGACGGAACGATATCAGACGAATTCAGAAACCGGAACCCCAGTTCCGAAATATTTCCCGCAGGGGGCTCGGAGACCCGATTCGGCGTCGTCAGATGCCGTCGATGATGGCGTTGAGCGTGGCGCTCGGACGCATGGCGGCGATCGCCTTGGCCTCGTCGGGGAAGTAGTAGCCCCCGATGTCGCAGGGCGAGCCCTGCACGGCGTTGAGCTCGTCGACGATCTTGGCCTCGTCGGCGGTGAGCGCAGCGGCGACGGGAGCGAACTTGGCCGCGAGCGCAGCATCGTCGGTCTGCTTCGCCAACTCCTGGGCCCAGTACATCGCCAGATAGAAGTGGCTGCCGCGGTTGTCGAGTTCACCGCACTTCCGTGACGGCGACTTGCGCTCGTCGAGCAGCGTGCCGGTGGCGCGATCGAGCGTGTCGGCCAGCACCTGTGCGGTCGCGTTGTTCGACGTCTGGGCGAGATGCTCGAGCGATGCGGCGAACGCGAGGAACTCACCGAGCGAATCCCACCGCAGATGGTTCTCGCGCTCGAACTGCTGCACGTGCTTGGGAGCCGAACCACCGGCGCCCGTCTCGAACAGACCGCCACCGTTCATCAGCGGAACGATGGAGAGCATCT
>CAYVUO010000116.1:0-6493 GCA_964454715.1 uncultured Bifidobacterium sp. | reverse complement strand
GCCACCGGGCAGACCCCAATCATCGCGATAGGCCGAGCGCACGAGGAGCAGGTTGCCGTCGGGACGCTCGATGACGCAGATCGCGCCAACCGTGTACGACGGTGCCACGGTGCGGACGACGACTCGACGGATCGCCATGGGCACGAGTCCCCATGCACGAAGCAACACGCGGTGCAGTCGTGAGCGCAGTCGGGTGCGGGCCATGACCCGAGCCTACGGGCGTCGGATCGAGCGCCTCGCATCGACCGCCTCGGCCAACAGTGAAGCCGTAGCCGCTGCCACCGGTGTGCGTCGATCGGCATGCTCGAGGGTGACGAGATCCCGCCCCTCGGCGTCGACGATGTGCGCGCCGGCCTCGAGGCAGACGAGCAATCCACCCAGGTAGTCCCATGAGCCGTGTGCGTTCCACGAGCAGTCGATGTAGGCGTCGGCCACTCCCGACGCGACGGCGCACAGGTCGAGTGCGCACGCGCCGAGCGAACGGAACTGGTACCAACCCAGCCATCGGTCGGGGAAGCCCGAGAGCGCGACCAACGACTCACGCATCGTGGCCGATGACGACGGTGTGATCGCCTCGCCGTTCGCCGTCGCGCCGGCGCCGCGCACAGCTTCGAACCGATCTCCGGTCGCGAGGTTGATGACGAGCGACGCGCGCGGTCCGTCGACATCGACCGCACACAGGCTCGTGGCGAACCAGGGGATGCCTCGACTGGCGTTGGTGGAACCATCGACGGGATCCATCACCACCGTGATCGGTGCATCGACTCGATGACGGCCACTCTCCTCGGACAGCACGCCGAGCCCGGCGCGATCGAACACCTCGAGCGCTGCAGCATCGGCAGCGAGGTCGCTGAAGTATTGGCCATCGCGCGTGCCGGCGAGCCCCCAGTCATCGAGATCACCGAGTGCACCGCGGATCGCGCTCGCCGCTTCGTCGAGAACCTCACAGAGGGTGGCGTCATCCATGGGTTCGACGGTAGCGGTCGCACGCGCGGCGTGGCAGGCTGGCGACGTGGCCATCATCGACGTCCCCGGGTTCATCTCCGATCTGAAGGAGCACGCCGTCGATCACGCCTTCCATGTGCACGACGAACGCCATCTCGTCGAGACCTACTCGTTGCGCCAGGCATGGGAGATCGATCTCCATCCCGAGGACGCCTGCGGCGGACCACTCGACCTGCACATGACCTTCGAGGTCGACCCCCGGGTGATGCTCGGGTTCGAGGACCGCATGCTCGAACTGCCCGAGGGAGCCGAGCCGGTCGAGGGCTACGCCTTCCCCCTCGTGTTCACGTGGACGCTGCCCCCGTTGCCCAACCCTCCCGATCTGCTGGTGCTCGCCACCGAACTCGCTGGCCTGGGCGGCACGGAACTCCCCCTCGAGGTCTCGGCCATCGACTCGTTCGCGTCGGTCACCGACGCTCCCGAACGAAGCCTCACGATCGTGTCGCGCGTCGAGGTTCCCCTCGATCAGATCTATCTCGGGCAGGAGCAGATGTGCGACACGCTCGAGACCTGTCACAACGTGAGCACGTGGCTGCTCGAGCACTCGGCCCGGTGGCTCGACCACTGAACCTGCGCATCGTCGCTGCGCAGGAACGCCGCGATGATGCGCCACGACTCGCAGCACTGCAGCGAAGCGAGTGGGGTCACCTCTACGCCACCGAGTCGCTCGACGACGCGATCGAGGACCTGCTGGCGTGGCGTGACGACCCACTGCGGCCCGATGAACTGCTGCTGTCGTGGTTCGCAGTCGTCGACGACACTGCGGTCGGCGTGGTCATGCTGCGCGGCACGGGCGAACTCGAACGGGACGATGCCATTCGACTGCCCGGGCCGTGGCTGGCCGGCCTGGTCGTCGAACCCGCACACCGAGGTCGAGGCATCGCATCGACACTCGTCGAGCATGCGATCGCCGAGGCCCGAACACGCGGCATCGGAAGACTGCGACTCGTCACCGAGCATGAGGCCGAGTTCTACGAACGCAGGGGTTGGGCAGTCGAGTGCACCGTCACACTGGCCGGACATCCCAACTCGGTGCTGATGACTACTCTGCGTCCATGAAGATCTCACCTGCAGCCGGTCATCTCGGCGCCGTCGTCACCGACCTCGATCTGTGCGACCTGTCGCCCGCAGAACTCACCGAGATCCATGCCGCGATCGCCGAGTTCCTCGTGCTGGTGTTCCCCGGCCAGGGTGCGATGGACGACGACCAGCAGGTGCGGTTCACGTTGAACTTCGGCGACCCGTACATTCATCCGATCGCACGCGTGATGGGAGGGGCGTTCAAAGCCGGCCACATCGTCGACGACCGCGAGCATCCGCCCTATCAGGACAAGTGGCACACCGACGTGTCGTGGGATCCCGAGCCGCCATCGTTCGGCACCCTGCGAATGATCGAACTGCCCGACCGAGGTGGCGACACGGTGTTCGCATCGACCTACGCCGCCCACGACGCGCTGAGCGATGCGATGAAGCGCGCCCTCGAGGGCCTCACCGCCTTCCACACCATGGGCACAGAGGTGGCCTTCCGCTCGAAGGCGGGCGACTCGACCATCGACGACGCGCTGAAGGAGTTCCCCGGCGCCGAACATCCCGTCATCGGTGTGCACCCGGTCACCGGTCGCAAGTTCCTCAACGTGAACCGCGAGTTCACGAGCCACATCGTGCAGATGTCGAGGGCCGAGAGCGATGCCATCCTCGAATTCCTCTACGCCCACTGCACCAACCCCAACTTCGCACTGCGCTGGAGCTGGACCGTCGGTGACGTCGTGCTGTGGGACGAGCGCCCGACCCTCCACTTCGCCGTCGCCGACTACTGGCCGCAGCGTCGCGAGGTCGTGCGCGTCAACGTGCGGTGAGCCACTTCCGGTTCGTCGACACCCGCGAACCGCTGTTGGGAACGCTGGTCGAGATACGACTCACGGTCGACCGCGACGACGAGGCCATGGCCGGCGCGATCGTCGACGACGCGTTCGCCATGATCGAACGACTGCAGTCGCTGCTGTCTGCCGTCGACCGCACGAGCGAACTGGCCCGATGGAGCGAGGGCCATCTCGACGTGCCCGGGCCCGAACTCACCGAGGTGCTCGACGGGGCGCTGGCGTGGCAACTCGAGTCGCAGGGTCGATTCTCACCATTGGCCGGAATGCTCACCACACGATGGAAGCGAGCCGAGATCGAGGGCATCGTGCCCTCCGACGATGAACTCTCCGAACTCGCCGGCCTGGTTGCCGCCACCTCATGGCGTGAGCACCGCCACCCCGAACTGCAACTCAACGCCTACGCCAAGGGGTGGATCGTCGACCGCGTGGCCGAACACGTGACGGGCCGCACCGATGACGGAGTGGTCTCCGTCGTGGTGAACGCCGGTGGCGACCTCGTGCACCGCGGCGAGGGTGAACTCGAGGTGGGCGTCGAGGACCCCTTCCTCATCGACGAGGGCGAACCTCCGCTCGGCTCGGTGATCCTGCGCGATGCGGGCCTGGCCACGAGCGGACGCCGTCGTCGTGGGTTCCTCGTGGGTGATCGCTGGTACGCGCACGTGCTCGACCCGCGCACCGGCCATCCGGTCGATCACATCGAGTCGATCACCGTCGTGGCCGACGATGCCACCACTGCCGACGTGCTGTGCACCGTGCTCGGCGTCGAACCGATCGAACTCGCGCTCACCGAGGCCGAACGACGGGGAGTGCGCTGTGTGATCGTGGCGCCCGATGCAATGGTGCACACGATCTGATCGGGCCGCCCGATCAGCTGAGTGCGATCCAGGCCAGCACGATCATCAGGACCGCACCGACACCGGAGACGATGAACGCCGAGGTGCGGCGCTTGCGCAGGAACAACTGCAACACGACTCCGGTGATCGAGATGAGCACGAGCAACATGCCGCCGATGTCGATGAGCCACTTCCACGCGCTGTCGGCATAGCGGCCCTTGTGGAGGTCGTTGAGCACACCGAGCATGCCCTGCTGATCGGACGTGAACGTGTAGTCGCCCGATGCCACATCGAACGTGATGTCGGCGCTGTAGCCCGGCTTGCGGTACGTGATGGTGCCCGAGGTGTCGTCGGCCGAATAGGACTGGATCTCACCCGAAGCACCGAGTTCATCACGGGCGTACTCCGAGATCGCGAGGAAGTCGACCGATCCGGCCCTGTTGACCGCGAAGGGGAGGGTTCCCGCCTTGGTCGAGATCGTGACCGAGTCGCCGATCGACCACGTCGGGTGGTTGAGCGTGACGCCGGTGATGCCGAAGAACAGCACCAGCAGGAATGCCGCCATGCTCATGTAGACGTGCAACGTGCGCGACCAGATGTTGGTGCCGCGCTTGACCGCCTTGAGATCGGCCACGATCAGACCTTGTAGTCGATCGTGGCTGCGGTGATCTCGCCCTTGGGATCCATCGGGGTGGAGAACGGTGATGTGGCGATGGTGACGTCCTTCGACGTGACGCCGTACGGACCCTTCTCACGGGCACACTCGATCCAGACCTTGTACGCGCCCTGACCGACGGCCTGACCCTTCGAGTCGGTGCCATCCCACACCACCGAGTACTGGCCGGCACCACGCGTGGGGCCGCTGCCGGTGGTGTCGCGTCCACCACTCGCCTGATACCAGGCGCGCATGTCGGCGAGGTAGCGAGCGCCCTCACCGCCGGACTTCCACCAGAGGCTCAAGGTCTTCACGTACGCGCCTGCCGCAGTGGTCACCCACACCGCGACGTAGGGATTGAGGATGCGACCGCCGCCGCTCATGGCGATGGTGAAGTTGACGGTCATCTTGGCGCCACTCGGCCACGCCGGACCGCTCGGTGACGCAGCAGCGGTGGTCGAGGTCTTCGGCGCCGTCGTGGTCGGTGCTGCGCTCGTCGTGGTGTCGGAGAGCTTCGACTTGTCGGATCCACCACCGCAGGCGAGGGCCGGGAAGACGAGCACCGCGCCAACGGCTGCGCCACCGGCGAGAACCGTGCGTCGCGACAGGTGATCTCGTTCGGCCTCGGGGGAACGCTCATCGGTCATGGACGCAGAGTGTAGGGAACGACTCCCGCCCGAAGGTGAGAGTCAGGTGAGAATCCGCTCAGTTCGCGGTGCCCTGCTGCACTCGGATGGCGTGGTGGTCGATGTGGTCGACGACCGAGACCATCCGACCGGCGTCGTCGAGCGTGGCGACGAGCGCACCGTCGATCTCGATGGGCCGGCCCGAGGGTTCACGCCCGTTGATCGCCCCGGTCTGGGTGCCCCGCATCACATAGGAGACGACCACCCGATGCCCGCCATCGCGCTCGACCCCGAACGCGTCGCACAGTTCGAACGACAGATCGGGATAGGCCGCGAACGATCGCTCGACCATCGCCCGCACCTCTCCGCCGATCCGCTCCGGCCCCGACGCCATGCGATGGGTGGCGCCGGGCGCATAGAGCGCCATCACCGCTGCGACGTCATGCGCGTTCCACGCACTGACCCATGACCGCGCGAACCCGCTGCTTGCATCCATCGTGGGGCGGGTGGGGATCGAACCCACGACCCGGGGATTATGAGTCCCTTGCTCTGACCGACTGAGCTACCGCCCCGTCGGGAGCCTACGCAGTGGGCGCAGGGCTACTTCACGATCTGGCTCCGGGGGTGGGGCTCGAACCCACGACAATTCGGTTAACAGCCGAGCGCTCTGCCAGCTGAGCTACCCCGGAATGGAGCACGCACCATAGCAGGAGGCCAAGAGGCCCCCTTCAGGCCGAGGGTGCCTCACCCCGCAGGTCGGCCTCGATCTCCTCGACGGTGGGACGGAAGTCGGGATTGAACTCCAGGCCCGGTTCCCACGTGGCCTCGGGCCGACGCCGGCGCGAGGCCACCACGAGACCCACGAAGCCGAGGGTGACGACACCGGCCACCACTGCGGCCGCGCCGACGACGCCCTCAGTCGACATCGAAGTACTCGCGCAGCCGGTTGCCCGACTTGGGATTGCGCAACTTGGCGAGCGTCTTCATCTCGATCTGACGCACGCGTTCGCGGGTGACCCCGAACTCGCGGCCCACATCCTCGAGTGTGCGGGGCTGACCATCATCGAGACCGAACCGCATGCGCACCAGTTCGCGCTCGCGCTCGTTGAGTCCGTCGAGCGCGTCGTCGATGGCCTCGTTGAGCAGCACCCGGGTGGCCGCATCGATCGGTTCCTCGAACTGATCATCGGCGATGGTGTCGGAGAGCGTGCGGTCATCGTCCTCGGCGCCGGCGGGCGAATCGAGCGACAACGGATCGAGCGCGACGCGCAACAACTCGACCACCTTCTCGACCGGCATCTCGAGGCGCTCCGCGAGTTCCTCATCGGTGGGTCGACGCTCGAGCTGCTGCTCCATCTCGCGCTGCGTGCGGTGGATGCGATTGATGATCTCGACCATGTGCACGGGGATGCGGATCGTGCGCGACTGATCGGCGATGGCGCGGGTGATGGCCTGGCGGATCCACCACGTGGCGTAGGTGGAGAACTTGAAGCC
>CAYVUO010000115.1:0-6535 GCA_964454715.1 uncultured Bifidobacterium sp. | reverse complement strand
TTCGGTGCGTCCATAACGTCCGCCGAGGGCGAGCACACCTTCGAATCCGTTGGGGCCGCCGGCGCCGGGCTCGGAGAACAGCTGGCACCAGTTGACCGAACCGTCGAGCAGACCGGGCAGGAAGCGCTGCTGCTGCTCGGGCGTGCCGTGTCGCATGATCGGCGGACCGACGAGGGACTGCACCGCGCCGATGAATCCACTCGTGACGTCGTAGCGCGACGCCTCCTGACCGAACATCACGGCGACCGCCGGCGAGTCACCGCGACCACCGAACGCCTTGGGCCACGTGATGCCGGCCCACCCGTTGTCGAACAGCACCTTCTGCCACGCTCGGCACTGCTCCATGTAGTCGCGTGCGGCGTCCTCGGAGTCATCGCGGGGACCACGTGACCAGTCGGCCTCGGTGCCGGTCTTGAGCTTGGCGTTGGCCTCGAGGAAGGCTCGGATCTCGGCCCGGGTCGCTGCTTCTTCTGGGGATTCGTCGAAGTTCACGGCGAGACGATAACCCGACCTCGGCGCGTGCCCTGCGGCTGGGCGCAGTGGGTCTCCGCCATCGCCGTAGTCTCGATCCGTGCCCGCCCGCCTCCACCGACTCCTCGCGTCCGGCGCCGCCGTGCTCATGTTCACCGTCGGCCCCGTGGTCGCGTGCGGAGGGTCGAACCCTGCATCCGACGACTCGACCACCACGACCGAGCTCCCGCTGCCGGTGGACTTCCCACTGGTGGACCGCAGCCCGGCCACCGTGACCCTCGGCCACCAGTTCGGACTCGTGCTGCCCGCCGAACCGACCGCCGGCCGGCGATGGGTGGTCACCGCCTACGACGCTGCAGTGCTGCTCCCGCTCGGCGTGCAGTTCGAACAGGATCCTCGCCTGCTGACGATGGGCCTCGGCGCCACGACGACGAGCACGACGACGACCACGATCTCGACGCCTCCGACGTCGTCGACCTCCGCCACCTCGACCACCACGACCACGCCGTCGACACCCGATCGTGCGCAGTTGCTGTCGTTCGTCGGGCGAGTCGCCACGACCACGACGATCACGTTGCGATACGAGCGCGTCGGCGTGCCCGATCAGGCTCCTGCGACGATCGTCTTCACGATCGTGGTGAAGGCCTAGGCGGACCGTTCCTCTTCGAGCCGTGCCGCATCGTCGGCGAGCACGAAGCCGGGCGCGACACCATCGTCGAATCCGAGCGGGGTCATGACGAGGTCGATGGCCACCCACAGCGTGCGGGAGAACGGGAAGTAGGCGAAGGGCACGACCACTGCAGCGACGGCGGCCGAGACGGCGATCGCCACCATCGGCGGATCGGGCCAGGTGGTGGCGACACCGATGAAGAGGATGAGCACGACAGCGGTCTGGGCCACGCAGACGTTGAGGAACCACGAACCCAACCAATGACCCGAGATTCGCGTGAACACGAATCCGCATCGGGGGCACTCGGGCCGCATTCGCACCCACTGACGGAACAGGTGTCCTGCGCCGCATACGGCACACCGTTTCGTCAGGCCGCGGCGGAGGAGGGTTCCAGGTGTGGACTTCACCCCTCCATCCTGCCAGCGCCCCTGCCGGGACGACGAGTGGGGCGATACTCTCGAATCCGTGGAGACCGCAGCACGGATCGAGGAGCTCTCGGCCCTGTTCCGTTCCCTCGCCGAGAGTGACTTCGCGGGATACTCCCCCCTCTATGAGCGCATCGCCGTCTCGATGGCGGACGACAACGGCCTCCTCGCGTTCGTCGACGAAGCGGCCGCACCCAATGCGCGTAGGGGCCGGGTGCCCATCCTGTTCCATGCCACCCTCCATGAACAGGCCATGCGTCATCCCGACGAAGCGCTGGGGCGCGCCTTCGCCGGTGACCGCACCGTCGACGTCCATGCCGCCGTCATCGAGAGCATCGACCGGCACCGCGACGAGATCATCACCACGATGCGTTCACGATCGGTGCAGACGAACGAGGTGGGGCGCAGCGCAGCGATCGCAGCGGGATTGGCCGCCGCCGCGGATGGCCGAACCATCGCACTGATCGAACTCGGACCGAGTGCCGGCCTGAACCTCTTCGTCGACCACTGGCACATCGACTACGTGCGAGACGGCGCGTCGATCGCCTCATGCGGTCCCGCACAGTCACCGGTGCGGCTCACCTGCGAACTCCGAGGCCCCCTCGATCCTCCGTCGATCTCGGTTCCTCCGATCTCGACCCGAACCGGGGTCGACCCCTCCCCGATCGATGCCTCCGACCCCGAACAGGCCCGTTGGTTGCAGGCATGCGTATGGCCCGATGTCCCCGAGCGTCCCGAGCGTCTCGCGGCCGCACTCTCGGTCGTATCGCTCGATCCCCCGCCACTCGTGCAGGGTGACGCCGTCACCGATCTCGCCCCTCTCGTGGCCTCCACCGACCCCGATCTGCTTCCCGTCGTGCTGTCGACCTGGGCGATGGCGTACGTGCCCGCCGAAGGTCGTGCACGCGTGCTCGCCGAACTCGACGTCATCGGTGCGCATCGCGATCTCGCCGTCATCACCCTCGAGGAACCACGATTCACTCCGTGGCTCGAACTACCCGACGCCCTCGTGGCGACCTACTACGAGACCGGCGACGGCACGCCCACCGTGCTCGGCATCCGGCGATGGATCGCCGGCGAGTGCACATCGACGGTTCTCGCTGTGTGTCACCCTCATGTGCGGTGGATGCGATGGCTCGACGATGGAGGCGACCGTGGCTGATTGGGTGCTGAAGCGAACGGCGGCGCGCGTCGTGGTGCTCGACCAGCACGGCCATGTGCTGCTGCTCGAAGCGCGCGATCCCGCCGACGCGTCGAAGGGTCACTGGTGGGAGATCCCCGGCGGCGGCATCGAACACGGTGAGTCGAGCGCTGACGCCGCCCGACGGGAGTTGTACGAGGAGACGGGCATCGTCGAGGCCGAGATCGGGCCCTGCGTCTGGCAGCAGCACGCGCGCTTCACCTTCGCCGGTTGGAAGTTCGACCAGTTCGAACATGTGCACGTCGCGTGGACCGACCGCATCGATCTCTCGACGGTGCGACCCGGCGGCCTCGAGGCGTTCGAGGCCATGGCCTTCAAGGGCCACCACTGGTGGGGCCTCGACGAACTGCTGCAGTCCGACGCGCAGGTTCTCCCCCGACGACTGCGGGAGTTCCTCCCGGGACTCGTCGCTGGTGACCTTCCCGCCACTCCGCTCGACATCACCCACGACGACGGCCCAGCGTGGTGAACGACGCTCCGATCGGGGCGATCGATCTGCGCGCCCATCCCGCGCGAGTGCTGCTGCGCGGATGCGTGCGCCACTGCGGCGTCTGCAACAGCGGTCATCTGTTCCACCGGTGGTTCCGGATGGAGACCCACTGTCCGCGGTGCGGATTGAAGTTCGAACGCATCGAGGGTCACTGGACGGGCGACCTCGGCATCAACACCATCGTGAGCTTCGGCGCGCTGCTCATCGTGCTGCTCGTGGGCTTCCTCGCGTTCTGGCCCACGCCGCCAGTGGTGGCGATCATCGTCGCGTCGGTGGGCGTGGCGGTCTTCATGCCCCTCGCGTTCTTCCCGTTCTCGAAGACGATCTGGCTGGCCCTCGACCTGGTGACCCGCCCGCTCGAACCGGGAGAGGTGCGGCCCGGCTACGGCCCACAGCGCGACGCACCGTAGGGTTCCGCCCATGACCGCGTCTCCGCAGGATGATCCGCGCACCGTCGACGTCGTCATCGTCGGCGCGGGCCCGGCCGGAGTCGCCGCGGCCATCACGATGAAGCGTTCCGGTGTCGATGTGGTGGTCGTCGATCGCGCCACGTTCCCCCGCGACAAGATCTGCGGTGACGGGCTCACGGCGCTCGCACTGCGCGAGCTCGATGCACTCGGACTCGATCCATCCTCCGTGCCGTCATGGGTCGACGTCGACGAGGTGATCGTCCGCTCGCCGAGCGGCCGCACGATCACACTTCCGATGCCCGATGACGGTCTCTTCGCCGCCGTCGCCCGACGGCAGGACCTCGACCTCGCCCTCGTCGAGCTCGCAAGGCGCGAAGACGTCGAACTGCTCGAGGGAACGACGGTCGGCCACGTCGAGCAGGACGACCAGTGGGTGACCGTGCACACCGACGCAGTCACGCTGCGGGCGCAGTACTGCATCGGCGCCGACGGCATGTGGTCGCCGACGCGCAAGGCACTGGGCGTCGCAGAACCCGGCTACCGCGGCGAATGGCATGCGTTCCGGCAGTACTTCACCGATGTCTCCGATCGCGCCGCGAACGAACTGATCGTCTGGTTCGAACCCGATCTCCTTCCCGGATACGCATGGTCGTTCCCCGTCGCCGGAGGCGCTGCCAACGTCGGCTTCGGCATCCTGCGTGACGACTCGACCTATCGAGTCGCCGACATGGGTCATGTGTGGGCCGAACTCCTCCGCCGCCCCCACATCCGGGAGTTCCTGGGTTCCGATGCGAGCGCAGAGGGCCCCCACCGTGCGTGGCCGATCCCTGCCCGCATCGAGCACGCCACGCTGTCCACGGGGCGCACGTTGTTCGTCGGCGATGCCGCCACCGCCACCGATCCCATGACGGGTGAGGGCATCGGACAGGCCCTGGCCACCGGGCGCTGGGCCGCCGAGTCGATCATCGCCGAGTGGGTCTCGCCCGAGGCCGTCGCCCGCCACTACGAGCGCACGGTGCACCGCCATCTCGCCCTCGATCACCGTTTCGCCGGCCTGCTGTCGAAGATCCTCGGCAGCCGACTCGGAGCGCGTGGCGCTGTGCGCATCGCCGGTTCGACACCATGGGTGCGTCGCAACTTCGGGCGCTGGCTGTTCGAGGACTACCCACGGGCGGTGCTGTTCACGCCGTGGCGCTGGCATCGGGGCATGCTCAAGGGCCCGGGCGCCTACCGTGAGCGCCATGCGAACGCGACTCACTGAACTCCTCGGCATCGAACACCCCGTCATGCTCGCCGGCATGGGTGGCGTGAGTTACCACGAACTCGCCGCTGCGGTCAGTGAGGCCGGCGGCATCGGTTGCCTCGGCGCGTCGACGATGTCGTACGACCGCATGGTCGAGGAGATGGAGCTCACCGCAGCGCGGACGACGAAGCCATGGGGTGTCGATCTGCTCACCGCGCTGCCCGGCGACATGGAACATCAGGTGCGCGCCATCATCGACTCCGGTGCGCGCATGTTCGTCGCCGGTCTCGGCATCCCGCGCGACGTGATCGATCTGTGCCACCGCAACGATGTGATCGTGGCGTCGATGTGCGGGAAGGTTCGGCATGCAGTCAGCGCGGTCGCTGCGGGATGCGACCTCGTCATCGCACAGGGCACCGAAGCGGGCGGACACACCGGCACCATCGCCACACTCGCACTCGTGCCGCAGGTGGTCGACGCCGTCGACGGCGCAGTGCCGGTCGTCGCCGCCGGCGGCATCTTCGACGGGCGTGGCCTCGCCGCTGCGCTCTCCCTCGGCGCCGATGGGGTCTGGGTCGGCACGCGATTCATCGCCACGCCCGAGGCATGGGGAACGCCGGGCTACAAGCAGCGTCTCGTCGCGATGACCGAGGACGACACCGTCATCAGCCGCGCCTACTCGGGAAAGACCTGTCGTGTGGTGCGCAACTCGTACACCCAACACTTCGAGCAGCACCCCGATGAGTTGCAGCCCTTCCCCCAGCAGTTGCTCGTCTCGATGGAACAGGGCGCGAACCATCTCGGTGCCGGACCCGAGACCGAGGTCGACCCCGATCGCGAGTTCTGGCCCGCCGGTCAGGGGGTGGGCGCCATCGATGGTCTCGTGAGCGCCGGACAGTTGGTCCGCGACATCGTCGCCGAGGCCGAAGCCGTCATCGGTCGTCTCGACCGGTTGCGCTGAACGTCGGCCCGAACCCCAGCCCGACGGTTCAGTCGTCGGAGGGGTTCTGCTCGGCCAGCCACGCCTTGCGATCGCGAAGCGACGAGGCGTCGACGTTGGCCAGTTCGACACCGTTGTCGAACGCCACGTGATAGCGGATCCAGGTCACGCCGGAGACGAACCAGACCTTGCCGAAGGTTCCGACGGGCACGCCCGGGAGCTCGCCCACGGACACGACCTTCTGGCGGCGGCGGAAGACTCGTTCGGTGCTGATCGTCGACATGGCGGTCACGCTACCGCACGCCCTACTCTGCCCCGGTCCAAGAGGAGGCCCACATGACCGATATCGGATTCGACGGACGAGTCGCCATCATCACCGGCGCCGGAGGCGGCCTCGGTCGTCACCACGCGCTCGAACTCGCCCGACGCGGCGCCCGTCTCGTCATCAACGATCTCGGCGGCTCGGTGCATGGTGACGGCGGCGACGCCGGACCCGCACAGCGAGTGGTGCAGGAGATCATCGACCTCGGCGGCGAGGCCGTCGCCGACACCAACTCGGTCGCCACCCCTCAGGGCGGCGAAGCGATCGTGAAGACGGCGCTCGACGCGTTCGGCACCGTCGACATCGTCGTCAACAACGCGGGCATCCTGCGCGACAAGTCGTTCCACAACCTCGACCAGTCGA
>CAYVUO010000114.1:0-6550 GCA_964454715.1 uncultured Bifidobacterium sp. | reverse complement strand
CCGAACAGGCCGATGTCGGAGGCGTGGTGCTGACCGCAGCTGTTGGTGCAGCCGGAGATGTTGATGCGCACACCGCCGACCTCGGCCAGCCCCTCGTCCTCGAGTCGGTCGCCGATGGCCTTGGCCAGACCGCGTGACTGGGTGACTGCGATGTTGCAGGTATCGGCGCCGGGACACGACACGACATCGCGGGCGAGTTCGGCGCCGGGTCGGGCCATGTCGATCTCGACGAGGCGCGCGTAGAGAGCGGGGAGCTGGTCGTCGGCCAGTTCGCGGAACACGACGTTCTGGCGGTTCGACAGACGCACATCGGCATCGAACTCGCGTTGGATCGCCGCGAGCGATCGGAACTGCGATGCGGTGATGTCACCCAACTTCGCATACGCGATCGCTGACACCTTGTTGTTGGCCGTGCCACGGATGACACTGGCCTGGACCCAGCGGGTGTACGGATCGGAGGACAGCAGTTCGACGGCGACGCCCTGGCCGATGGCAGAGACCTCGCCATCGGAGACGACCCCGGCAGGCGCGTCACCGGCGGCGACGACCTCGGGCGGGATGCCGCCCGGCCAGGTCGACGATGCCGGGAGCGTGTGGCGGATCTGCTGGACCTTGCGGCGGACCTCGTCGATCCCGAGTTCGTCGACGACCCACTTGAGGCGGGCTCGCAACTTGTTGTCGCGATTGCCCGTCTGGTCGAACACGCGCAGTACGGCCTCGATGGTCGGCAGCAGCTGCTCACGAGTCGTGAAGTCCTCGAGCACGAGCGCCGGGTGAGGTGTGGCGCCGAGGCCACCGGCGATGAACACACGGAAGCCCTGTTCGATCGTTCCGTCGTCGAGCGTGCGGGTGGCAGCGACGACGCCGACATCGTTGAACATGGCCTGACCGCAGTCGGTGGCACAGCCCGAGAAGTTGACCTTGAACTTGCGCGGCAGACGCTGGCCGAGCGGATTGCGCACGAAGTGGCGGAACGTGGCCTCGGCCCATGGCGTGACGTCGAGCTTCTCGTGCGGGCACGCACCGGCGAGATGGCAGGCCATCACGTTGCGCACCGTGTCGCCGCACGCTTCGCGCGATGTGAGGCCGACCGATGCGATCTTGCGCAGCACGTCGGGGATCTCTCGCAGTTCGACGAAGTGGAACTGGATGTTCTGGCGCGTGGTGATGTGGCCCCAACCGCGCGAGTTCTGCTCGGCGATGTCGGCCATGACCTCCCACTGCTCGGGCGTGATCGTTCCCGCCGGCAGCTTGATGCGGATCATCTGGTTGGTGCCGCCCTGACGTTGGCCGTAGATGCCGTTGTTGAGGCGCATGACGCGGAACACATCCTCGGGGATCTCACCCGAGAGGTAGCCGGGGATGGCCTCCTCGAAGCGGGCGATGTCGCGTTCCTGTTCGGCGTCGAGGTCGCGGGGGATGGGTGCGGGGGTGATGGTCATGTCAGTTCCCAGTGGGTTGGCCGATCTCGCGAAGTGCGTCGTGCAGGGCGACGCGCAGGCGACGGGCATGGTCGGGGGAGAGGTGGGCGATGAGTCCGGTGCCGGGTGCGCCGAGTTCCTCGACGGTCAACACGACTCGTGGCTCGGCGTCGTCGTAGTCGTCGCAGATCGCAACGGCCCACGACACGGCCATCGCGTCATCGGCGCCCTCGGGCAGTTCGTCGGCCGTGATCGGTTGATCGTCGATGGACCGTCTCATGGTTCGACCACGCCTTCGAGAGTCGCGTGCATCGCGTCGAACGAGAGTGCGGCGACGCCACCGATGACGATCGTGCTGGGCGACTCGACCGGTGCGTCGGTCAGGCCCGCGAGGGTGGTGCGCAACGTCGTCTGTTCGGGGCGCGTGCCGTAGCGGATGGCGGCGACGGGGGTGTCGGGGGAGAGGCCGCCGTCCATGAGACGAGCGGCGATCCGTGCACGCTCGGAGACGCCCATGAGCACCACGATCGTGTCGCCGACGCGGGCGAGGGCCTCCCAATCGATCGAGCTCGAACCGCCGCGCTCTCGGTGGCCGGTGACGACCGTGAACGATGCGGAGATCCCGCGGTGGGTGACTGGGATTCCTGCGGCAGCGGGAGCGGCTATGGCTGACGAGATGCCTGGCACGACCGTGTAGGGCACTCCGGCATCGGCGAGTGCCTCTGCTTCCTCGCCACCGCGACCGAACACGAACGGGTCGCCGCCCTTGAGGCGCACGACCTCGAGCCCTTGACGACCGAGGTGCACGAGCAACGCGTTGATGTTCTCCTGCGGAGTGGGGCGCCCCGGGCGCTTGCCGACATCGATGCGTTCGGCGGCGGGATTGGCGAGCTCGATGATCGACGAATCGGCGAGCGCGTCGTGCACGATCACATCGGCGGTGGCGAGCAGACGCGCAGCGCGAACCGTGAGCAGTTCGGGATCACCTGGCCCGGCGCCGACGAGATGGACCGTCATCGGACATCCTCTCGTATCGCGAGGGGGCCGAGACCATGTTCACGCAGCTTGGACTCGATGATCGGTCGCCAGTCGATGTCCTCGGTGCTGGCGCCGGTGGCCTGCACCGCCGCGCGTTCGGAGGCGAGTTCCTCCGCGATCTGCGCGAACTCGGGGCCGATCAGTGCGCCGAGTTCGGCGCGCAACCATGACGCAAGTGCCGGTGACGAACCCGCGGTCGACACCGAGATCGTGATGGGACCCTGGCGATGGACGGCGGGAAGGATGTAGCTGCAGCGCTCGGGGTCGTCGGCCGAGTTCACCCAGAGACCTGCGGCATCGGCCTCGTCGAAGATGGCCTGATCGACGGCGGTGTCGCCGGTGGCGGTGAGCACGAGTCGGAAGCCCGAGGTGTCGCCCGGCGCGAAGGGTCGACGCTCGATGGTCACGGGCAGTGAGTCGAATCCGGGGTCGATCTCAGGAGCGAGCACGGTGACTCGGGCCCCGCAGGCCAGCAGTTGCCCCGCCTTGCGCAGCGCGACCCGACCCGCCCCAACGAGCAGCACGGGGCGATCGGCGAGGTCGAGCATCGCGGGGAACAGAGGGCTCTCGGACACGGCCGAGGAGCCTAACCCGTAAAACCTGATCGGAGAAGTCGGGAATTGGGGGCGAGGCCTTTGGGGCCTTCCGTGGGACCATTCGCCATGGACGCAACCCAGCCGATCCCGGCGCTCGACGGCGTGAAGGTCGTCGAGTTGGCCATGTTCGCCTTCGCTCCCGCGTGCTGCGCCGTGCTCGGCGATTGGGGTGCCGACGTGATCAAGGTGGGGCACCCGGGTTTCGCCGACCCCATGCGGGGCATCCCCGTGGCCGGTCTGCCCCCGAGGGAGGACGACGTGTCGTTCATGTGGGAGCAGTTGAATCGCAACAAGCGGTCGATCGCGCTCGACGTCATGACCGACGGAGGTCGGGCCGTGTTGCTCGATCTGCTGCGCGAGGCCGACGTGTTCGTCACGAACCTCCTTCCCGACAGCCGCGCCCGACTCCGGGTCGATGTCGACGACGTGCGCGCAGTCAATCCCGACATCGTCTACGTGCGCGCCTCGGGCACGGGTCCGCGCGGCGCCGAGGCGGGTGATCCGGCATTCGATCACACGGCGTTCTGGTGTCGTTCCGGCATCGGACACGCCGCGTCGCTCACCGCCGACGAGTTCCAGGTGCTTCCCAGCCCGGCGATGGGTGATCTCACGAGTGGCATGGCGCTGGCCGGGGGAGTGGCGGCCGCGCTGTTCAAGCGCGAGCGCACCGGCGAGACATCGATCGTCGACGGTTCGTTGTTGGCGACCGGCATGTGGCTCGTCTCGCCCGGCATCGTGGCAACCCAGCTCTATGACATCGACACCCTGCCCCGACGTCGGCACGCCGAGACGGGCTACGCGCTCGTCGCCGCGTATCGCACGGCCGATGGTCGCGAGATGTATCTGTCGGGAGTGCGCACCGACGTGCTGTGGGCCGAGTTGTGCGAATGCCTCGGTCGTGCCGACCTCATCGATGATGCGCGCTTCTCGACGGCCGAGGCGCGCACGGCCAACAACCTCGCGTTGATCGCCGTGCTCGACGAGGTGTTCGCGTCGAGACTGCTCGCCGAGTGGGAGCAACGATTCCGCGGCGGAGCATTCCCCTGGGCCGTCGTTCGCAGTGAGGCCGAGGTACTCGACGACCTGCAGGTGCGCGCCAACGACTATGTCGTGCCCGTGATGGCGCAGGGTCGGATGGAACTCGAACTCGTGGCGTCACCGGTGCAGTTCGACTCTCGCCCGGTGCGACTTCGACCCGCTCCCGAGCACGGAGCCGACACGGAGTCGATCCTGCTCGGGACGGGCCGCAGCTGGGACGACATCGCAGCACTGCGGGACGAGGGTGCGGTCTGACCTGAGTGCTCGTTCCCTCCTCGTGGGTCTGCGCCACGCGCAACGTCAGAATCGACCCGTCGAGGTGATCGAGGTGGCTGCTGACACTCCGGCCGTGCCGAACATGGCGGGATCGGCGGTGAACGTGGCGACGGGGGAGCCTCCGGCGGTGCCGATGGTGCCGGCTCCGGACTTCGTGCGGAACGTCACGGTGATGGTGCGGGTCGTCGCCGAGTAGGTGATGGTGGCGCTGAACACCGCCGAGCCGCCGGCCACGTAGCCGTTGGTCCCGAGGGCGATGGTGCCGAGGTGCAGCGCGGGGCAACTGGCGAGGGCGAAGGTGATCGAGTCGTTGTTGGCTCCGCCATCGACCACGGTGACGACCGCATCGCTCGCGGAGTGATCGCCCGCACCCGACCACGAAGCGCAGAGCGTCGGCTGATCGATCGCTGTCGAGAACGTGATCGCGATCATGTCACCGCTGTCGATCCTGTTGTTGCTACCGCCATTGGCGAGCGTGAATGCGGTCGGGAGGAATGGGCGCACCGAGTAGGTCTCACTGGCAACGGGAACTGTGACCGGGTTGCCGGTCGAGTCGGCCACGCCCGCCGACGAGGTAAGGGTGAGGCCGAGCGTGCCAGATCCGGTTCCGGTCGCGGCGGTGACCGACCACGTGGCCCCCGACCCGGTCACGGAAGTGATGCTGGCGCCCACCGGGCCTGTTGCGTTCACGAGGAAGTTCGTAGACGACAGACCCGTCACCGGTTCGGAGAGGGTGAGGGTCCACTCGACCGAAGTCGCATTCGTGGGGGACGCGCCCGAGCGAACGAACGAGACGACCGTCGGCGCGCGGTCGGCGACGGTGATGGTGGGGCTCGGGTCGGAGGTCGATGTCCAGGTGCGGTACGCGTTGACGACGGCGTACTTCGTGGATCCGGCCGCCACGCCGACGTCGTCACATGATCGGGCGGATGCGTCGAGCGAGCATGCGATCGAGGTGCCGTTCGCGGTGATGCGATGCACGTACTGGGTCACGGCGAGAGCGGTCGAACCTTCCGACCAGGTGACGCGCACGACACCCTCACCAGTTTGTGCAGCGGTCACCGCAGTCGGTCTCGGGATGGAGGCGGTGACACCCGACGCCACGCCCCGACCGCTCGATGAGAACCACGCCCATGCGGGCGCGGCGGGGAGCACGGAGGCGCTCATCACGATGACCGCGAACGTCAGCGATCGAACGGTCCGTGCTCCCATGGGTCAGGACGCCACGAGGTGGACGGTCAGAACCGCGCCCTGGCAGGCGTTCTGGTTCGCGCCCGATTCGGCCATCACGAGACGGCCCGTGAACGGGGTCGAACCACCGTTGGCGGCGAGCGTCACCGGAGCTCCGACGATCGGGTCGATCTGGACCGTGAAGTCGGTGAGCACGCACGCGGAATGTGCACCGTCGACGCTGAGATGGTTGGTCGACGCGTACAAGGGGTCGCCAGCGACCTGGGTCACGCTGATGGCCGAGGTGGTCTCGTTGGTGACGGTTCCGGTGATGGGCGCGCCGGTGGGTCCGTCTCCGGGGTGGCTTCCGTCGGCGAGGCTCACGGCAACCGTGAGCGTGCCGACCGATCCCGCGGTGCCGACGTCGGATCCCGAGCCGCTCGTGGTCCAGAACGCCAGCGCGGTCGCCGCCGTTGCCGCCGCCACGAAGATGCCGGTCGCGATGAACGCGCTCTTCTTGGTGAATGTCATGTGTGTCCTCTCTCTTCGCCCGACGGTCGTCGGGCGGCGGAACACTCGCCGCGTCACTGCGTGCGGAACATCGCCATGATGCGGCAATCGTCGCTGGCTCCCGCTGCACATGGCGTTGCAACCGTCGTGCGACATCGAACACCGCGATGGGTGGAGCAGGACCTCCGAGTGCGCCGCTGCGGTTCCTACCGTGGAGAGGTCAGAGAGGGGCGATGCGGAGCAACCGCTCGGCATTGCCGTGGGCGATCAGCGCCTTGTCGACGTCGCTGATGGGTGCCTCGTCGAGGAACACCCGACCGAGCGTGCCCGGGATGAACGGATAATCGAGCGCGTACATGATTCGCTCCGCGCCGACGACTGCCATCGCATGCTGCAACTGGGGCACGGTCTCGAGGCCGCTCGGGGTGACGAAGTAGTTGTTGCGGAAGTAGTCACTGGGGGCGCGCTTGAGATGTTCGGTGACGCGCCCCATCACCTGAT
>CAYVUO010000113.1:0-6569 GCA_964454715.1 uncultured Bifidobacterium sp. | reverse complement strand
CCGTAGCTCAACTGGATAGAGCAGCCGGTTTCTACCCGGCAGGTTCCGGGTTCGATTCCTGGCGGGGGCGCCATCCGCCAACGTGCGACGTCGTCTTCCTACGCTTGATCACAGCGCATCTCGGCGCTTCGCAAGGGGGTTTCACATGTTCGCAGCAACGGAACCGTTGTTGACCACGAGTAGTTCATCGAGCAGTTCCGGTGGCGGCGCAGGCGTGCTCATCGCCCTCCTCGTCGTCTTCGGCGTCCTGCACATCCTCGGCATCATCGGGTTCTGGAAGTCGCTCGACAAGGGCGGTGAGTCCGGAGCCTGGTCACTGTTGTTCCTGATCACGTGCCTCTATCCGCTCGCATTCCTGCCGATGACGAAGCTCGTCGGACGTCCGCAGTGGTGGGTCATCCTGATGTACGTGCCGATCGTCAACCTCATCATCATGTTGCTGCTGTCGCTCGACATCGCGAAGAGCTACGGACGCAGCACCGGCTTCGGCATCGGCCTCTGGCTGCTCGGCCCGATCTTCTACCTGATCCTCGGTTTCGGACCCGCCACCTATCGGGGCCCCTCGGTTCCGGCCACGGCCTGAGCCGCATCGCGCGTCATCATCTGATCGATGGATGACGTGAGAGGTTCTGGCGTGCCCCGTGCGCGCCTGCATGGAGAGTTCGAGCCCGGTCGTCGTCTGCTGACGGCCGGGCTCGTGCTCATCGTCACGTTCGTCGCGTTCGAATCGATGGCGGTCGCGACCGTCATGCCACTCGTCGAGGACGATCTCGGATCACTCGGTCTCTATGGCTGGGTGTTCAGTGGCTTCTTCCTGGGCAGCCTGTTCGGTGTGGTGGTGGCTGCCACGGCGGGGGATCGCATGCGCCCGGTGGTGCCGTTCGCCACCGGCCTGGTGCTGTTCACCGCGGGCCTCCTCGTCGGTGGATTCGCGCCGTCGATGCTCGTGCTCGTCGGTGGTCGCGTGCTGCAGGGATTGGGCGCAGGTGTGATGCCAGCGACGTCGTACCTGTGCATCGGTCGGAGCTATACCGATGCGCAACGTCCCACGATGTTCGCCCTCATCTCGAGCGCATGGATGGTGCCGTCGGTGATCGGTCCGCTCGTCGCCGCGTGGGTGGCCGCTGCGGTGGGCTGGCGGTGGGTGTTCCTCGGTCTGTTGCCCCTCTGCGCGGTCATCGGTTTCGTGGCCCTGCTCGGTGTACGCGTGGTGCCCGCTCCCGATGTACCGAGTCGTGAGCGAAATCTGCTCAATGCACTTCGCATCGCGGTCGGTGCCGGGCTCGTGCTCGCTGCGCTGACGTCGCATGTGATCTGGATCGCGGTTCCCTGTCTCGTCGCCGGACTGTTCGTGGGGGTGCCAGCCTTCCGACGACTCACACCCGTCGGCACTGCTCGCCTCGAGCGCGGTCTGCCCGCAACGGTCGCGATCCGAGGTCTGCTCAACTTCGCGTTCTTCGCCGCCGATGCCTGGGTGCCGTTCGCGATGACGAGTGTGAGGGGACTGCCGACCGTCATGGGCGGACTCGCGCTCACTGCGGGCGCGATCCTCTGGACGGTGGGCTCGTGGCTACAGGCCCGCTGGATACGTGTCGTCGGTGCTGATGTGCTCGTGCGACGCGGGCTCCTGCTGATCGCAGTCGGCGCTGCGGGCATGGTGCTCATCCTCGTCCCGGCGGTGCCACCACAACTCGCATTGGCGATGTGGGCGATCGCGGGTCTGGGAATGGGCCTTGGCTACTCGCCGCTCGCAGTGGTGGCGATGGAGTCGGCCGGTCGGGGGCAGGAGGGCAAGGTCACGGCCTCGTTGCAGATGTCCGACATGCTCGGCGTGGCGCTCGGCACCGGCGTGGCCGGCGCGGTCGTGGCCGGCCTCGAATCGCTCACTGGATCGGCGACGACGGGACTCGTGGTCACGTTCCTCCTCGCCGCCACGGTCGGTGTGCTCGCAGCGATCGCGTCCTACCGGGTTCCGCCAGCACGCGAACTAGCGTGAGGGGACGCGCCAGGTCGGCGCAGGGGAGGGACCATGGACGCGTTGGCGCGCCACCGGCATGAACCACGGCGGCTGATGCCGTGAAGCTCGCACTCGGGCTCGATCTCTATCGCGGCGCAGCGATGGAGGGTCCGATCGAGATGGTGCGCCATGCCGAGGACCTCGGCTTCCATTCGGTGTGGACCGCCGAGGCCTATGGCTCCGATGCGCTCTCGCCGCTGGCCTACCTCGCTGCGCTCACCAAGCGGATCAAGCTCGCCACTGGAGTCGTGCAGATCGCGGCGCGCACTCCTGCGGCCACTGCGATGCATGCACTCACCATCGATGCGCTCGCCGGCGGCAATCGCACGATCATCGGACTCGGTGTGAGCGGTCCGCAGATCGTCGAGGGTTGGTATGGCCAGCCCTGGGGCAACCCGAATCGTCGACTGCGCGAGTACGTGGCGATCATGCGCAAGGTGTTCGCGCGCGAGCCGCTCACCAACGACGGCTCCGAGTTCCCGCTGCCGTTCAATGGGCCGGGCGCGATCGGTCAGGGCAAGCCGTTGCGCTCGATCCTCCACCCTGCCGGCGAGGTCGAGATCTGGTTGGGTGCTGGCGGACCCAAGAACACCGAGCTGTGTGCCGAGGTCTGCGACGGAATGCTTCCGATGGGCTGGGGTCCCGACGGCGCTGATGTGTACGGACCGGCTCTCGAGAGAGGGTTCGCGACGCGTGGCGGGCAACCGGCCAACTTTGAGATCTTCGGCGGCACGTCGGTGCACATCACCGACGACATCCGCGGCACGCTCGATGCCATGAAGCCGCTCACGGCCATGTACGTGGGTGGCATGGGTTCGGCGACGCACAACTATCACCGCGAAGCGATGGCGCGTCGGGGCTACGCGGACGCGGCACAGCGGATCCACGAGTGCTGGCTCGCTGGCGATCGCGAGGGGGCCATCGCCGCGGTTCCCGATGAGTACCACGATGAAGGTGCGCTGATCGGTTCGCCGGAACGGATCCGCAGCCGCTGGGATTCGTGGACGAAGATGGGTTTCACCGGCCTCATCGTGCGGTCCGAGACCGTCGAGGGGTTGGACCTGCTCGCCGAATTGGCGGGTACTCGCGATCAGTTGGGGGACTGAGCCATGCCTGGGGGGAACTACGAGACGATCCTGGTCGATGCGCCGATCGAATTCGTTTCGCGCATCACCTTGAATCGACCCGACAAGCGCAACGCGATCTCCACGCCGATGCGTTCGGAGTTGCTCGACGTGCTCGAACACAACGACCGCGATGATTCGGTGCGCGTGACGATCATCCGTGGCGGTGGTCCGTGCTTCTCCGCGGGCTACGACCTCGGCGGTGCGCTCATGGACGAGCCGCCGTTCCACACCGCGCCCGGAGATGGCGAATGGGCGCGACAGGTGACCGCGAACTGGTTCGCGTTCTGGGATCTCGCCAAGCCGGTCATCGCGCAGGTGCACGGCTACGCGATCGCCGGGGCCACCGAACTGGTGCAGGCCTGTGACCTGGTCTATGTGGCCGATGACTGTCGGATCTCCTATCCGATCGTTCGAGTCGCTTCACCGCCCGATTGCCAGTACCACGAGCCCCTGCTCGGCATGCGACGCGCCATGGAGATCATGCTCACCGGCGGCGAGATGCTCGGGCCCGAGGCAGCTCAGATCGGTTTCGCCAATCGTTCGTTCCCGGCAGAGATGCTCGACGAGGAAGTGCTCGACGTCGCGGCGCAGGTCGCAGCGGTGGCCACGGACCTCGCACAGATCAACAAGCGAATGGTCCATCGCCAGGCCGAGATCATGGGCGTGCGTTCAGCCATTCGCGCTGGCTCCGAGTTCCAGGCTCTCGCCGGCCATCAACGTTCGGTCGAGGCGTTCAAGGCCGATCCGCTCGGCACGATGAAGCGCCACAACGCGGCTGATGCCGCCCGTCGGGAACAGCGCGAGCAGCGCCGCAGCGGTACGCCGTGACCTCGAGCGCGACCTCGGTCGCTGCTCCCGTGCTCTCGGGTCGTCGCGTCACGATCGTGTTCGCTGGTGTGCTCCTGGGGGCGACACTGTCGGGCCTCGACGGCGCCATCGTCGCAACCGCAGCTCCGACGATCCTCTCCGAGCTCGGGAGCCTCTCACTCCTCCCTTGGCTCACGACGAGTTATCTATTGGCGCAGGTCACGACCATGGCGTTGTACGGCAAGGTCGGTGACACCCTCGGCCGCAAGAGGGTGTTCGCATTCGCGATCGCGTTGTTCATCGTCGGCTCGATGCTCTGCGGCGCCGCTCAGACGATGCCGATGCTCATCGCGTTCCGCGTGCTCCAAGGCGTTGGGGCGGGAGGCATCACGGGTCTCGCGATGTCACTCGTGGCCGAGTTCGTGCCGGCGGATCGCCTCGGTCGCTACCTCGGCTACACGGGGATCGCGTTCGCGGTCACCTCCGTGCTCGGACCGTCGGTGGGCGGGTTCTTCGTGGATCACCTGTCGTGGCGTTGGGCCTTCTTCGTGAATCTTCCGAGCGGCATCCTCTGTCTCCTCACCCTGCTGCTGGTTCCGCGGTCGCCGCGCAATCCGCATCGACTCGATCTCGTCGGGGCAGGTCTGCTCGCGGGTGCTGCAGCGTCGTTGCTGCTCGCGATCGGCGGCACGGGCGGTCGTCTGCAATGGATCAGCCTGCGCACCATCGGGCTGGGGTCTTTCGCAGTCGTGCTGGCGATCCTCTTCGTCATGCGGCAGAACCGCATCAGCTATCCGCTCATGCCCATGCGGATCTTCCTCGACCGAGTCACGGCCCTCGGCATCGCCGGGAATCTCACCACTGGTGTGGCATTCGGAACCTGCATCGTCTACCCGCCCGTCTTCTTCGAGGCCGTGTCGGGCATGGACGCGACGCACGCCGGCCTGATGGTCGGCCCCTTCGCGCTCACGTCGGCGGCGATGACGATGGTCGCTGGTCAGATCACCGATCGGTTCGGTGGCCACAAGCTCCTTCCCGTCATCGGTTCGATCGAGTGCCTGGTCGGCTTCCTGATGCTGTCGGCGATCGGGCCGCACACCTCTGGCCTCTACGTCGTGCTCTCGGCGATGGTCGTGGGTGCTGGCATCGGATTCGTGATGCAGACGCTGCTCTACGTCATCCAGCGTTCGACGAAGCCGTCGGAGATGGGTGTGGTGACTTCGGTGACGATGTTGGCACGGGTCTTCGGCAATTCGATGGGCGTCGCCATCGTCGGAAGCGTGTTCACCGCAGCGCTCTACACGGAGGTGGCGGTCGAGATGCCCGGCACCTCGGTTGAGGAGATCCAGGCCGCGCCCCAGAAGATCATCCAGATGAGCGTCGAAGCGCGCGAGGCATTCGCCCGTGCCTTCTCGGCGTCGCTCTCCATGGGGTTCCGCGCTGTCGTGCCGATCATGGTGATCGGCATCGTGTGCGTCGTCGCCATTCCCGCACGCAAGGTTCGTTCACGCCTCCAGCAGCCTGCGGTCGAGGTTCCGCTCGCCGACATCGCTGCTCACGGCGGCTGACCGCAGGTACCCTCGCCCCATGGAGCGTGCGTGGATCCGTCGGCCGATCATGGTCAGCGCGGTCGTCGTGCTCGCTGTGGTGCTCACCCTCACGTTGCCGGCATGGCTTCTCATCGCTGCGCTGTTCGACGTCGTCCGGGGACTGTGGCGCATGCCCACCGTGCGTCTGTTGGCCTTCGCGTTGTGTTGGTCGTGGCTGGAGGTCTGTGGAATCACGGGCGCACTGCTCACCTGGTCGATCGGTCGTGGCAAGGACATGCGGGCGCAGTACGCGCTGCAGCGTTGGTGGGCTGCACGCCTGATCGGATCATTGCGCGTCACTTGCGGTCTGGGCATCGAGGTCGAGGGAGTCGACTCTCTGACCGATGGTCCTCTGCTCGTGCTCGGACGTCATGCGAGCCTCGGTGATGCGTTGGTGAGTGCATGGGCCTTCGGTTCGCTCGCTCACCGGTTCCCTCGCTACGTGATGAAGAAGGAACTCACGCTCGATCCGTGCCTCGACATCGTCGGTCACCGCATCCCGAACTGGTTCGTCGATCGCGGTTCGATGGCGGCCAAGCGCGAACTCGAGGGCATCGCTGCGATGGCCCAGGGAATGGGGGAGCGCGACGTCGCGGTCATCTTCCCGGAGGGCACCCGCGCCAACGACGAAAAGCGGCGCTATCTGGTCGATCGACTCGAGAAGCGATCTCCGCATCGTCATCGCAAGTTCATCGAGATGCAGCATCTGCTCCCGCCGAGGCCCGCGGGCGCCAACACGCTGCTCGCCACCGTTCCCGATGCCGATGTCGTGCTCATGTGGCACGTCGGCTTCGAAGGGCTCGACACCTTCGGGGGCATCCTGCGTCGACTCGCTCGTTCCGAACCTCGGGCCCGCGTGGTGCTCGAGACGATCGCTCGCTCCGACGTGCCCGAGGGTGACGCGTTCGCCGACTGGCTCGACGATCAGTGGATGGCGATCGATCGGTCCGTCGCCACCGCCCTCGCCGCCCGCCCCTGACAGCGGGTACGCTCATCACCCCTGCGGGTGTAGCTCAATGGCTAGAGCAC
>CAYVUO010000112.1:5654-6623 GCA_964454715.1 uncultured Bifidobacterium sp. | reverse complement strand
CTGGTTGATCGACCTCGGTCCCGAGGGCGGCAGCGGCGGGGGCTCGATCGTGGTCGAGGGCACGCCGGAGACCGTGGCCGCCACCGCGGCCAGCCATACCGGTCAGTTCCTGCGCCCGCTGCTCGGGCTCTGACGCGTCGCCGCGGCGCCGGACCTAGACGATCTCGAGCATGCGGTCGAGCGCGACTCGCGCCCACCGCGCCGTGTCGGCGTCGACGGTGATCTGGTTGACCACGCGACCCTCGACGAGGTTCTCGAGCACCCAGCACAGATGCGCGGCATCGATGCGGAACATCGTCGAGCACGGGCACACGAGCGGGTCGAGCGACACGACCGACTTGTCCGGGGTCTCGGCATCGAGCCGGTTGACGAGGTGGATCTCGGTGCCGACGCCGATGACCGTGCCAGCCGGAGCATTCTCGACGGCGCGGATGATGAAGTCGGTGGAGCCGACCTGATCGGCGAGTGCGCACACCTCGTGCGCGCACTCTGGGTGCACGACGACGAGGCCATCGGGGTGCTGCTCGCGGAATGCGGCGATGTGCTCGGGACGGAAGCGCTGATGCACCGAGCAGTGGCCCTTCCACAACAGGAAGGTGGATTCCTTGATGTCGCGCTCGTCGAGGCCGCCGTGCTCGCGGCGCGGATCCCAGACCCTCATGTCATCGGCGGTGAAGCCGAGGTCGAAACCGGTGTTGCGGCCGAGGTGCTGGTCGGGGAAGAACAGCACCTGGCGTCCGCCGGCTCCGTCTTCGGCCCGATCGCCGAGCGAGAGTGCCCACTCGAGCACGGCTCGCGCGTTCGATGAGGTGCACACGGCGCCGCCATGCTCCCCGACGAACGCCTTCAGAGCGGCTGACGAGTTCATGTAGGTGATGGGCACGACCTTCGAGATGTCGGTCACGCGAGCGAGCGATTCCCACGCCTCGGTGACCTCGTCGAGGTCGGCCATGTCGGCCATGGAGCAGC
>CAYVUO010000112.1:3276-5644 GCA_964454715.1 uncultured Bifidobacterium sp. | reverse complement strand
ACCGACTGGTGGTCGCCGGTGAGGATGTCGGCCGACTCGGCCATGAAGTGCACACCGCAGAACACGATGGCCTCGGCCTCGGGGTGCTCCTTGGCCAGCACCGAGAGCCGGAACGAGTCGCCCCGGGCGTCGGCCCAGCGCATGACCTCGTCGCGCTGGTAGTGGTGCCCGAGGATGAACACTCGATCGCCGAGCGTGGCCTTGGCCGCGGCGATGCGGTCGGCGAGATCGCCCGGGGTTGCGTCGGAGTACCGCTCGGGGAGCGGGAGTTGGAGTCGCATGGGACTCTCCAGACTGTTCGGTTCACGTGGTGCTGCTGGTGCTGCGGGGCATTCGGTACTGCAACACCCGATGTGACCGGTGGGGGCAGCCTGGTCGCCACGCCACGGGGATGTCGGTCTCGGGAGCTTCGGTTCCTGCCGGATACCAGGCCGGCTCGCACAGCATAGGCCCGGGGAGGGCCCGAGCACCGCCCCGCCGTACGATCTGCCCGATGGTGCAGAGACCGCCGGCCGGCACGATTCCCGATGAGCCCGGCTCGTACCAGTTCAAGGACGCCCTGGGCCGGGTCATCTACGTGGGCAAGGCCAAGAGCCTGAGGTCCCGCCTGTCGAACTACTTCCAGCGGCCCGAGGTGCTGGCACCGCGCACGGCCCAGATGGTGGAGGCGGCCGAATCGGTCGAGTGGATCCAGGTGCGCAACGAGCTCGAGGCGCTCATGCTCGAGTACAGCCTGATCAAGCAGCACTCGCCCCGGTTCAACGTCGACCTCAAGGACGACAAGAGCTACCCCTTCCTCGCCGTCACCGTCGACGACGAATGGCCCCGGGCCACGGTGATGAGGGGTGATCGTCGTCGCGGCACTCGCTACTTCGGGCCGTACGCCGCGGCGTGGGCCATCCGCGAGGTGCTCGACCTGCTGCTGCGCACGTTCCCGGTGCGCACGTGTTCCGACACGAAGTTGCAGCGTCACACGAAGATGGGTCGGCCATGTCTGCTGTTCCACATCGAGAAGTGCGCGGGTCCGTGCATCGGCGAGGTCTCGAGGGATGACTACGACGCGCTCGTGCGCGATCTCATCCGCTTCCTCGACGGTGACACCGACGCGGTGGTGACCCGGCTCGAGGCCGAGATGCAACAGGCCAGCGATGAGTTGGAGTTCGAGCGTGCCGCGCGCGTGCGCGATCGACTCGTGGCCGTGCGCAGTGTGGTGGAGCGTCAGCAGATGGTGCTCGGCCCCGACGAGGACCTCGATGTCGTCGGTCTGCACGGTGACGAACTCGAGACGGCGGTGCAGGTGTTCCACGTGCGCCGTGGTCGGGTCGTGGGCCGAAGGGGTTGGGTGTTCGACCTCACCGAGGATCTGTCGCCCGGCGCATTGGTCGATCGCGTCCTCGAGCGCATGTATGGCGAGAGCCCGCCGCTCGGTGTGCCCCGCGAGGTGCTCGTTCCCCACGAGTCGGCCGAGCTCGAACTGTTCGAGGAATGGCTGAGCGGGCTGCGGGGTACGAAGGTCGGGATCCGTGTGCCGCAGCGCGGAGACAAGAAGGCGTTGATGGAGACCGTCACGCGCAACGCCACCGACGAATTCGCACGTCATCGTCTGAAGCGCGCGTCGGATCACAACTCGCGTGCGCGTGCCCTCAACGATCTGCAGCAGCGACTGGGTCTGCCCGAGGCGCCATTGCGGATCGAGTGCTACGACATGTCACACATCCAGGGAAGTGACTACGTCGGTTCGATGGTGGTGCTCACCGATGGCATGCCCGACAAGCGCGAGTACCGACGCTTCAAGATCAAGGGTGACCAGGGCAACGACGACTTCGCGGCGATGACCGAGGTGCTCACCCGTCGGCTCAGCGCGTATCTCGAGGAGCGGGCCAAGCCCGTCGGTGAGCGTTCGGGCAAGTTCGCGTATCCGCCGCAGTTGCTGCTCGTCGACGGCGGCAAGGGTCAGCTGGGTGTCGCGGTGCAGGTGCTGGAGGAACTCGGGCTCGACGAGGAGATCCCCGTTGCGTCATTGGCCAAGCGGTTCGAGGAGGTCTTCGTGCCGGGCCGCTCGGAGCCGATCGAGGTGCCGCGCGGTTCCGACGCGCTGTTCCTGTTGCAACGCATCCGGGACGAGGCCCATCGCTTCGCCATCTCCTACCACCGCGAACTGCGCAACAAGCGCATGACGACCAGCGTGCTCGACGGCATCCCCGGGCTCGGCGAGGGTCGCCGCACGCGACTCGTAGCGGAGATGGGCAGTGTCGCCGCAGTGAAGCGCGCATCGCTCGAGGAGTTGCAGGCACTCAGCTGGTTGCCCGATGCCGTCGCCAAGGCCGTCTGGGACCACATCCACAGCCCGGCGCCGCGTCGCCGTCCG
>CAYVUO010000112.1:1507-3266 GCA_964454715.1 uncultured Bifidobacterium sp. | reverse complement strand
TGCCCAACTTTGGGAAGCCCATGCCGACTGGTGGCAGCGCGAGTTCACCGACGGAGCCGATCCCGAGTACGTCGAGCAGATCATCCCGCTCGTGCTCGAGTGGACGGCCGGTCATGCGCGCGTGCTCGAGGTCGGTACCGGTGAGGGCCAGGTAGCGCGCGCCATCGCTGCCGTGCATGGCGCTCAGGTCACCGGCATCGACCCCACTGCGCGCCAGATAGACGAGGCGATCCGCCGCGGTGGGGGAGTGGAGTACCTGCGCTGCGGGGCCGAGTCGCTGCCGTTCGACGACGGAGCGTTCGACGCCGTCGTGTGCTGTCTGGTGTTCGAGCACATCGACGCCGTCGATGAGGCCATCGCCGAGGTCTCGCGCGTGCTGCGACCCGGTGGCCGCTTCGTGTTCTGCCTCAACCATCCGCTGTTGCAGACGCCTGGCTCCGGTTGGATCGACGATCAGATCCTCGAGGAGCAGTACTGGCGCATCGGCTCCTATCTCGTCGAGCAGGCGACGGTCGAGGAGGTCGAGAAGGGCGTGCACATCCGCTTCGTGCACCGACCGCTCAATCGTTATGTGAACGCGATGTCCGACAACGGTCTGTTGCTCGAGCGCATGATCGAACCGGCCCCACCGGCGGGATTCGTGGCCCGCGCTCCCGAGTACACCGAGGTCACCACGATCCCGCGCCTGCTGGTGCTGGTGGCGCGCCGCGTCTGACGCGCAGGAGTGTCGCGTGGACTGACGCTCAGGGGCGTCGACCCATCGCATCGAGAAGACGTGTCTGTAGCGGAGCGTCGTCGGCGATGGTGCCGCTCGGGCCCTCGCCGAACACACCGACCGCGCCAATCATCGGCAGCATCGGTTGGATGTTCGTCCACACGACCTCGACGACCGAGTCTTCGAGTCGTTCGTCGCCACCGATGGCCCGGGCGAGGTCCCATGCGTGCACCGTGAGATCACCGACACGGAAACCCGCGAGCTGGGCCCCGGGCATGTCCATGGCCGGATGTGCGACCGTTCGCTCCAGATTGGCGGGATCGGCGAATGCTTCGGCCTGCGCCGCGATCGCACCGCGGTACTGCGACACGAAGTCGTCGTCGAGGGTGGTCGACGCCATGATGGCGACGGCCTCGTCTCGGCTCGCTCCCGTGAGCACCGCCGCCGACATCGTCGTACCCCCGATGACGTGGGTGAGTAGGTCGCGCACCGTCCAGCCATCGCAGAGCGTGGGCGTATCGAGATCGGCTGGTGTGACGGTCACCAGGAGGCGTTCGAATCCGGCTGCGGCGAGGGGAAGTGCTTCGAGGTTGTCCATTCGGCGAGCGTAGGCGGCGGTAGCGTGCACGTCGTGAGCGACTTCGTGGTGATCACGGGGCTTTCCGGAGCGGGTCGGTCGCAGGCTGCCGACGTGCTCGAGGATCTCGGCTGGTACGTCATCGACAACCTGCCGCCCGCCCTCATCGGTCGCGTCACCGAGGTCTCCGACTCGCCCGAGACGACGATCCAGAACATCGTCCTCGTGGTGGGTACCGGTCCCTACCACGATCGGGCGCTTCCGGCGCTCGAGGCACTGCGCTCGCAGGTCGATCGTCTGCGCATCGTGTTCCTCGAGGCCGCCACCGATGAATTGGTGCGTCGTTACGAGAGCACGCGTCGGCGTCATCCGCTCGGTGCCGACGACCGCACCCTCGCCGAGGCCATCGAACTCGAACGCACCGTGCTGCAGCCGGTGAAGGCCGAAGCCGATGTCGTCATCGACAC
>CAYVUO010000112.1:0-1497 GCA_964454715.1 uncultured Bifidobacterium sp. | reverse complement strand
ACCACCGATCTCAACGTGCACCAATTGCGGGCCCGCATGCTCGACCTGTTCGCTGCCGATGCGCCGGCCGGGGGCATGCAGACGACGGTGATGTCGTTCGGTTACAAGCACGGGCTCCCTCTCGACGTCGATCTCGTGATCGACTGCCGCTTCCTGCCCAACCCGCACTGGGTGGCCGAACTGCGTCCGCTCACCGGTCTCGACGAGCCCGTTCGCGACTACGTGCTCGGACAGCCCGTCACCACCGGTTTCCTCGAGCAGATCGAGGGCCTGCTCACCACGCTGCTCCCTGCCTATGTGGCCGAGGGCAAGTCGTACCTCACCGTGGCGTTCGGCTGCACCGGGGGACGCCATCGATCGGTGGCGATCGCGGAGACGGTGGCCGGGGCACTGCGGGAGCAGGGCGTGCACCTGCGGGTCACCCACCGCGACCTCGAGCGCTAGTCCGACGTCCCGGCGCCCGGTCGGACGTCACCCGGACGGGGGGTCGGAGGTGCCATCGGCCGCCCGATCCGTGGGCCATGATGTCGGTCCCGGGTGGAGCCGAGTCGTTCGGTCATGCCCGTTCGTCATCGGTCCACCCAGGAGGCAGCACCAATCATGACCATCCGCGTCGGCATCAACGGATTCGGCCGCATCGGCCGCAACTTCTTCCGGGCGGTGAGGTCGCAGGGTGTCGATGTCGAGATCGTCGCCGCCAACGACCTCGGATCCATCCCGGCGATGGCTCACCTCCTCAAGTACGACACCGTGATGGGTCGCCTCGATGCCAAGGTCGAGGCCACCGACGACGGCATCCTCGTCGACGGCAAGCTGCTCAGGATCACGGCGATCCGTGATCCCAAGGACCTGCCGTGGAAGGAACTCGGCGTCGATCTCGTGGTCGAGTCGACGGGTTTCTTCACCGACCGCGACAAGGCCGCCGCCCACCTCGAGGCGGGCGCGCCGTACGTGATCATCTCGGCTCCCGCCACCAATGCCGACGCCACGTTCGTGGTCGGCGTGAACGACGACACCTTCGACCCGGCGAAGCACAAGGTCGTGTCGAACGCGTCGTGCACGACCAACTGCTTCGTGCCGATGATCAAGGTCCTCGACGATGCCTTCGGCGTCGAGAAGGGCCTCATGACGACCGTGCACGCGTACCCCGGCGACCAGAACCTCGTCGACGGTCCGCATTCCGACATGCGCCGCGCCCGCGCCTCGGCCGCCAACATCACTCCGTCGTCGACGGGTGCGGCCCGCGCCACCGGCCTCGTGCTCGAGTCGATGAAGGGCAAGCTCGACGGCACTGCGCTGCGCGTGCCGATCCCCGACGGTTCGATCACCGATTTCGTGGGTGTGCTCAAGCGTGACGTCACCGTCGACGAGATCAACTCCGCGTTCAAGGCTGCGGCCAGCTCGGGCAAGCTCTCCGGCGTGCTCGACTACTGCGACGAGGACATCGTGTCGTCCGACATCGTCGGTTCGCCCGCCTCATGCACGTTCGACTCGAAG
>CAYVUO010000111.1:0-6678 GCA_964454715.1 uncultured Bifidobacterium sp. | reverse complement strand
TTCCAACATTTCCTACAAGTCGAGATCCAACGTGAGCTGAGAATGACCGAGCAGTTCCCGCCGCGAACGGGGCGAGGAGCCTTCTCCCTTGATGAACGGGTTTTCCGCCAATGCCGCCCGCAGCGCGCAACCAGCCGAGACCGACGGCGTCGACGCGTTCACACCGCTCGCCCTCGCGTCGCAATGGGCTCCGTCGTTGCGTCTCGGCACTGCGATCGTTCCCGTGTTCACCCGTGGTCCAGCCGTGATCGCGCAGAGCGCGCTCGGAATGGCCCAGGCCGCGCCCGGTCGATTCGTCCTCGGCATCGGCAGTTCGTCCGACGTCATCGTGGGCCGTTGGAACGGCATCGACTTCGACGAGCCCTACAAGCGCGTGCGTGACACGGTTCGCTTCCTGCGCGCTGCTGCGACGGGCGAGAAGATCACAGAGACCTACGACACGTTCTCGATCAAGGGCTTCAAGCTCTCGTCGGTGCCCGAGCGACCGGTACCGATCCTGGTGGCCGCGCTGCGACGCGGCATGCTCGATCTCGCAGGTCGTGAGGCCGATGGTGCGATCATCAATTGGCTCTCGGCCGACGACGTGGCCACGGTGGCGCCGATCGTGCGGGCGCACGGCGACGACAAGGAGATCGTGGCCCGCATCTTCGTCGTGCCGAGTGAGGATGCCGAGACCGTGCGGGCCCAGGGACGCTTCGCCATCGCTGCATACCTCAACGTTCCCGTCTATCGCGCCTTCCATGAATGGTTGGGCCGCGGCGATCTGTTGGGCGAGATGTGGCAGCGCTGGTCCGATGGTGATCGCGCCGGTGCGCTCGCAGCGATCCCCGATGAGGTCGTCGACGATCTCATCGTGCACGGCACACCCGAGCAGTGTCGGGCCAAGGTGCAGCGATATGTCGACAACGGTGTCACCACACCGGTGCTCGCGGTCTTGGGCATGGCCGGGGTCGACCCGGTGATCGCTCTGCGCTCGCTCGCCCGCTAGAGAAGACGCAGTTGCTCGGTGCGGGCCGCGCGCTCACCGAGCGGCTCCCACAGCACGCCGCCGCGTGGGCCCTTGGTGCGCACCTCGACGAGCTCGACCGGCAACGCCCTCAGGGCGCCCTTGCTGTCACGAACGCCGAGACTGCCATCGGTCTCGCGGCGCGCGACGGTGCCCTCCTTCCAACGTTCGCTCTCGCGGCGACGGAAGCGAACGACATCGCCGGCCACCAGCCCGAGCGCAGCCAGACCCGAACCCGGGTCGACCTCGGGCGGTGCGCTGGCACGGGTGCGGCGGGGAGGTGGCATCAGCCGAGGCCCTCGGGGCCGAACGACGCATCGATCGTGGCGCGCACGACGCCCATGCGATCGTCGCCCCATGGCAGCGGCATCACGACCGGTACGTCGACGCCGGCATCGGCGTAGGCCCGCACGCTGGCACCGATGTGCGTGGAGTCGCCCAGGATGTCGATGGCGTCGACCATGCGATCGCTGACGGCGGCCACTGCGCCCTCGCGATCGCCGGCGGCGTGTCGTTCGCGCACCTCGGCCACCTCATCGGCGAAGCCGGCACGAGAGAAGTTCTTCGCGTAGGAGTCGACGACGATGTACGAGAACAGATCGCGTCGTGCGTGCTGGCGATTGGGCTCGACATCGGTGACGCCGACGTGCACGTACGCATAGATGGTGGCGTCTCCGCCCTCGCGCACCTGTTGCACCGACCATGGCACATGCGAGGCCGGCAGGTAGTTGAGCAGTACACCGTCGGCCAGCTCACCGGCGAGGCGCAACATCTGCGGGTTGAGGGCAGCGACGATGAGGCGCGGTCGCGGCCGCTCTACGAGTTCGCCGGTGGCGCGATCGCGCACTGGGCCGAGGCGGTCGCCGAGACGGAACCCCTTCACGCTGTAGAAGTCGCCGGAGAAGTCGACCTTCTCTCCGCTCAGGCAGAGGCGCAACAACGTGAGGTATTCGCGCATCTGGGCGAGCGGCCGGTCGCCGTAGTGGGCGCCGTGCCAACGGCCGACCACGGCGGGCGACGACACGCCGAACCCGAGGAGCACGTCGGCGTCGGGGCTGATCGCCTGCAACGAGGCCGCACCCATCGCCGCGACGCCCGGGGTGCGCAACTGGAGGGCCAGCACACCCGTGCCGAGTGAGAGCCCGGGCACCGCCGACCCGATGGCAGCGAGGGTCGAGAACGCCTCCAGGCCCGTCGTCTCGGCCACCCAGAACGAAGCCGCACCCAGCGCCTTGGCCCGTTGGGCCGCCTCGATGCCGGAGGCGAGCCCGAGCGCCGAGAACGAGGCGAACGTGAGCCCTGGCCGATGCTCGCCCGACGGGCCGGCAATGGGATGACTGGTCGACATGGGGCGGACGCTAGTTCGGGTGGGTGACAGCCCCGAGCCGACATCGTGCGTTTCCGGAGTGTGAAAGTGGGCAATGTGACGCGTGGAACGCGCAGTGCACCTCTACGATGCACCCAGCAGTCCACGGCAGTGCCTCAGATCCACCACAGATCCACCGCCACCAGGAGCAGACAATGACCGAGACCCATGAACTCGAAGCCATCACCGAAGCGCTGGCCGTCATCGACCGTGCCCTCGGCGAGATGTTGCATCGCGAGCTCGTGAGCACCAGCGAGGTCTCCGACCTCCTCCTCGACCTGCGTTCACTCCTGGCCCATGAGGTCGTGCTGACGCCCCAGGGCTGAGCCGACCGCGTCAGCGGTCGAGGCTCGTGTGCTTGAACTCGTTCAGCGCGGGCCACGTGTCGAGCAGGTCGACGATCCGCTCGATCGAACGACGGGCATCGGCTCCGTCGACGGGCAGTTCCATCAGCCGCACGAAGGCGGCGTGTTCGTCGTTCATGAACGTCGGCACGCCCCACACGTCGAGGTCTCGTGCCGATGCCGTGTGCTCGTCGCGCACGGTGGCCAGCGGCCGGCCGCTCGCCACCTCGGCGAAGACCGCATCGGCGTCGACCCCCTCGGCCCTCAGGATCGACCGCAGCACGGCTTCATCTCGCAACTGCGCGCCGGCGGTGTGACGAGCCTCGAACAGCGCTCGATGCACGATGGGGAAGCGCTCGGGATCGGCATCGCGCACGACCACTGCAACTTGGAGGGCGAGGATCCCCGTGTCGGTCTCGGGGCGATCCCACACATCGGTCTCGCCGGGCTCCAGATGCATCTGTCCGAGACAGAACGGGACGAACCGCACGTCCCAGTCGGCACCGTCGAGAAGGCCCTCGACGACGTGACGATGCACGATGCGGGCGAAGGGGCAGCGGTAGTCCCAGTTGATCGAGAAGCGCAGGGTCATCGCAGGCTCCGGCGGGGATGGAGGGGGAACGCGACCCGGGCGATCGCACCGAGGCCGAGACCGACCACGAGGCCGCCGAGCACATCGCTGGCGTGATGGATGCGCACGTGCACGCGGCTGGCGGCGACGAGGCCACCGAGGGTGAACACCACGATCTTCGTTGGGCGACTCGCGCGCTGCGTGAGCAGCATGCCAGCGAGCATCGCCGTGCTCGAATGACCGCTGGGGAAGCTCGTGGTGAGGGGGATGCGCAGTCGATGGGGACGCGGTTCCTGCACCACGGGACGTTCGCGCTTGAACAGGTTCTTCACGATGCCGTTGATGAGCACCGACTCGGCGGCGAGTGCTGCGGTGAGACGCATGGCGGCGCGGGCCTCGCGTTCGTTGCGCAGCCCCTTGACCCATCCGAGCAGTACCCAGATCAGGCCGAAGTCACCCAACTCGGTGAGTGCGTACATGATGCGATCGGTCGGCTCGGTGCCTCGGAAGTTGTCGAAGAAGCGATCGACCGCGTCGTCGAAGCGATCGATGATCGATCCGCCCTCACCCTCGGCCAGTTCCGCCGCGAGTTCGGCAGCGGCGAGGTCGTCGCGCAGTGCTGCGTCGAACGCAGCGTCGGACGGTTCGGGGGCGAGGGTCTCGGCGGTCACGGGGGCCGATGCTAGGGGAGTGGGGCGATGGCCCCCGCAGGTCAGGCGGCGCTGGGGAACACGGGCGCTGCGGCGGGGTCGCCGCCGAAGGTGGGGCACCACTCGCGATAGGTGCACCAGTCGCACAACTTCGATCGCTTGGGACGGAAGTCCTCGCGCTCGCAGGCGGTCTCGATGGCCTGCCAGATGGAACGGAGCTTGCGTTCGGTCTGACGTCGGGTCTGTTCGTTCGACGGCGATTCGACGATCGCGGGTGTGCCGAGGAACAACAACTGGACCTTCGACGGCGCTCGACCCACCACCTTCTCGCACAGGTACGCGTAGAAGTGCAGCCCGGTGAATCGTGACTGTT
The DNA here is from genome assembly GCA_964454715.1 of uncultured Bifidobacterium sp. GTDB lineage: Bacteria > Actinomycetota > Acidimicrobiia > Acidimicrobiales > Acidimicrobilacustridaceae > Acidimicrobilacustris. Next base: position 2,368 of record CAYVUO010000111.1, on the reverse strand, counting down.
GGTAGGCGGGAGGTGGTGCCTTGCCCGTCTTGTAGTCGGAGATCACCAGCTCTCCGTCGGGGCCCGTCTCGAGTCGATCGATGATGCCGCGCAGGTGGATCCCGTCGAGGTGGTACTCGACGTGCATCTCGAGGCCGACGGGCTTCACTTCGCGCGGATCCTCGATGTCGAAGTAGCGGCGCACGAGTTGGTCGGCATCGCGGTCGAACTGCGCGACCGCGTCGTCGTCGAGTGCGAGTCCGATCCAGTCGGGATCATCGACGAGTTCGACCCTCGCGCTGGCCAGGCAGTCGAGCGCGGTGTCGAGATCACGTTCGTCGGCGGGCAACGCGAGGAGCCGTTCGAGAGCGGTGTGGACGAACGTTCCCTTCACCGTGGCGATCGTGGGCGGCTGCGGGATGCGATTGATGGCCGAGAAGCGGAACGCCAGCGCGCAATCGGTGAACGCCGAGACCTTCGACGGCGACAGCGTTGACGGGAGTTCGAGCGCCATCGCCCGAGGCTAGGCCGAGGCGAACGCGACGCGCACCGATTCGGCGATCCGACCCGGTTCCTCCAGCGGCCCGAAGTGGCCGAGGTCGCCGAACTCGACGAGCGTGCCGTTGGGCAGGGCGGCCACGATGGGGCGGGCGAACACCGCGGGCGGAACGGTCTCGACCCCGATGGCGACGGTGACCGGACACTTCACCTCACCGAGCGATGCGAACGCCTGATGCGCACTTCCGTGGGCGTAGACATCGGCCTCGAGCTCCGGAGCGAGCTTGAGCGTGATGCCGTCGGCCTCGGCTCGGAAGCCGTGCTCGACGTAGAGCGCGAGCACATCCTCGTCGAGCGTGTCGAACGGCGGCTTCGCCGAGTAGTTGGCGATGGCGTCGGCGACGGATGGGAACGAGGCACGGCGACGACGTGCCCCATTCGACAGCGGGTTGTCGTGCATCACTCCCTTCGCCCATTCCGGCGTCATGATCACCGGCTCGTACACGTAGAGCGCGCGGAACGTTCCGGGGTGACGCTCCTCGGCCAGCACGAGTGCGGCGCCGCCCTTCGAGTGACCGACGGCGAATGGGTGTTCGAGACCGAGGTGGTCGATCACGGCGCAGATGTCGTCGGCGAATCCCTCCCACTCGAGCGCGCGCCCGATGGGAGGAGTCGAGTCACCATGTGCACGCATGTCGATCGACCACTTGTGGAAGCCATCGAGTCGTGACGCGAGCGGTTCCCAAACGCGACCGTGGAATCCGGTGGCGTGCACGAACAGCAGGGGTGGGCCGTCGCCACCGAGGTCGTGGACCTCGAGTTCGACCTCGTCGGTTGAGCGGACTCGCATCACCCCATCCTGCCGCTACCGTGCGCCCATGTCATCCGACGCGTCATCCGACGCGGTGCTCGAGGCCAATGCCCGGTTCTATGCCGCGTTCGAGGACCGCGATCTCGATGCGATGAGCGATCTGTGGGCCCACGATGACGAAACCGTCTGCGTGCACCCCGGGTGGACCCCCTTGCGGGGTTGGTCGGCCATCGGCGCGAGTTGGGCTGCGTTGTTCGATGGTCCGCAGCAACTGCAGTTCATCGTCACCGACGAACAGGTCGTCGTGAACGGCGATTCGGCGTGGGTCAGTTGCGACGAGAACCTGCTCACCGCCGGTGCGAGCGGCGTGGTCGCCGCCCTCAACGTGTTCAGGCGCGATGGCGAGGAGTGGCGCATGGTCGTGCACCACGGAGCCCCGGTGATGGCCCGGGGCGACGAGTTCGACGACTAGTCGCGCCCGAGAACGGTGCTGACGATCTTGTTGATCTCGCCGCTCGAATCGTCGGGGACGATGTAACCCGACTCGTCACGGATCTCCGACCAGTGCGCCGCGATGTCCTCGGCGGTGAGGTTCGGGTTGTAGTAACCGGGCGTGAGGCCGATGAAGAAGCGGGAGATGATGCCGCCGGCGGCCGAGTAGACCTCACCGCTGACGTCGCAGGCCTCGGAGGCGAGGTAGGCGACGAGCGGGCTCACGAGGGCGGGATCGAGCGCATCGCCCGCAGCGCCGAACATGTCCTCGGTCATGCGGGTGAGTGCGACCGGGGCGATGGCGTTGGCCTTGATGTTGTTCTTGCGTCCCTCGATGGCGAGCACTCGGGTGAGACCCACCAGGCCCATCTTCGCTGCGCCGTAGTTGGCCTGACCGAAGTTGCCGAGCACGCCGGAGTTCGAGCTCGTCGACACGATGCGGCCGTAGCCCTTCTCGCGCATCACCTTGTAGGCCGGCTGCGTGACGTAGAACGCGCCGAGGAGATGCACCTGGATGACCGACTCGATCATCGACTGGTCGAGGTTGTGGAACGACTTGTCTCGCAGGATGCCCGCGTTGTTGACGAC
>CAYVUO010000110.1:0-6790 GCA_964454715.1 uncultured Bifidobacterium sp. | reverse complement strand
CCACATACGGCACCTGCCAACCTCCTGCGCCCTCGGGCCGGGAGGTTTTTTCGTTCCGGAGCAATCCCGCTGTACCCGCCCCGAAAGGCACCGAAATGAGCAACGACACCAACGACCGGGTCATCATCTTCGACACGACCCTGCGCGACGGCGAACAGTCCCCGGGCACCTCGCTCGATCGGGGCGAGAAGCTCGAGATCGCCGAGCCGCGCGCCCGTCTCGGCGTCGACGTCATCGAGGCCGGGTTCCCCATCGCCAGCCAGGGCGACTTCGAGGCCGTGCAGGCCATCGCTCGCGGTGTGCGCGGCCCCGTGATCTGTGGGCTCTCGCGCACGGCCGCCGGTGATGTCGATCGTTGCTGGGAGGCCATCGAGCCCGCCGAGAAGCGTCGCATCCACGTGTTCATCGCCACGAGCGAGACGCACATGAAGCACAAGCTGCGCATGACCCCCGATCAGGTGAAGGCCGAGGCGGCATCGGGTGTGGCGCGAGCGCGTCAGTACACCGACGACGTCGAGTTCTCGCCCGAGGACGCATCGCGTTCCGACTTCGACTTCATGTGCGAGGTGCTGCAGATCGCGGTCGACAATGGAGCGACCACGCTCAACATCCCCGACACCGTCGGTTTCGCCGTGCCGCAGGAGTACGCCGAGCGCCTCGCCAACGTGCGCAAGGTCGTGAAGGGCGACTACGTCATCTCGACGCACTGCCACAACGATCTCGGTCTGGCCGTGGCCAACTCGCTGGCCGCGGTGCATCTGGGAGCGCGTCAGATCGAGTGTGCGGTGAATGGTCTCGGCGAGCGCGCGGGCAACGCTGCGCTCGAGGAGGTCGTGATGGCGTTGCGCACGCGGGCCGACTACTACGGCGGCATCGACACCAACATCCGCTCCGAGGAGTTGGCGCGAACGAGCCGTCTCGTGAGCCGTCTCACCGGGTATCCGGTGCAGTACAACAAGGCCATCGTCGGTCGCAACGCGTTCGCGCACGAGTCGGGCATCCATCAGCACGGCGTGCTCAACGAGCGCACCACCTACGAGATCATGGATCCCGCGGCGGTGGGTCAGGGCGAGTCGAAGATCGTGCTGGGCAAGCACTCCGGGCGTCACGCGTTCGCCGACACGCTCAAGAAGATGGGCTACGACCTGCAGGGTGACGCGCTCAACCAGGTGTTCGCCCGGTTCAAGGAGTTGGCCGATCGCAAGGTCGAGCTGAGCGATGCCGATCTCGAGGCGCTGGTGGCCGAGGAGATGGGCGACACCGTGCGCTACGCGTTCTCGCTCGTGTCGATCGACTGCAGCGGCGGCACGTCATCGACGCCGACGGCGCGCATCGTGCTCGATCACGACGGCGAGAAGCTCGAGGCCAGCGCCGAGGGCGACGGCATGGTCGACGCCGCGTGCAAGGCCATCCGCGTGGCGTCGGGCATCGACGGCAACCTCACCGACTACGCCGTCACCTCGGTGACCGGCGGAGTCGATGCGCTGGCCGATGTGGCGCTGCGGTTCGAGGTCGACGGCGTGTCGATGCCCGGGCGCGGTCTGTCGACCGATGTGGTCGAGGCCTCGGCCCGTGCGTTCCTCAACGCCATCAATCGCATCGTGCGCGTACGTGACACGGGGGAGGACCCCAACGCCGTGTCACGGCCCGGTTCGTTGAAGGGCTGACTCGGCGCGCCCGAGTGGGCGGGTTCGGTCGACGTCGTGAATTGGGCCGAATGGCCCATGTGGGCGTCGCATCGATTCCCTAGGGTCGAACACATGTTCGATGAAGGGATGAGCACGCTGCCCATGGGGTGCCTGCCGGATGGCCATGGCACCGACGCCGTGGTCGGCGCTGCAGTCGGTGCGGCCGTCGGCCCGATCGCTGACGACGAAGTGCCTGCGGCGGCGCTCGGGCTCGCCTCGGCGCACCTGACCGCCGCGCTCGACTCGTTGCGATCGTTCGGTGTTCCAGCCGATGCTGCGGCGTTGGTCGAGTTGCGAGCTCACCTCGATGCGTTGACGGCGCTCTTGGCCGAGGCCGAGGTGCGGTTCGATTCCTTCGAGCTGTGGCGAGAGCAGGGCGCTGGTTCGATGCGGGGTTGGCTGCTCGACGCCTGTGGGCTGTCGCGTTCCGAAGCCACCCGGGTCGCACGGCGGTCCGAGCGGCTCGAGCTGTGGCCATCGGTGAGCGAGGCCTGGCGCGTCGGTGCGTTGAATGGCTCACAGGTCGACGTCATCGTGAGCGCGGTGCCCGCACGCTTCGTGTCGATGTTCTCCGAGCATGCGCCGGCCGTGGTGTCCGCGCTGTCCGGGCTCGATGTCGCCGGCACCGAGGTGGCCATGCGGCAATGGGTGCGGTGCGCCGAAGCGGGCGACGGGCCCGAGCAATTGGTCGAGCGGGCCTCCGGTCTGCATGTCGATCGCACGCTCGACGGTCGGGTCGAGTTGTCCGGCAGTCTCACCGCCGCTGAGGGCGAGATCCTCGAGGCCGCGATCCGCGATTTCTGGGTGCCCGATGCCGTCGATGAGCACGGTGTTCCACTGGGGCCCGTGCGCACGCAGTCGCAGCGCACCATCGACGCGGTGATGTCGGCGCTCTCGTTCGCCATCGCTCACCGCGAGGGTGCGGGCGACTCGGGGCGATTCCTCCCGCACGTGTCGTTGGTGATCGATGTGGCCGAACTGTGGGCCGGTGCTCTGCGTGGTGCTGGCGTGTCGAGCGCGGCCGATCTCGAGGCCGAAGCGGCCCGACGGGGTTGGTCGGCCGTCGAGCGGGCCTGGTTCGCCGATGCGCTCACCCGACACGGCGATGGCCTCTCGTTCGACGGTGCGGTGCTCGATGCGGCCACCGTCGGTGTGCTGTCATGCGACTCGATCGTGCAGCGGGTCGTCATGGCCGGGTCGAAGGTGCTCGACCTCGGGCGTGAGGTGCGCACGGCCACTGCGGCCCAACGAAGAGCGATCATCACGAGGGACAGGCACTGTCGAGCGCCGGGTTGTCGCACGAGGGCCAAGCACTGTGAGGTGCATCACGTCGACCACTGGAGCCGGGGCGGACGCACCGATGTCGATCGCATGGTGTTGTTGTGCGGTGCGCATCACCGGCTGTTCCACCGCCTCGACTGTCACATGGAGCTCGACGAGCAGGCCAGGTTCACGGTGCACATGCCCGATGGTCGATGTCGTTCCACCGTGCCCGAACGGGCCGAAGCCCGGGTGTTCGCGAGGCAGGCGGCATGACGATGGGTGGCACACTCTTGCGATGCACGAGGGGCAGGACGACGCACCGTCGACGCGGTCATCAGCTTCGTCGGCGCCTTCGTCGGACTCGTTGGTGGTCGATGAGGCGACGGGCGACTGGGGTCGGGCCACGGCCACGTTCTCAGCCGATCGGCGTCATCGCTACCTGCTCACCCGTCACTGGAGCTCGGCGGCCGGTCGGGTCAACTTCATCATGCTCAACCCGTCGACGGCCGACGCGTTCGTGCTCGATCCCACCAACCGGCGCTGTGTCGGGTTCGCACGGGACTGGGGCTTCGGAGGGCTGGTCACCACCAATGTGTTCGCGTGGCGCTCGACCGATCCGAAGGGTCTGCGAGTCGCCGACGATCCGGTGGGGCCGGCCAACGACGAGTTCATCGTCGAGTCGGCACGGTCATGCGAGTTGGTCGTCGCGGCCTGGGGCGTGCACGCAGTGTTGGGTGAGCGCGAGGCGCAGGTGCGGTCGCTCTTGCGCGATGCGGGGGTCGAGGTGCAGGTGCTGCGACTCACCAAGCAGGGACACCCTGGTCATCCGTTGTACGTCGCCGCCGACACTCGACCGGTGGCGTGGGCCACCTGATCAGCGAATGGTGAGCTGACCGCCGTCGACGTTGATGGCCTGGCCGGTGATCCACGACGCCTGGTCGCTGCACAGGAACACCACGAACTCGGCGATGTCGTCGCCACTGCCGTGACGGCGCAGCGGGATGATGTTGAGTAGTCGATCCCAGTGCTCGCCTCGATCGATGTCGTCGAGGCGGCTCGTGTCGACGATGCCGGGGCACACGGTGTTGACGCGGATCCCGTTCGGTCCGAGTTCGGTGGCCATGGCCGCACTGAGGGCGTGGATGGCGGCCTTCGATGCGCTGTAGGCCGCGGTGCCGGGGCCGGCGATCTTGCCGCCGACGCTGGAGATGTTGACGATGCAACCGGGTGAATCGACGGCGAGCCAGTGGCGCGCCGCGCTGCGACTCATGTGGAAGGTGCCGTGCAGGTTGACGTCGATGACCTTCGTCCATTCGGCGGGGTCGAGGTCGACGACGGGGAAGCGGTCGGGGCCGCGGGCCGAACCGGCGTTGTTGACCACGATGTCGAGACGGCCGAGGTGGTCGACGGTGGCGGCGAGAAGGGCGTCGACGGCGGCGGGGTCGCTCACATCGCTGATCATCGGCACCGCTCGCCGGCCGAGGGCCTCGATCTCGGCCACGACGCTGTCGAGCCCCCGCCAGTCGGCCTCGAGCTCGTCGGCGGGCCATGAGTCGCGGGGTCGATCGGTGCCGGTGATGACGACATCGCAACCGGCCCGGGCCAGTTCCACGGCGATGGGGCGGCCGATCGAGCGCATGCGGGCGGCGCCGGTGACGATGGCGACCTTGCCGTCGAGTCCGGTGAGTTCGTAGGTCATGCGACGACGGTAGTGGTGTCGGCCTACGCTGCGCCGGTGAGTCCGGGGGGACCACGAACGGAGGGGGAGTCATGGGACGTTGGAGCCGCGAGGAGATCCAGCACGCATTCGACGAGTACCAGCGCCTCGCGCTGCAGAGCGCGCAGAGCGGTGACTGGGGTCCGTGGGCCGAGTGCTTCACCGAGGACTGCTTCTACAAGGAGCACATGTACGGCGAGATGGCCGGCCGCAAGGCGGTGCTCGACTGGATCACCAAGGTGATGACCACCGAGGAGCCCGGACGTTCGATGCATGCGTTCCCGATCGAATGGTCGATCATCGACGAGGACCGCGGCTGGGTCGTGTGTCAGGTCTGGAACCGCATGGACGACATCGGCGACGGCAAGGTGCACCAGGAGTACAACTTCACGCTCCTCAAGTACGCGGGCGGCGGCAAGTTCTCCTACGAGGAGGACATCTACAACCCGATGGCGTTCGGCAAGATGATCGCCAAGTGGGAGAAGGCCAAGAAGAACGCCTAGGCGTGAGGCAGGCCCGTAGGCTCGTGGCGTGATCGTCGACTGCGCGGCCTACGTCAACGGCATCAGGGAGGGCGGAACGCTCAGCATCGCCGAGGGCGGTGCCGCCCACTCCCGCGCCGACACCGTCGTATGGCTGGGACTGCGCGTGCCATCCATGGCCGAGATGACCGAAGCGCTCCTGGCGTTCGGCGTCGTGGGCACCACGGCCGAGGCCGTGCTCGCTCCGCACGCTCGACCCGTCATCGAGACGACCGACGAGCTCACCGTGCTCGTGATGCGCACGGCCCACTACAACTCGACGATCGAGCAGGTGATGCTCGGTGAGTTGTCGATCCTGCTCGGGCGCGGCTTCGTCATCACGGTCCGTCACGGGCAGGCCAGTCCCCTCACCGACCTCCGACACAGACTCGAATCCGAGCCCGCGTATCTCGCTCTTGGTGCCACCGCCATCGTCACGGGTGTGATCGACCAGATCATCTCCGACTATCGGCCCGTGCTCGACGGCTTCGAGTCGGCCGCGGTCGACGTCGAGTCCGATGTCTTCCGCGGTGATGTGGGCGCGAAGCCGGCCCGTCGGATCTACAACCTTCGTCGGGAACTGCGCGAACTGCTCGTTGCGGTCGAGGCGCTGGACGAACCGATCGCCCGACTCGTGCGTCGGCATCGCGCCGAACTCCATCCCGAGGTCGAGGCCGATCTCGAAGAGGCCATCGACCAGCTGCGACGTTCGGTGCGTCGGGCTCGGTCACTCTCGGACCTGCTGGCCTCCGCCCTCGACGCCAATCTCGCCCAGATCTCGGTGCAGCAGAACGAGGACATGCGGAAGATCTCCGCCTGGGTCGCTATCGCCGCGGTGCCGACCATGATCGCCGGCATCTATGGCATGAACTTCGAGGAGATGCCCGAACTGCGCTCGGCGTGGGGTTACCCCTTGGTGCTCTCGGTCATGGCACTGGCTTGCGGCTTCCTCTACCGCAAGTTCCGACGCTCCGGTTGGCTCTGACGACGCGTCCGCTCAGCAGGTGAAGCGCGGAGTGGCCGCGACCGGGGCCGTCGTGGTCGTCGTGGTGGTCACCAGGGGCGGTGATTGCTCCGGCATCATGCGGTGATACGTGCCGGTCGGGCCGAGTTCCACCGCTTGGGCCGAACCGTCAGCAGGGATGCTGAAGGTGGCGTTGAATGGGTCGGCCCGGGTGAACAGCACATGGGTGCCGTCGATGGTGAACGACGGTGCCGTGTCGAAGAGGCAGCCACTCGTGGTGAGTTGATTCACCGTCGTGCCGTCGGGGTTCATCGTGACGAGGTAGGAACCATGGCCGCTCATGGCGGTTGCCACGATCTTTGTTCCGTCCGGGGACCACTGGGGTTCCATCACGCTGTCGGGGATCGTGGACGAATCGGTGATCTGCAACAGGCCGGTTCCATCGGGATGGATCACGTGGAGGTCGTTGCGACCATTGAGGTACGCGGCGAACACGATCGTGGAGCCGTCCGGCGACCACGAGGGGCCCGAGACGTTCGCGCCGAGGTTGGTGATCTGCACGAGGTCGGTGCCGTCGGGCCGCATGCTCCACAGTTCGGAGGTGATCCAACCCCGCACGAAGACGATGCGCGAACCG
>CAYVUO010000109.1:0-6794 GCA_964454715.1 uncultured Bifidobacterium sp. | reverse complement strand
GACGTTGCGCGAGGGCCTGCCGTGGACGTGGACGACGTTCCCCGAGTACCTCGACGCCATCGAGCGCACCCCGCTCGCCCTCAAGGTGCTGCCCTATCTGCCGGTCAATCCGTTGCTCGTCTACGTGCTCGGCATCGAGGCGGCCAAGGCCGGTGTCGAGCCGACCGACGAACAGAACCGGGCGATGGCCGAGCTGTTCGCCGAGGCGCTCGACGCCGGTGCGTGCGGGTGGTCTGCGCAGTGCCTCGGCAAGCCCGGTGAGGCCAGCGGTCGCTTCCAGCAGGGCGATTTCGATGGCACGCCGATGCCATCGGACATCATGTGGCCGTCCACTCGTCGTGCGCTCGCCGAGGTGCTCGGTGCGCGCGGCATCGGCTTCATGCAGGCCAGTGGCATCCCCGATGACGAGGTCGAGGAACTCGTCGAGATCAGCGGCCGTCCGTTCATCTGGCAGGCGGTCGTGGCCAATGCGCTCACGATGTACTACCGCAACCGCATCGAATGGTTGCGTTCGTGTCGTGAGCGCGGTCTGCCGATCTACGGCCAGGCCATGACCGTCGATGCGCCCGTGCACTTCAACCTCGCGAACGAGGCCATCCTCGAACGCAGTCCGTTGTCGCGTCTGCATGCCGCTGGCGGCGTCGACGCCAAGCTCGCCGTGCTCGCCGACCCATCGTTCCGTGCCGAACTCGACGAGTTCCGGCCGGTGATCTTCAATCCGTTCGCCGAGATGCAGTTGCATCACACCGACGGCGAGCGGTTCGCATCGCATGTGGGCCGCACGCTCGGTGCCATCGCCGACGAGCTCGGCTGCCGACCGGTCGACGTGCTGTGCGATGCGTCGATCGAGACTCGCCTCGGTGCGGTGTTCGAGTCGCAGCAGTTCCAGTCGAGCCCGGAGGCGCTGAAGGAACTCGTCGACGAGCCCTATCTCATCCCCGGTCTCAGCGACGGCGGCGCCCACGTCAACTTCCTGACCTCGGGCTGCTACGGCACCGAGTACATCGCTCGCTACGTGCGTGATGAGGCGATCACCACCCTCGAGCAGGCCCACTGGCGTCTCAGTGGTCTGCCCGCGCACTGTGCCGGCTTCCGTGATCGCGGCACGCTCGTCGAGGGCGCCGCCGCCGACATCATCGTGTACGACATCGATCGCCTCTCCTACGGCGACACAGAGTTCGTGCACGACCTTCCCGCCGGTCAGATGCGGGCCATCGTGCGGGCCGAGGGGTATCGCTGGGTGCTGGTCAACGGTGTTCCGATCATCGACGACGACACCGAGACTGGTGAGATGGCCGGTCGATTGCTGCGTCACGGCACCTCGGTCTGAATCCGGGCGGCCCGTGACCGGCAGCGCCGGTGCGTACCATTGGCCTCCGTGTCGTCCCCGACCACCACATCCCGGTTCGATGAGCGCGATCTCGCGCTGTGGCTCGAACGGCTGGCGTGGTCGCTGCTCGCCATCGTCGGCGTGGTGCTCGTCGTCCGGGTCGTGACGCTCGACTGGACGGCAGCGGGAGATCTCTCGGTCATCCGACTTCGGGCCCTCGACGTGGGCACCGGGAACACTCCGCTGCTCGGCCCGTACTCTCGCTTCAAGTGGAACCATCCCGGTCCCGCTCTTTCGTTCATGTTCGCGCCGTGGGTGCGGCTGTTCGGCGGTTCCGGTGTCGGCATCCTCGTCGGTGCGCTCGTGAGCAATCTGCTCGCCATCGCCGGTGCGTTGTGGGTGGCGCGTCGTGCGGGTCGCACCGTGTTCACGGTGACCGCGATCGTGCTCGCCGGTTTCGTGCTGCTGCTCGAGGCCGGCGAGCTCTACAACCCTTGGAACCCCTACGTCATCGTGCTGCCCGTGTTCGCTGCGTTGTTCGCGTCGTGGGGAGCGATGCGGGGTGATCGGGTGGCGTCGATCGTGCTCGTGCTGGCATCGAGCTTCGCCATCCAGGGTCATCTGGGTTCGGCCCCGCTCGGGCTGCTCGCACTCGCCATCGGTGCAGTTGGCCTGTTGCGACTCGCGACCCGTCCCGCGGCGGGAACCGACGTGCGCGGGGTGCGTCGCACGCTCTGGATCTCGGGCCTCGTGTTGTTGGTGTGTTGGATCCCGCCACTGATCGACCAGTTCCTCGGTTCGGGGAACCTGGGTCGCATCCTCGACTTCGAGTTGCACAGCACCGAACCATCGGCGGGCGCCCGCTTCGCGCTCGATCAGATCACACGACTGCTCACCTTCCTGCCCGGCCGCGACATCGGGTTCCCCGGTGTCGTGGGTACGGGCGTCGTCATCCCGTGGATGGCCCTCGTCTTGGTGATCGCGACCTACGTGGCGTGGCGAAGGAAGTGGTGGGATCGTCTGTCGTTCGCCTGCATCGCGTGGGCGTCGGTGGTGGTGAGCGCGATCGCCATCACCCAGGTGAAGGGCATCCCGTTCCAGTACTTGCTGCGGTGGTCGTGGGCTGCGGTGTTGCTGGTGTGGATCGCCGTGCTCTGGATCGGCGTGTCCTTGCTGGCCGAGCGGGCTGCAGTGGCGCGCTGGTTGCCCACTGTCGGCTCGACCGTGCTCAGTGCGACGTTGATCGTGATCCTTGTGTCGGGCGTGTCGTTCGGTTCGGTCCGCGGGTGGGACGAGTCGCTGCGCACGTACTCCCCAGTGATCGAGCCGACCCTCGGGGTCATGCGCACGGCGCCGAAGCCGGTGGTCGTCACCACCTATCTCGGAATGGTCGACGGCACCGTCGCCAATGAGTTGATCGCCCGCGCCGACGAACTCGGCATCGACGCTCGTCGCACGCCCGATCTCGAGTTCGTGTTCGGCAAGCGACGGGTCGTGTCACCGGCGAACGCGGGAAGTCAGATCGTCATCGTCACCTATCACGATGTCGATCGGATCCGTGACGATCCCCGTTACCGACTCGTGGCCTTCATCGACCCGTTGACCTCGGCCGAACGCGCCGAACTCGATCGGCTCTCGCCCATCTATCGCGGTCGTGAGGGTGACACGAGTGCTGATGTCGAACTGCAGCGCTATCGCACGCTCTACGAGAAGGCCGATGCGGTGTGGGTGTACTACTCCGACACCCCGCCCTTCGCGGACTGATCGATGTCTGCCCGCATCGGCGGGGCGTGGTCTCAGGAGCGCGGCGCCGCAGCGACCCGAAGGGTGACCGAGGTCGTGAGTCGGCCCCGGCCGTCGTCGTCGAACAACTCGACGCGCATGGCGCCGAGTGACGGATCGCCGACGAACGCGGACCGAGCGACGATCGGTTCGACCCGGTTCTGGGCGAGATAGCGAACATCCATCTCGCACACCACATGACGGTCGGCGACGGCGGCAATCGAATCGGCCAGCGTGAGTGCCGCGGTCTCGGCCAGACCCGCCACCATCGCACCCTGCATCGCGCCGGCAGGGTTGAGCAGGTCTGCTCGCAGCGATGACGCCACCACGCCGGGCTCGCGAGTGTCGAAACCAGCCACGATGGCGAACGGTTCGTCGATGGCGGGGATGGTGAGGCGTTGGATGGTGGCGGAGATGTCGAACGGCGGCTTGGGTGGATCGGTCTCGCGGCGGGCGATGCGGGCGAACGACGCGTAGCCGTTGCCGATCGTGCCGGTGTCGTCACTGAACACGACCTCGCACACCGTCGAGCGCCGGCCATCGCGCAGCACCACGCAGCGACCGATCAATGGGCCGAGGGTGGGCCGTGCCGGCACTCGCACCGAGAGGTCGGAGGTGAAGGCCCATGCGTGGGGATCGGTGTCGATGGTGACGCCGGCGACGGCATCGGCGAGGAACATCAGTGCCGCCATCGTGAACACGCCACGCTCGGTGGGCGTATCGGCGGGGTCGAGGACGCCGAGCAGATCGTCACCCTCGGTGCGGAACCGCACGCCGAGGCGAGCGGGGAGGCTGGGGAACTCGACGGGCACATCGGTCACGGCGGCGACGCTACCCGCGTCGTCGGGGGCCCTCGCCCACTACGGTGCAGGGCAGGGGGTCACATGGAGTTCCAACTGTTCCTGCCGCAGATGCGCATGAGCTTCGACCAGTTGGTCGAGCGTTCCCGCGCCGCCGAGGCCGCCGGATTCACCGGCGTCACCGGCATGGATCATCTCGCGCCGCCGATGGCCGAGGATCAGCCGATGTACGAGGCGATGACCACGACCATGTGGCTCGCCGCGCACACCGAGCGCATCTCGATCGGTTCGCTCGTGCTGTGCGATGCATTTCGCCATCCGGCGATGCTGGCCAAGGAGGCGGTCACGATCGATCACGCCTCGAAGGGCCGATTCGAACTCGGCATCGGCTGGGGTTCGGTGCCGACGGAGTTCCCCGTGTTCGGGGTGGGCTCCACCGAACCTCGGGCCCGAGTCGACCGATTGCGGGAGTCGCTCACGATCATGCGTGCGCTGTGGGCGGGAGAGACCGTCGACTTCGACGGCGAGTACCTGCAACTCCAGGGTGCGCGTCAGGCTCCTGCTCCGCTCGGACACATCCCCATCGTGATCGGGGGCACCGGCCCCAAGACGCTCGCACTCGTGCGCGACTTCGCCGATTGGTGGAACGTGCACACCGGTGCGCTCGATCGTGTGCAGGAGCTCAAGGACCAGGTCGGCGACGCCGGCGTGTCGATCCAGCAGCGGGTGTCGTTCGTGCCGTCCGAAGCCGACCGCGCCTCGGTGACCGAGACCACCATCCGTCGCTTCGGTCAGTCGAGCGCCGTGATCGCCAGCGCCCCCGAACTCGTCGACCACTTCGCGTCGCTCGAGGCGCAGGGCGTGCAACGCGTGTACGTCTGGTTCTGCGACTTCGCACCGCCCGAGACCCTCGCCGCCTTCGGTGAGGGCGTCATCGCCGAACTCTCCTGAGGGGAACCATGCTCACCATCACCGATACCGATCGCGTCCGCATCATCACGCTCGACCGGCCCGACGCGCTCAACGCGTGCAACGAGGCGCTCTACGACGCCACCACCGACGCGCTGATCGATGCTGCGACCGACAATTCCGTCGCCGTGGTCGTCATCACGGGTACGGGCCGTGCATTCTCGGCCGGTACCGATGTGGTCGAGATGGCCCAGCGCAATACCGGTGGCATCGAGAACGGTCGCCATGGATTCCCGGGGCTCGTCGACAACCTCACGTCGTTCCCGAAGCCTCTCATCTGTGCGGTCAACGGTCTCGCCCTCGGAATCGGCGCCACGATGCTCGCGCTGAGCGATCTGGTGTTCATGGCCAGCGATGCCCGCGTTCGGTGTCCGTTCACCGATCTTGCCGTCGCTCCCGAGGCGGCGAGCAGCTACACGTTCCCGATGTTGTTGGGTCGACACAACGCGACATGGGCGCTGATGAGTTCGCAGTGGCTCGATGCAGAGACGTGTCGTGAGATGGGTGTGGCGTGGAAGGTCACGGCTCCCGACGAGCTGATGGAGGTCACGCTCGAACACGCGCGAGTGCTCGCGTCGAAGTCGATCTCGTCGTTGGTGGAATCGAAGCGCACGATCATCGAGGCATTGCGTCCTCAGATCGAAGCGGCGCGTGAACGCGAGAACGCCGCGTTCGCCTACCTCATGGGTCGACCGGCGAACATCGAAGCGCTCACTGCGCTGGCCGAACGTCGCAAGCCCGATTTCGTCGCCATCGACCTCGAGCACGGCTGACCGATAGGGGCCTCCTGGGGCCCGGAGGACTCTTCCGAAGTTCTCACCTTCGCTTCGGGGTGTTCTTACGCAGGGGGCACAAGGTGTGCATGTCCAACCGGACACCACCCGAACCCCCGAACACCCCCCACCCCCAGGAGCACACCATGAACAAGAAGATCATCAGCATCGGACTCGGCGCCGGCCTCGCAGCGGGCTCGTTCGCCGGACTCGTCGCCGTCCCGGCCATCTCGGGCGCCCAGAGCACCTCGACGACCGCAGCGGCGACCGCACCGGCCGATCAGGGCCGCCCTGACCCCACGGCCCGCTTCAACGAGACCCTCAAGCCGCTCGTGGATGCCGGCACCATCACCCAGTCGCAGGCCGACGCCGTGGTGGCGGCCCTCGTGGCGAACGGCCCGAAGGACGGCATGCGTGGTGGCAAGGGCGGCGCCGGCCTCGACGTCGCCGCTCAGGCCCTCGGCATGACCACCGATGAGCTGCACACCGCCCTCGACGGCGGCCAGACCCTGGCCCAGGTCGCCGAGTCGAAGGGTGTGTCGGTGCAGGTGCTGACCGATGCGCTCATCGCCTCGCACACCAACCACATCAACGAGGACCTCGCCGCCGGCAAGATCGACCAGGCGAAGGCCGATGAGATGCTGGCGAACGTCGCCCAGCACGTGGCCGACGAGATCAACGGTGTTCGTCCCGCCGGCCCGCGGGGCGTCAAGGGCGGACATGGTCCTCGCGGTCAGGCTCCGGCGCAGCAGGGCTCGTCGACCACGACCAACTGATCGATCCGATCACACAGCACTGCCCCGCACGACGAGGGGCCCGGGAGACCGGGCTCCTCGTGCGCGTCTCAGCGCACGCCTGGGGGCGAGGCGCCGCGAACCTCGATGCGTCGGATCACGCGGTGCTGGGGGAAGTGATCCCCGGCACTGCGATGGTTCGTCGTCCACTCGTCCCAGATCGCCACATCGCCCGGTGACCAGTGCCAGCGGCACTGGTAGCGCTCGTCGGAGACGAGCGAGTTGACGAAGTCGAGAAGGAGTTCGGACTCGGCACGTGTGAGCCCCTCGATGCGGCGCATGAACGCGCCGCCGAGGTAGAGGCAGCGTCGACCACTGGGATGGGCAACCACGAGCGGGTGGTGCA
>CAYVUO010000108.1:6062-7009 GCA_964454715.1 uncultured Bifidobacterium sp. | reverse complement strand
TGCTCGAGGACGACGAGGTCATCGCCGTGGGCCGCTTGCGCCTGCGCACCATCGCCACCCCCGGCCACACACCCGGCTCGATGTGCTTCGCCCTCGACGACACACCCGTGCTGTTCACCGGCGACACCCTGTTCCCCGGCGGTCCCGGCGCGACCGGCTTCCCCGGCGGCGACTTCGCCACGATCATCGAATCGATCGACCATCGCCTGTTCACCCGCTCCGCCGACACCCTCGTGCTGCCTGGGCACGGCTCGTGGACCACCCTCGCCGCCGAGCGCCCCCACCTCGACGAATGGATCGAGCGGGGTTGGTGAATCGGGTCGGGGAATTTCTCCTACGGCCATAGTGCGAATACCCCGACCGTCCTAGACTCGGCTCCATGACGCTGTTCGCCATCGACGACCTCCACGTGTCGACCGCCGACGAGGACCCGGCCGCCATCCTCAAGGGTGTCGACCTCACCATCGCCCCGGGCGAGGTGCACGCCCTCATGGGCCCGAACGGCTGCGGCAAGTCCACACTCGCCTCGACCCTCCTCGGCAGCCCCGAGTACGACGTCACCTCGGGCCGGATCCTCTTCCACGACGACGACATCACCGCCTGGCCCACCGATGTACGGGCCAAGGCGGGACTGTTCCTCGCCTTCCAGTACCCGCAGGAGATCCAGGGCGTCTCGGTGCTCAACTTCCTGCGCCAGGCGCTCTCGGCCCGCAAGGGGTTCGACCTCTCGATGCTGGAGCTGCGCCTGTCGATCATGGAGTGGATGGAGCGTCTCGGCATCGACCCGTCGTTCGCCGACCGCCACCTCAACGAGGGCTTCTCCGGAGGCGAGAAGAAGCGCAACGAAGTGCTGCAGATGGCGATCCTCGAACCCGACGTCGCCATCCTCGACGAGACCGACTCGGGTCTCGACATCGATGCGCTGCGCGTCGTGGCCCGCGGAGTGC
>CAYVUO010000108.1:1985-6052 GCA_964454715.1 uncultured Bifidobacterium sp. | reverse complement strand
TCAAGGCCGCCCGACCGGAACTGGGCATCGTGCTCATCACCCACTACCAGCGGCTCCTCGACGAGATCACGCCCGATGTGGTGCACATCATGATCGACGGTCGCATCGTCGAGACCGGCGGCCCCGAGATCGCCACCCGCCTCGAGCGCGAGGGGTTCGAAGCATGGCGATGACCGACATCGACACTGCGTCGCTGAAGGCGCAGTTCCCGCTGCTCGACGAGATGGTGCACGGGCGCCGCATCGTCTACCTCGACTCCGCCGCGACGTCACAGAAGCCACGTGCCGTGCTCGACGCGATGCAGACGTACTACGAGACCACCAACGCCAACGTGCACCGTGGCGTCTACGCCATCGCCGAGCGCGCCACGAACGAACTCGAAGCTGCGCGAGGTGATGTCCGACGCTTCATCAACGCGGCCTCCGATCAGGAGATCGTGTTCACCAAGAACGCCACCGAATCGCTCAACCTCGTCATCCAGTCGTGGGGGCGCGCCAATCTGCACGCCGGCGATGCGGTCGTGCTCACACACATGGAGCACCACGCCAACATCGTTCCCTGGCACATGCTCGCCGCCGAGATCGGAATCGAACTGCGGTGGATCGGCCTCGACGATCAGGGCCGTCTCGACCTCTCGAACCTCGACGCACTGCTCGACGGCGCGAAGGTGCTGAGCTTCACGGCCATGTCGAACGTACTCGGCACCCTCACGCCGGTACGCACGCTCACCGATGCAGCGCGCGCCGCAGGTGCCATCAGCATCGTCGACGGTTGCCAGTCGGTTCCGCACTCGCCCACCGACGTGCAGGCGCTGGGTTGCGACTTCCTCGCGTTCTCCGGCCACAAGATGTGCGGCCCCACCGGCATCGGCGTGCTCTACGGACGGGCCGAACTCCTCGATGCGATGCCCCCGTTCCTCGGTGGCGGCGAGATGATCCGCGACGTGCGTCTCGACGGCTTCACCACCAACGAACTCCCCTGGAAGTTCGAGGCCGGCACTCCCCCGATCGCCGAGATCATCGGCCTCGGTGCTTCAGTGCGTTGGCTCGAGGGTGTCGGCATGGGTGCGGTGCGCGAGCACGAACGCCTGCTCACCGCCTACACGATGCGCACGCTGTCCGATCGCTTCGGCGACGACATCCGGATCCACGGGCCGAGCGACCCCGATGAGCGCGGCGGCGTGTTCTCGTTCGCCTTCCGCGACCTGCACCCCCACGACATCTCGCAGGTGCTCGATCAGCATGCGGTGTGCGTGCGGGCCGGACATCACTGCGCCAAGCCACTCATGAAGCTCATGGGAGTCGGGGCCACGGCGCGCGCGTCGGTGTACGTCTACAACGACGCCTCGGACATCGATGCCCTCGCCGATGCCCTCGAGGCCGCCGGCGAGTTCTTCACCTTCTGAATGGCCCGACCGATCCCCCGACGACCTTCCGCCCGAACGGTGACGCAGAGCCCTACGCTCTGAGCACCCCCCGAACAGGACCGACGATGCCCGGACTCGAAGACCTCTATCGCGAGATCATCCTCGATCACTACCGCAACCCACGGAACCGCGGCGAGCTCCCCACGCCCCCGGCGCATCGGGTCGAGGGTTTCAATCCGCTCTGCGGCGACGAGATCGTGGTGTTCCTCGAACTCGATGGCGACGACCGAATCACCGACATCCGAATCAGCGGTCAGGGATGCTCGATCAGCCAGTCATCGGCGTCGATGATGTCGGCTGCGGTGAAGGGTCGTTCCATCGACGAGGTCGACGAACTCACTCGTGCGTTCAAGGCCATGATGTCGATCCACGAATCGTCGCTGGAGGGCGGCGAGGCGGTCGAGGTCGAGATGTCCGATGTGAAGTTGGGTGACCTCGAAGCGCTTCGTGGCGTGGTGAAGTTCCCCGTGCGCATCAAGTGCGCCACGCTGGCCTGGAACACGCTGGCCCAAGGCATCACCGAGGCGAAGGCCTAGAGCACTCCGTCGATCGCCGACGCGAGCGCGAAGCAGCGTTCGGTCGGACCACCACTGTCGTGACTCGTGATGTCGATCACGACGCGGTTCCACACGTTCGACCAGTTGGGGTGATGGTCGAGTGCGTCGGCGAGCGGTGCCACTCGCGCCATGAACGCGAAGGCCTCGGTGAAGTCGACGAACTCGAGCTCACGATGGAGCATGCCGTCGACGTACTGCCAGTCCGGCACCTCGGCGAGACGGGCGTGGATCTCGTCGGGCGTGAGCACCGGATCGCGCGGGCTCATGCGAACGGATCGGCGAAGGGGTCGGCGAACGGGTCGGCCGCGGCGGGAGCCGGAGCGGGATCGTCGTCGACCCAACGGGCATAGCCCGTGTCCTCGAGTTCGGCCGCCAACTCGGGGCCGGCGGTGTGCACGATGCGCCCCTTGGCGAGGATGTGCACCACGTCGGGACGCAGCTCGTCGAGCAGCCGTGTGTAGTGGGTGATGGCGAGCACACCGAGATCGAACTCGTCGGTGGCGGCTTCGACTCGGCGGGCGCAATCGCGTAGCGCGTCGACGTCGAGACCGGAGTCGAGCTCGTCGAGCACGGCGAACTTGGGACGAAGGACGGCGAGCTGCAAGGTCTCGTTGCGCTTCTTCTCGCCACCGGAGAGATCGACGTTGACCGGACGCTCGAGCAGGCGGGTGGCGAGACCGATGCGCTCCGCCTCGGCCGCGACGGCCGTGTGCACGAGCGACGCGTCGCGCCCCTGCTGCGAGAGGGCCTCACCCAGCAGGGCGTCGAGCCGCACGCCTGGCACCTCGACCGGGTACTGCATGGCCAGGAACAGGCCGGCCTGCGCCCGCTGCCATGTGGGCAGACCGAGCAGCTCGACGCCGTCGAGCGTGACCGAACCGCCGGTGACCGTGTAGCCGGGCCGACCCATGAGCACATGCGAGAGCGTGGACTTGCCCGAGCCGTTGGGGCCCATCACCGCATGCACCTCGCCGGAGCGGACGACGAGATCGATGCCATGCAGGATCTCTCGACCGGCCACCTCGGCGGTGAGCCCTTGGATGCGCAACTCACCCATCAGTCGACCTCGACGAACACGGCGTCGTCGTCGATGCGAACGACGTAGGTGGATACGGGACGAGTGGCCGGCAGTGAACCGGGCACTCCGGTCTCGAGCGAGAAGCAACTGCCGTGCTTCGGGCATTCGAGGGTGCACGCCGCGGTGTCGAGGTCACCCTCGGACAACGAGACGTCCTGATGCGTGCAGCGATCGCCGATCGCGAACCATGCGTCTCCGATGTGGGCGACGGCGATGGCGAGTGCACCGAGTTCGAATCTCCGTGCGGTGCCCTCGGGAACGTCGGCCACGGAGCAGAGTCGTTCGAGCATCAGTGCGCTCCGGTGGTGAGACGCTCGGCGATAGCGGCGGAGACATGTGGTCGGACCTCGTGCACCGACAGCGTGTCGACGACCTCGTCGAAGAAGCCGAGCACGACGAGACGCTCGGCCAGTTCGGTGGGAACGCCGCGGCTCTCGAGGTAGAAGCGCTGATCGGGATCGACGGGTGAGACCGTCGACGCATGACTGCAGCGAACGTCATTGGTCTCGATCTCGAGGTTGGGCACCGATTCGGCCCATGCCTCATCGCTGAGCTTGAGGTTGCGATTGGTCTGGTAGGCGCTGGTGCCCCGCGCCCCGGGCTCGACCCGGATGAGTCCCGTGTAGACCGAGCGGGACCGGTCGTCGACCGCTCCCTTGAACAGGAGGTTCGACGTCGTGTCGGGGGCATCGTGATGCTGGAACGTGCGGAAGTCGAGCGTCTGCTCACCGGTGCCGAAGTACACCGCGGACAGATCGCCCGTCGCACCGCGCCCGACGAGACGACAGTCGGTGCGCACTCGGGCGTAGTCGCCGCCCAGACCGACCTGTCCGGCCGAAAGGGTTGCGTCGCGCTCCACTCGCGCCAGCACGGTGGCCAGTTGCCACACACGGGTCGAACGGAGTTGCACCGACGTGTAACCGAGGCGCGCCGCGGGAGCGAGGTCGAGTTCGGTGACGGGGGCGGCGAAGGCCAACATCCTGAAACTGGTGGAATCGGGCGTGGC
>CAYVUO010000108.1:0-1975 GCA_964454715.1 uncultured Bifidobacterium sp. | reverse complement strand
GCCGATGCGTCGACGCCGACGCGCACCACGAGACGCGGATGGACCGAGACCCGTTCGTCGTCGATCCAATCGACGATCGCGATCGGCGCTTCGACGTCGAGCCCAGCAGGCACATGCACGAGCAACGGCGCAGTGCACTCGACATCGTTGAGGGCGGTGAAAACGTCGGGGCCCTCACCGGCGACGCAACCGAGCGCGTGTTCGGCATCGGGACCATCGACGAGTGCTCCGACGAACAGACCCTTCGCGGCGAGGTCGTCGTCGATGCGCGAGGCCACGATCGAACCGTTGCGCACCACCACCGCTGCAGCGAGGTGTCCGAGCGAGCCGAGCAGATCGGCTGCGGGAAGGGGCACACCGTCACAGGGCGAGGCGGCATGCCAGGCCGAGAGATCGAGTTCGCCGACACGGCTGTAGCGCCACACCTCCTCATCGGTGGAGGGCAGCTCGGGGGCGCCCAGACGGGCGGAGACCGCAGCGCGGCGTTCGGTCAACCAGAGGGGGGATGGCACGAATTCACACTATCGCCGTAGGAGAAATTCGGGCCACCCGGGCGGCCCATCCGCGGGCCGGTTCAGCCCTTGCGGAACCGCCGGGTGAAGCGACCGAATCGTCCGCCGCGACGCTCGGCCTCGAGCTCGGCCAACGTCTGGGGAACTGCTGCGTTCACGATGTCCTCAGCCGCGTCGAGCAGCTCGGCGATGCCCTCACCCGCAGGCTCGGGCGGCACCGGCGGGCTCACGAGGGATCCGTGGCTCCAGTCGACATCGGCCAGCCGACGCTCGTAGCGCTCGCAACCCTCGGGACACCGCCACGGTGCCTCAGGGGCCAGATCCAGGTTGCACTTCCGCACGGTCTCGCCGCCCCCGTAGGTGCGACTCTCGTAGTGCTTGCATTCCTCACGCATGGCCATGCCCCAATGGTGCCACGCGATCGTCGAGATCAGTCGTCGAGCACGTCGGCGAGGTCGGGCCGGCGCGAGAGGCGCCAACGAGCCGCAGCGATGACAGCCGTCGCACCGAGTCCGGCGGCGGCGGCGGTGCACACGACGCTCACGATCGACATGTGATCACCGAACAGCACGATGCCGCCGATGGCGGTGACGAGCGCGTTGACCTGGGAGCTGGCTGCTGTTGCGGTGACACCGGCCGAGGGCAGTGCTGCGGTGCGCATCACACGACCGAAGGTGCCGAAGAGGGCGACGGCGAGCGCAGCGCCGAGCGCACCCCAGATGGCCGCAGGATCACGGGCCGCCCCGAACACGAGTCCGATGGGTAGCAGCACGATCGCACCGCACATCATCGACGCCGAGACGATCGACGTGGGGTCGACACCATCGAGCACCGCCACCTCGGTGACACGCATCGTCGCGACATCGATCGCGATGAACGATGCAACGAGGAGCGCGGCACCGATGGAGACCGAGCCGACGCCTTGGCCGCCCGACGCGACCGTGAGACCGATCACCGCAGCGAGTGATGAGCCGAGGGCGGCCAGCACCGCGAGGCGACCACTGCGATCGCGCACGAGCAGAGCCACGGCAGGGATGCAGGCCACGGCCAGACCGGCGAGCGGACCATCGAGCGTGCGGAACATCGTGCCTGCGGCCACCAGACCCACGAGCGCGAGCAGCACCGACCATCGCCCCGACCGCACCCGCAGCGGTGCGGTCCACGGGTCGGCCCCGCGACGACGGGCGATCAGCAGCGCAACCACCGCACCGATGGCGGTTCGGAATCCCACGATCCCGATCGCGGGGCCCGAGCCATAGCGCCATGCGATGTTGCACGCGCCGAACAGCACCGACGCGATCAGCACATCGTTGACGGCACGCCGCTCGCGGCGAACGACGATGGACGAGTCGGTCACGTCGGGAGGTCGGCTCAGCCGACCGACCCCTCCATCTGGAGCTCGATGAGACGGCTCCACTCGACGGCGTACTCCATGGGCAAGGTGCGGGTGACGGGCTCGATGA
>CAYVUO010000107.1:5707-7010 GCA_964454715.1 uncultured Bifidobacterium sp. | reverse complement strand
AGGGCATCCCCGCCGCGTAGTGCGGGATCTGCGCCCATAGGCCCGTCGCTCCGATGCCGGCATCGGCACAGGCCCGTTCGATCGCGGCATGCACGCCGGCCGGCACATCGATCCGTCCGGTGTTGCCGCCGACGACGCGAGCCATCTCGGCGTCGGTGGCGGTCGACACGAGGCGTGTGGGGCGGGTGTGGGGCACGGCCGCCGGGTAGGCGCCCAGACCGAACACCGCGCTCACCCCGAAGTGCAACGAGAGATCGACGATCGAGCGGGAGAATGCCCGCCACCGGTGGTCGGGCTCGGCGCCGACGAGGAAGAGGATGGAGTTGCCGTCCTCGTCGAAACCGGCGCGCAACTCGATTCCCGGCCACGTGAGCCCGGTGTTGACGCCCTCGTCGATGTGCATGATCGGCCGGCGGGAGCGATGGTCGAGCAGGGCATCGGAGTCGAACACGGCGACCGTGGTGAGATCGCGATCCTCGAGGATGGTGCCGAACGCGTTCGCGGCGGCGAGACCGGCGTCGATCCACCCGTCGAGACCGAGGATGAGCGTCGGCTGATCGAGGTCAGGGGCCTCGATGATCTCGTAGAGCTCGGCCATCAGTACGCACCTCCGCGGCGATCGAGTGCAGCGAGACCTGCCTGGCCGAGTCGTTGCACGAGCAGGGCGAATCCGCCTCCGTCATCACCATCGTCACCCATCGCGCCGGCTCGGTATCGCACGAGCACACCTTGCAGGATGACGGCGAGCTTCCAGTAGCCGAAGGCCTCGAACCACCCGACCTCGCTGACGTCGAGGCCGGTGCGCTCGACATAGCGAGCGAGGAGCTCGTCGCGGGTGGGGAAACCGGGGAGCATCGTGGCGGCGGGGAGGCCCAGATCGACGTCGTCATCGGGCCCGACCCAATAGACGAGCATCAGGCCGAGATCGGCCCGCCGGTCGCCGAGCGTGCACAGCTCCCAATCGAGCACGGCGCGAACGGAACCGTCCGGTCCGACGATGCAGTTGTCGAGCCGGTAGTCGCCGTGCACGATCGTGGCCTCGCCCTGCACCGGTGGCGACGCGGCGAGTCGATCGTGGAGAAGATCCATGGTCGGGTCGTCGGAGTCCTTCGTGGCGTCCCATTGTCGCTTCCAGCGCGACAGCTGACGTTCGACGTAGCCGTCGCGGCGGCCGAGATCGCCGAGTCCCACGGCATCGACGTCGACGGAGTGGATCGCCGCGAGCACATCGACGAGATCGAGGCCGGCGCGGCGTCGCGCTGCCTCGTCGAGCTCTGCGCCCGCAGCGGCGTCGCGAGCGACG
>CAYVUO010000107.1:4694-5697 GCA_964454715.1 uncultured Bifidobacterium sp. | reverse complement strand
GATGTGAGCGATCCGTATTTCCGCATCCTGGTGGGCGAGGACGGTGAGCCGGTCGTCCTCGCACATCCCGACGAGCGACGGCACGGGAACGGGGGAGTGGGCGAGTGCAGCGATGATGCGGTGCTCACGCCCCATGTCGTGTGCAGTGGCGAGTACGTGGCCGAGCGGCGGTCGGCGCAACACCCAGCGCGCTCCGGCGGTGTCAGTGACGCGATAGGTGAGGTTGGAGCGTCCACCGGCGATCAGATCGAAGGTCAATGGGGCGACGAGCGTGGGCACGCGTTCCTGCATCCAGTTCGTGACGTTCGCCTCGTCGATCCCCGTCGTACTCACGGGTTCGACGCTAGCGGTGCGGAGGGTCGCCGGTGGCGCCGTATCATCGCCCCATGGCCATCGATGTGACCGACATGACCTTCGAAGCCGAGGTGATCGAACGGTCTCGCGCGACCCCGGTCGTCATCGACCTCTGGGCTCCTTGGTGCAATCCCTGTGTCACGCTCGGACCGATCATCGAACGGGTGGTCGACGAGACCGAGGGTCGCGTCGTCCTGGCCAAGGTCAACATCGATGAGAACCCCGCCGTGGCCCAGGCGTTCCGGGTGCAGAGCATCCCCGCCGTGTTCGCCGTGGTCGATGGCCAGGTGGTCGACAACTTCCTCGGCGCTCAGCCCGAGGGTGCGGTCCGCGAGTTCGTGGCCAAGCTCGACGGCGGTGGAGAGCCATCGGTCGTCGACATGTTGCGAGAGATCGGCGACGAGACTGCGCTGCGGCAAGCCCTCGAGCACGAGCCCGACAACGAGGCGGTCATCGTCGACCTCGCCGAATTGCTCATCGGTGAGGAGCGTGAGGAGGAGGCCACCGCTCTGCTCGCTCGCATCCCGGAGAGCGCAGAGACCCGTCGACTCATGGCCCTGATCCGCACCGGTGGGGCGTTCCTCGACGACGACGAACTCGAGTCGCGTCTCGAGACCCTCCTCGAGACCGTGAAGGACGACGACGCGGC
>CAYVUO010000107.1:0-4684 GCA_964454715.1 uncultured Bifidobacterium sp. | reverse complement strand
TGATCGTGCCCGTGCGCCTCTGCCTCGCGGCGCTCCCCGGCGAGCGGATCGAGACGGTCGAGCGCGTCTACTCCCACGTCCAGGCGCTCGGCCAGGCGGAGCGCTTCCTCCGGACGCGGCCCTGGAGCCTCCTCGCGACCGCGAAGGACGACGACGCGGCACGTCAGGAGTTCGTCGATCTCCTCGAGTTGCTCGGCGCCGAGGATCCGCGCACCGCGGGTTGGCGCCGTCGTCTCACGAACCGTCTGTTCTGATGTCGGGCCGTCGGGCCCTCGCACCGCTCGGGTGTCGGCCGTAGGTTCTGCGCACTTCCTCCTCCAACTCCGGATGGGAGGAAGCGATGGACCTGGAGCGAGTTCGCACTCGTGAGGATCGCAACGACGTCGATGCTCGGCAGATCGATGAGCCTGCGAGTGATGTGGCAGCGGGTGATGTGATCCCACTCTCGGTCGCCGCCCGCATGGGCGCTGCGATCGATGAGCGGCTCGAACGGGTTCGTGCCGTGTTGCGCACATCCCGGGGCCGAGTCGCCACGGCCCTCGGTGCGTTCGCTGCCGTAGTGGTCGCGGTCTGGTTCGCATGGCCGTCCGAGCCCACGCCCACGTCGACGCCGGTCACGATCTCGGCGCCGTCGGCTCCGACGACAGCATCGGGCATCGTCGTGCATGTGGCAGGAGCCGTGCGACAGCCGGGGCTCTACCGATTGGCCAAGGGTTCGCGGGTGGCCGATCTGCTCGAGGCAGCAGGTGGTCCGGCCGACGACCTCGATCTCGATCGCACGAACCTCGCTGAAGCACTCAGCGACGGTGCCCGGGTGTGGTTGCCGCGTCGCAGTCAGTCATCGCCCGCAGTGAGTGGGGGAGTCGAGGTGCCGGCCGGCCGTGTAGCGCCTGTCGACATCAACACGGCGTCGGCCGCACAACTCGACACAGTGACCGGCATCGGGCCCAGCCTCGCCGCAGCGATCGTGAAGGAGCGCGACGCGCATGGCCCGTTCCGTACCGTGGACGACCTTCGACGAGTGAAGGGTGTCGGTGCGTCGAAGCTGGAGTCGATCCGCGGGTCGCTCACCGCAGGGTGAGCTCCCATCCCATCGAGGCCGCGCGTCGGCGCGTCGTCGCCTCATGGCATCTGCATCGGGCCGATCTCGTTGCCACCGCGTATGCAGCGGCGCTGTGGGTGGCGGCGCTCATCGGCTTCGACCTTCCCGTCCTCGTCGCCGCATTCGGTGTCCTCACTGCGATCGCGCTTCGACGTCGCACGATGCTCGCCCTCGCCATCGTGGTGCTCGTGGCCGGTCGAGCCCACGAGGCTCGGGCCGCACTCGTCGCCCCTCCTGAGGGTCGCATCACCAGTTCGGTGCGCCTCGTCACCGACCCCGATCAGATCGGTACGACGTGGAGGGCCTATGCATCGAGCGAGCATGGTCGAGTACTGCTGACGGCGAACGGCACCGGCGGTCGTTCACTTTCGACCATGACCGCTGGTGAAGGGGCCGTCGTCGCCGGAACCCTCCGGCAGCTCACGCATCCGGAGCGCTACCTATGGCGTCATGTGAGGGCCCAGATCACCATCGACTCGATCTCGCCGGTCCGTGGGGGTGGGCCATTGGTCGAAGCTGTGAACGCTCTGCGCGGCGTCGTGCAACGCTCGGCCGAACCACTTCCCGTGGAACAGCGTTCGGTGTACCTCGGCTTCGTGTTGGGTGACGATCGGGGTCGTTCCGCATCGGTCACCGAGGACTTCGAGCGATCGGGCCTCGCGCATCTGCTCGTCGTGTCGGGCGAGAACCTCGCATTCGTGCTGCTCGTCCTCGGCCCCGTGCTACGCCGCGGGGGCCGATGGTGGCGCTGGCTGCTCACGATCTCGGTGCTCGCCCTCTTCGTCGCGATCACGAGGGCTGAACCCTCGGTGCTGCGGGCGAGTGCGATGGTCGCAGTGGCGGCTACCGCCATCGTGCTGGGCCGACCCATGCGAGTGCAGCGTCTCGTTGCATTCGGTGTGGTCGCGCTGCTCATCATCGATCCACTGCTCGTGCACTCGATGGGTTTCGCCATGTCCGTCGCCGCGAGTGCCGGGATCGTATGGCTCACGCCATGGCTGTCACGACGGATCCCGGGTCCGAACTGGTTGCGTCTCGCCGTGGCCGTCACCATCGCTGCCCAGGTGGCCGTCGCCCCTCTCGTCATCCCGATCTTCGGACCGATGCCGGTGGCATCACTGCCGGCGAACGTGTTGGCCGAGCCGTTCGCGGCGTTCGTGATGATGTGGGGTTGCACCGCTGGGCTCGTCGCCGGAGTCGTCGGCGGACCCATCGCCACGGTGCTGCAACTCCCGACTCGTCTCGCGTTGTGGTGGGTGATGACGGTCGCCCATCTCGGAGCGCGGTTGCCCCTCGGCCACATCGGCTGAGGCGACGGCCACGACGGGTCGGCGGTTAGTGTCGCAGCGTGTTCCTCGACCTCGGTACGACGCGTTTCGACATCACCCACCGGGCGCTCGTCATGGGCATCCTCAATCGCACCCCCGATTCGTTCTACGACCAGGGTTCGTACTTCGAGTTCGACGACTTCCTGCGCAAGGCCGAGCAGTTGGTGCTCGACGGTGCTGACTTCCTCGACGTCGGGGGAGTGAAGGCCGGCCCCGGTGAGGAGGTGACCGAGGCCGAGGAGCTCGACCGCGTCGTGCCCGCGGTCGAGGCCCTTCGTTCGCGCTTCGACCTCCCGCTGTCGGTCGACACGTGGCGAGCCTCGGTGGCCAAGGCCTGCTTCGAGGCCGGTGCCTGTGTGGGCAACGACATCAGCGGCTTCGCCGACCCCGACTACCTGCCGGTCTGTGCCGCCGCCGGAGCCTCCGTCGTGGCCACGCACATCCGCCTACAACCGCGCGTGCCCGATCCCGATCCCCAGTACGACGATGTCGTGCTCGCAGTGGTGGAGTTCCTCGCTGACCGTGCCGCTCGGGCCGAAGCCGCTGGCATCCCACCCGAGCGGATCATGGTCGACGCCGGTCTCGACCTCGGGAAGTCCGAGCCACAGTCGCTCGTGCTGTTGCGTTCGTCCGACGCGCTCACGAGTCTCGGCTACCCGGTGTTCCTCTCCGCATCGAACAAGCGGTTCCTCTGGACGCTCCTCGACGTCGAGCGCGGATCGGCCGGCGACGGCACCATGGCGGCACACGCCCTCGGCATCGCGCTCGGTTGTCGCATCCTTCGCTCGCACGATGTGAGGAACGGCCGCCGCGTCGCCGACACGATGGCGGCATTGCTCGCGGCATGAACGTCGATTCGGGAGCGCCCGTCCATCTGATCAAGGGATCGGATGAAGTGCTCCTGGGCGACGCGCTCGCGCACTTGCTCGACGCGATCATCGGAACCGGCGATCGCACGTTGATGCTCGACGAACTCGGCATCGATCAGCATCTCGACGCCGACGGTCACCCATGGCTCGCGTCGCTGGTCGACTCGGCGCAGACACCGCCGTTCCTCACCGATCGTCGCGTCGTGGTGGGTCGGCACTGCGCCATCTTCTCGACCAAGGACGCAGTTGCGCCGCTCGTCGCATACCTCGCTGATCCGATGCCGTCGACGTCGCTGGTGATCGTGTGGGAGAAGGATCCGCGTCCGAACCACGGCGGCAACAGAGCGGCAGTGCCGAAGTCATTGGTCGACGCCATCACCAAGGCCGGCGGTGTCGTGATCGACACCGATCCCGGCACCGGCAAGGCTCAGAGCGCGTGGCTCGACGATCATCTCGCCGACGCGCCGGTCGCCCTCGATGCAGCTGCTCGTCGTCTGCTCGTCGAGCACCTCGGCCAGGACGTCAATCGCCTCCCCGGACTGCTCACGACCTTCGAGGGCATCTTCGGCACCGGAGCCAAGGTCACCGCCGAGCAGATCGAGCCCTTCCTCGGTGAGGCCGGTGACGTCGCACCATGGGATCTCACCGACGCCATCGACAAGGGAGATGTCGTCGCGGCCCTCGAGGTGCTCGACCGCATGCTCGTCGGCGGCGGACGTCACCCGATCCAGATCATGGCGACGCTCACGAATCACTACCTGCGCATGGCACAGGTCGACGACCCCGACATCCGCACCGAACGCGAGGCGGCCGAGGCACTCGGCATCAAGGGCAGCACCTTCCCGGCCAAGAAGGCCCTCGACGGTGCACGGGGGCTGGGCTCGGAACGCATCGCCGAGATCATCGTGCTGTTGGCCGAGGCCGATCTCGATCTGCGTGGCGGCAAGGCCTGGCCGTCGGAGACGGTCATGGAGGTCCTCGTGGCACGACTCGCCAGTCGCAGCAGGGGAGCGCAGCGGGTCAGACGCTGAGCCCGGACGCGAAGAACGCGGCGCCGAGCGCCGCGTTCGGTGATCGACTCGGGGTCGGATCAGTTGCTGGAAGCAGCCTTGATGCTCTTGAGCAGGCGGCTCTTCTTGCGAGCGGCGGCGTTCTTGTGGATGACACCCTTCGACGCAGCGGTGTCGATGCGCTTGATGGCGAGGCGAGTCATCTCCTCGAGATCGGCAGCACCCTGCTCGGCGGCGGTGAGCACGCGCTTGGTGCGGGTCTTCATCTCCGAGCGCACGGCCTTGTTGCGGAGGCGGCGAGCCTCGTTCTGGCGGTTGCGCTTGATCTGGCTCTTGATGTTGGCCACAGGGGGATCCTTCAGTCTCGGCGGGCCC
>CAYVUO010000106.1:5290-7161 GCA_964454715.1 uncultured Bifidobacterium sp. | reverse complement strand
CACGAGCCATCGTTCCTTCTGCTCGGGCGTTCCGAACAGGGCGAGGATCTCCATGTTGCCGGTGTCGGGTGCCGCGGAGTTCACGGCCTCGGGGGCGAGCGGACTGCGGCCGGTGATCTCGGCGAGTGGCGCGTAGTCGACGTTCGACACGGGATCGGGTGTCCACTCGGTGGTGTGGGGGAGGAAGAGGTTCCACAGACCGCGCGCACGCGCCTCGGCCTTGAGTTCCTCCATCACCGGCGGATGGAAGTGGGGATCACCCGACGCGCGCATCTGCTCGGCGAACACCGGTTCGGCCGGAAGGACGCGTTCGTCCATGAACGCGAGCAGTCGCGCCTGCAGATCACTCGCGCGCGGGCTCAGTGAGAAGTCCATCGTGCTCCCGTCAGTCGTGTTCGGCGCGGCCGTAGTCATCGTCGAGGCGGACGATGTCGTCCTCCCCGAAGTAGGTGCCGGTCTGGACCTCGATGAACACGACGCGTTCGGTGCCGTCGTTGCGGATGCGATGCTTCGCCCCGACGGGGATCTCGATGT
The DNA here is from genome assembly GCA_964454715.1 of uncultured Bifidobacterium sp. GTDB lineage: Bacteria > Actinomycetota > Acidimicrobiia > Acidimicrobiales > Acidimicrobilacustridaceae > Acidimicrobilacustris. The sequence continues at coordinate 6,627 of CAYVUO010000106.1, read as the reverse complement.
GGGTGCCGGGCGGTACGACGTGGTCGACGTCGTCGATCGTGACCGTGGCCGAACCGGCGACGATCACCCAGTGCTCCGAGCGCTTGTGGTGCAGCTGGTACGACAGGCGCTGGCCCGGCTCCACCGTGATGCGCTTGACCTTGGCCGCCGGCCCGTCGTCGAGGATGACGAACTCACCCCAAGGTCGGACCTCTCCCGATCCGGCCTCGCCGAGGGGTCGGAGGGTGTCGTCGGGGGTCGGCGGCATGGTCACGAGTATGGCCGAGAACCCGTGCCCCACCCGGGTGACACCGGTCCCGCCGAAGATTTCCGGGGACCCCCGTAGGGGGTCCCCGCGGCCCGATCCGGCCGGGGTGTGATTGACAGGGCCGCTCCGACGCGTCTTACCTCTCGGCCATGGCCGGCCCCCTCGTCATCGTCGAGTCGCCCACGAAGGCGACCAAGATCACCGAGTTCCTCCGTGGTGAGCACACGGGTGGTCCGGCGCCGACGGTCATCGCCTCGGTCGGCCACATCCGTGATCTGGTGGCCAAGGCGAAGGAGCTCCCAGAGGGCAAGCAGAAGGAATGGTGGTCCTACCTCGGCATCGATCCCGACGACGACTTCCGTCCCTATTACAAGGTGTACGACAACAAGAAGGACACCGTCGCCAAGTTGAAGCGGGCGCTCAAGGACGCCGACTCCCTCTATCTCGCGACCGATGAGGATCGCGAGGGCGAGGCCATCGCCTGGCACCTGCTCGAGATCCTCAAGCCGCCGAAGGACATGCCGGTGCACCGCATGGTCTTCCACGAGATCACCGCCCCGGCCATCCGCGAGGCCTTCGCCAATCCCCGCGAACTCGACACCAAGCTCGTCGACGCGCAGGAGACCCGTCGATTGCTCGACCGCCTCTACGGCTACGACGTGTCCCAGGTCGCGTGGAAGAAGGTCAACCGCGGTCTGTCCGCCGGTCGTGTGCAGAGCATCGCCACCCGACTCGTCGTCGAACGCGAACGCGAGATCATGGCGTTCGTCCCTGCCGACTGGTGGAACATCACCGGCACGTTCGCGGCATCGTCCGAGCCCATCCCGTTCTCGGCGAAGTTGTTGTCGGTCGACGGCGTGCGCATCGCCACCGGCGGCGACTTCGACGACAGCGGTTCGCTCACCCGCACCGATCGCGTGATCATCGACGAGGCCACGGCGCGTTCGCTCGCCACCGAGCTCGAGCCGGCAGCGTTCGCGGTGCGGTCGGTCGAGTCGAAGCCCTATCGCAAGCGCCCGTTCGCACCGTTCACCACTTCGACGTTGCAGCAGGTGGCCGGTCGTCGCCTCGGTGTGTCGGCCAAGCAGGT
>CAYVUO010000106.1:0-5280 GCA_964454715.1 uncultured Bifidobacterium sp. | reverse complement strand
TCGATGGCCCAGGGTCTCTACCAGCAGGGCTACATCACCTACATGCGTACCGACTCCACCAACCTCTCCGATGCCGCGGTCGCCGCTGCTCGGGCCGAGGCCACCGAGCGCTTCGGCGCATCGTCGGTCGAGTCGTCACCGCGTCGCTATTCGAAGAAGGTGGCGAACGCGCAGGAGGCCCACGAGGCCATCCGTCCCGCGGGCGATCGCTTCCGCCGTCCCGAGGAGGTGCGCAACGAGGTGCAGCCCGGCGAGGCGCGTCTCTACGAGATCATCTGGCAGCGCACCGTCGCGTCGCAGATGGTCGATGCCGTCGGTGAGACCGTCACCGTGCGCCTCGGTGCCTCCACTGCATCGGGTCGTGATGCCGAGTTCTCGGCGTCGGGCACCGTCATCACCGAGCGCGGTTGGCTGCAGGTCGAGGACTGGCGCACCGAGTCCGAAGAGGATTCCGACGACGACGAACGTCGTCTTCCGCCGCTCGCCGTCGGCGATGCGCTCACCGCCACTGAGATCACGCCCGACGGCCACACCACCAAGCCGCCGGCCCGATTCACCGAGGCCACGATCGTCGCGAAGATGGAGGAACTCGGCGTCGGTCGTCCCTCCACCTACGCGTCGATCATCGAAACCATCCAGGGTCGTGGCTACGTCTGGAAGAAGGGCTCGGCCCTGGTGCCGTCGTGGACGGCCTTCGCAGTCACCACCATGCTCGAGCAGCACTTCGCCGAACTCGTCGATTACGGATTCACTGCGCAGCTCGAGGAGATGCTCGATCGGATCTCGAATGGCGAGGCCGATAGCACTGACGCGCTCGCCGAGTTCTACTTCGGACCGCTCGTCGACGGCGTGCGCAAGGACGGTCTGCGCGATCTCGTCACCCATCGACTCCCCGAGATCGATGCCGCTGCGATCAATACGTTCGAACTCGGTCTCGACGCCTACGGCACACCCGTCGTCGCCAAGCCGGGCAAGTTCGGGCCGTACGTGCAGCGCGGCGACGACACCGCGAGCGTCCCCGACAACCTCCCGCCCGCCGATCTGAGCGTCGAGAAGGCACTCGAGCTGCTGGCGATGCCCAAGGGGGGCAAGCCCATCGGCACCGATCCCGACACCGATCTCACGGTGTTCGTGATGAGCGGACGCTTCGGGCCATACGTGCAGCTCGGCGAGATCGACGAAGCACCCGATGGCAAACCGCGACGCGCGTCGTTGTTCAAGACGATGGATCCCTATTCGGTCGACCTCGATACCGCATTGCAGTTGCTGTCGTTCCCCAAGATGCTCGGCGTCGATCCCGAATCCGGTGAGGAGATCCGCGCGCAGAACGGCAAGTTCGGTCCGTACCTCACCAAGGGTGAGGGCGAGAAGCCCGATTCGCGCAGTCTCGAGTCGGAGGAGCAGCTGCTCACCGTCACCCTCGACGACGCACTCTGGTTGTTCTCCCAGCCCAAGCGTCGCGGCCGCAGCGCGCCGAAGCCGCCACTCGCCGAGTTGGGTCCCGATCCCGTCTCGGGCCGACCGATGGTCGTGAAGGACGGACGCTTCGGTGCGTACGTCACCGATGGCGAGATCAACGCGTCGTTGCGGGTCGGCGACGTGGCGGAGACCCTCAGCCCGGAACGCGGCGCCGAACTGCTCCAGGCCCGACGCGACTACATCGCCGAGAACGGTGGCCCAGCCGCCAAGAAGGCGGCCAAGAAGTCGGTGGCCAAGGCCCCGGCCAAGAAGGCTGCGGCCAAGAAGCGCACTGCGAAGAAGGCCACGGCCAAGCGCCGTTCGCCCGACCCCCTGACCTCACGCACTGTGGCCAAGGGGGCCTCGAAGGCCGCCCGCGACCACGCCGCTCGCTCGACCGACGACTGAGGCGGTTCCCGAGCCCCCGACGGGGCTCTCCTAGGCTCGGGGCATGGCCGTTCTCCGACCGGACCCCCGGGACGATCCGGACGGCCCGGCGGGGGAGCCCTCGACGGGCCCCGATGCCACCGACGCCGACCTCACGGTGCCGGGGTGGACCCGACCCGTGGTCCCCGGCGCCTTCCGGCCCCATGCCGTGGTGGAGGCCGATGACGGTTCCGAGACCGGTTCGATCTCGGTGCCCGACCCCAATGATCGACCCGGACTGCACGTGCGACTGTTCGGGTCGCACGAGTTCTTCCGTCTTTGGCTCGTGCAGGTGGTGTCGGCCACCGGTGACTGGCTCGGCTTCTCGGCCATCATCCTGCTCGCCGCCAGCATCGGCGGTGGTGCGGGTGCGGGCGCGATCTCCCTCGTCATGGCGGCGCGCATCGTGCCCGGCTTCTTCTTCGGTCCGCTCGCCGGCGTGCTCGTCGATCGGTGGGATCGCAAGAAGGTCATGGTCACCTGCGACATCGGTCGCGCCATCGTCATCGCGTGTCTTCCGTTCGTGCGCGATGTCGTCGGTCTCGTGCTCGCATCGCTGGCGCTCGAGGTGCTCACGTTGTTGTGGTCACCGGCGAAGGACTCCGAGGTGCCGAACCTCGTCCCCCACGACCACCTCACGACTGCGAACTCGCTCTCCTTGGCCGCGGCCTACGGCACGTTCCCATTCGCCTCATTGCTGTTCGCACTGCTCGCCGGCATCTCGATCTGGATCGGCAAGGTGCCTGCGCTCTCATGGTTCGAGAGCAATCAGATGGATCTCGCGTTCTATGTCGACGCCTGCACGTTCCTGTTCTCGGCGTGGATGATCCATCGATTGCCATTGCCCAAGCGCGAACGCAAGGTGCGCGTCGCCGACGACGAACGTCGGGTCGACATCAAGGCGACCTTCCACGAACTGCGCGAGGGCTGGCGCGAGGTGTTCTCCAACCACACCGTGCGGGCCGTGAATCTTGGCCTTGCCACTGGTCTCATCGGTGGCGGCATGCTCATCCCGCTCGGTGCGGTGTTCTCCACCGAGGTGCTCGATGCCGGCGCTGCGGGCTACGGCCTGTTCACCACCGCACTCGGTTTCGGCGTGGCCATCGGTGTGGTCGGCGTGTCGGCATTCCAGAAGCGACTGCATCCCACCACCGTGTTCACCGCCTCGCTGTTCGTCGCCGGAATCGCACTGTTCTGCGCTGCGTCGAGTTCACATCTCGGCATCGCCGTCGCGTTCGTCGGACTGATGGGCATGGCCGTCGGCCCCGTCTACGTGCTCGGCTTCGCGATGTTGCAACAGGAGGTGCATGACGATCTGCGCGGTCGTGTGTTCAGCTCGCTCAACACACTCGTGCGCCTCTGCGTGCTCATCGCCATGGTCGCCGGTCCGCTGCTCGCCGCCATCCTCGGCCGCCTCTCGAGTTCGTTGCTGGGCGGTGCGGTCGACGTCGCCGGTCGCACCTTCGAACTCCCCGGCGTGCGCCTCGCCCTCTGGTTGGCGGCGATCATCATCATCGCCGCCGGTTTCGCCGCCGGCGCATCGCTGCGGGCCGGCCAGCGCGCCTTCCGCGCCGCGCAGGGGATCCATCCGTCGCGCTTCGAACCACCGGTCGAGTCATGAGCCGCGGACGATTCATCGCATTCGAGGGCGGCGAGGCCTGTGGCAAGTCCACACAGGCGGCGCACTTGGCCCGAGCGCTCGATGCAGTGCTCACCCGCGAGCCCGGCGGCACGGCCATCGGCGCGCGCATCCGCGAGCTCGTGCTCGGCCGCGACACCGTGGCGCTCGACGCCCGCGCCGAGGCCCTGCTCATGGCCGCCGACCGTGCACAACATGTCGCCGAGATCGTCGAGCCCGCCCTTGCAGCTGGTCGTCATGTGGTCACCGACCGGTTCGCCGGCTCCTCGATCGCGTACCAGGGCTACGGCCGCGGACTTCCCGTCGACGAGGTGCGCGACCTCTCGCTCTGGGCCACCGGGGGAGTGTGGCCCGATCTGGTGATCGTGCTCGACGTGCCGGCACCGGAGGCGACGCGTCGCCTCGGTGGCGCGGGCGACCGCATGGAGGATGAACCGGAGTCGTTCCATCGTGCGGTGGCCGACGGATTCCTGAAGCAGGCCGCGGTCGATCCCGACCGCTGGGTCGTGCTCGACGGCACCGGCTCGATCGATGAGGTCGCGCGCGCCGTGCGCACCGTCGTCGCCGAGCGGCTACAACTGCCGATGTGACCACGACTGCTCCACCGCTGCCCGCCGAAACCGCCGGCGTCGATCTGTGGGGTGCGGTCGTGGGTCAGGACGACGCAGTGGCGCAACTGCGCACCTGGGCCGCGGCACCGGTGCACGCGTACTTGTTCGTCGGTGGTCATGGAACCGGCAAGAAGGCTCTCGCCCGTGCCTTCGCCGGAGCGTTGGTGAGCGCTGAGCGTACCGGTGACGACGCCGCGCGCCACGCCACGCTCGCGCTGAATGACGCGCATCCCGATGTGACGCTCGTGCAACGCGAGGGCGCGAGCATCTCGGCCGACGATGCCCGTTCCGTCATCAAGACCGCGATGCGATCATCGGTCGAGGGTGGTCCCAAGGTCGTCATCCTCGACGAGTTCCATCTCCTCGGCGATCGCGCGCCGATCCTGCTCAAGACCATCGAGGAACCACCGCCCAGCACGGTGTTCATCGTGTTGGCCGATGAGGTGCCGCCCGATCTCGTCACGATCGCCAGTCGTTGTGTGCGCATCGATCTCGCCCCGTTGACCGAGGAACGCGTCGTGCAGCGCCTCATCGACGAGGGCATCCCTGTCGACCAAGCGCGATCGGCGGCTGCTGCCGCGGGCGGTGATCTCGGACGAGCGCGCGTGCTCGCCACCGACGAACGTCTCGCCCTGCGACTCGCCGCATGGTCGGCCGTGCCCGGCCGCCTCGACGGCACCGGTGGCCGCGCCGTCGCGCTCGTCGATGCGTTGCTCGCGATGATCGATGACGCGATGACTCCGCTCGTGGCCCGTCAGGAGGCTGAGGCGGCTGAACTCGACGAGCGCATCAAGGAGGTCGGCGCGCGCGGTTCGGGTCGGAAGCAGCTCGAGGAACGCCACAAGCGCGAGGCCCGTCGCTACCGCACCGACGAGATCCGAGCCGGATTCGCCGCGATGTCGCGTCGCTACCGCGACGACATGCTCACCGCCGCCCGCCCCGCTCGCGACATCACCGCCATCGGGCTCATCGCCGAGGCCGACCGGGCCCTGGTGCGCAATGCCGGTGAACGCCTGCAACTGGTCGCCCTGTTCCTGCGCCTAGGTGCCCTGCCGGCCTGACCGGTCCGGAATGGGCGCCCGCGGACGCCGCGGCTACGCTCAGCGGCTCCCGCCCGGGTAGCTCAGTCGGCAGAGCGGCTCACTC
>CAYVUO010000105.1:5056-7207 GCA_964454715.1 uncultured Bifidobacterium sp. | reverse complement strand
AAGGGAGCCTCACTCAGCACGCGGGCGGGAATGGTGACGTGCTGCATGATGCCGGGTAGGTCGGAGAAGCGGAGATCGACGAACTCACACCCCTCGTCCTTCACCAGCTTGAGTACCTCTTCGGGGGTGCGTTCCTGCACGATTCCTCCTCGTCATGCTTCGGGGCACCCGCCCCGAGTCGTGTGGACATTAGTCACCCCTGGACTCCCGCTGAGCGGGGCCGGGGACGAGTAACACCGTGCCACCCCGGTTTTTCCCCGCTGTTGCCCCATTGTGAACGCACTGTGAACTGACCACCGGGGCACCCGAACGCCCTTTGGACGGAGCGGGGCCAGGTGGGACAATGGCCACATGGAACGTCAGATGGATTACGTGCTGCGCACCGTCGAGGAACGAGGGGTCAGGCTGATCCGCCTCTGGTTCACCGATGTGCTCGGACAGCTCAAGTCGGTGGCCATCTCCCCCGCCGAGCTCGAGAACGCGTTCGAGGAGGGCATGCACTTCGATGGTTCGGCCATCGACGGCTTCAGCCGCATCCAGGAGAGCGACGTCCTAGCCAAGCCCGACCCCAACACCTTCGAGTTGCTGCCCTGGGGCAACAGCGACGATGTGTCGGCCCGCATGTTCTGCGACATCCTCAGTCAGGACGAGACACCGTTCGAGGGAGATCCCCGACAGGTGCTCAAGCGCAACCTCGATCGGGCCCGTCAGCGCGGCTTCACCTTCATGACCGCACCCGAGATGGAGTTCTTCTACTTCTCCGAGGGCGATCCGCGGAAGCCGCTCGTCCCGCTCGACTCCGGTTCCTACTTCGACCTCACCACCGCCGACGTCGCGAGCGACCTGCGAAAGCGCACGCTGCTCGTGCTCGAGGCCATGGGCATCCCGGTCGAGTACTCGTTCCACGAGGACGCGCCGAGCCAGCACGAGATCGATCTGCGCTACACCGATGCACTCACGATGGACGACAACATCATGACGTTCCGCCTCGTGGTCAAGGAGATCGCGCAGGAGCAGGGCGCGTTCGCGACGTTCATGCCGAAGCCGCTCATCGGTGTGCAGGGTTCGGGCATGCACACCCACATGTCGTTGTTCGAGGGCGACGAGAACGCGTTCCACGAGCCGGGCGATCCCTACGGCCTGTCGAAGGTCGGTCGTGGTTTCATCGCCGGCCTGTTGCGCCACGCACCGGAGATCACCGCGGTCACCAACCAGACCGTCAACTCCTACAAGCGCCTCATCGCCGGTTACGAGGCGCCAGTGCACATCACATGGGCCCGCAACAACCAGAGCGCGCTCGTTCGTGTTCCCGTCACCAAGAAGGGCAAGCAGTCCTCGACCCGCATCGAGTACCGCGCCCCCGACCCGGCCTGCAACCCGTACCTCGCGTTCTCGGTGATGCTCGCTGCGGGCCTCAAGGGTGTCGAGGAGGGCTACGACCTCCCGCCCGAGGCCGCGTCGAACGTGTTCGAACTCACGCCGGAGCAGCGTCGGGCCGAGGGCATCGGTCCCCTGCCGCAGTCGCTGTCGGAGGCACTCGACGTCATGGAGCGCTCCGAGCTCGTGGCGGAGACGCTCGGCGAGCACATCTTCGAATGGTTCCTGCGCAACAAGCGGGCCGAATGGTTCGACTACAAGTCGCAGGTCACCCAGTTCGAGCTCGATCGGTACCTGCCCAACCTGTGATGGAAGCGCTGCTCCTGTTCCCCGATCCGGCCCCGCCGGAGTTGGCCCAGGCCCTCGATCTCGCCGGTTGGGCCTGGAAGGCCGTCGGCGACGAGGTGTCGGCGACGCGCCTCGAACCGACCGACGGTTGGGCCGGCGCCATCATCTGCGCCTACGACGACCCCGAGGGTGCGTTCGCGATGTGTCGGGCCCTGCGCAAGAACGACTCGCTGCTCGAGCCGGTTCTCCTGCTCGTCAACGGCACACAACTCGGTGACCTCGAACTGCGCGACGAACTGTTCGACGACTTCTGCCTCGCGCCGTTCCATCCGCGCGAACTCGAGGCGCGACTCAAGCACCTGTTCTGGCGTTCGGGTCGCGGTGTGCAGCCGGAGCTCGTCGAGTACGGCGACCTCGTGCTCAACCTCGAGACCTATCAGGCCGCGATCGGCGGCAAGCCCCTCGATCTCACCTACATGGAATACG
>CAYVUO010000105.1:0-5046 GCA_964454715.1 uncultured Bifidobacterium sp. | reverse complement strand
TGTTCACGCGCGAGACGTTGCTGAGCCGCGTGTGGGGCTACGAGTACTACTGCGGTGCGCGCACCGTCGACGTGCACATCCGACGACTGCGGGCGAAGTTGGGCGAGCATCACGCCGGTCTCATCCAGACCGTGCGCAGCGTCGGCTACCGCTTCGGTCAGTCGCGCTGGGCGCCCTGAACCCCTCCACCGACGCGGCCCGTCGCCCACCGTCCCCGAACGCGGAACGGACCGCCCGAGGGCGGTCCGTCACGACGTTCAGTTGTGGTTCGGTCGATCAGACCGGACGCACGTCCTGGGCCTGGTCGCCCTTGGGGCCCGAGGTGACCTCGAACTCCACGGCCTGACCCTCTTCGAGCGAGCGATAGCCCGAGCCCGTGATCGCGCTGTAGTGCACGAACACGTCGGCGCCTCCCTCACGGGAGATGAAGCCGTAGCCCTTCTCTGCGTTGAACCACTTGACGGTACCGGTAGCCATTTCCGACTCCCTTTCTATGCTGCGGGGTCGGAAGCCTTCCCTGCACTGCGTTGACCGCAGAACCGTACACGCGGGAGGGTGTCCGGCCAAGAAGGTCGGGCCGAACGACGGATGAACGGTCGGCGACGTGTCAGGCGGTGGCGTCGGTGCCGCCGAGTGCTTCCCACTCGGTACCGGCCCAGGTGTCGTCCACCTCGGACTCCACGGACCACCCCAGCACACCGGCCAGCAGGGTCATCGTCATCAGGAATCCCACGGGGATCGCGATGACGAGCACGAGGATGATGAGGATCGCTCCGGCCATGTGACGACCCTAGCGGACGGTCAACGGGCCACCGGGGCCCAGGCCCAGGCCTCGATCTCGACGAGGGCGAGTCGCGGCAGCTCGGCCACGGCGAACGCCGAGCGAGCGGGGCGGTGATCGCCGAAGCCGGCGACGTAGCACTCGTTCATCAGGTCGAAGTCGCGCATGTGACGGAGGAAGACCGTCGTCTTGACCACATCGCTGAGCGACGCTCCCTCTCCCTTCAACAGCGCCTCCAGGTTGGCGATGGCCTGGGTCGTCTCGGCCTGCACACCACCCGAGACCATCTCGCCGTCGCGCAGACCGAGTTGACCGGAGACGACGAGGAAGTCACCGGCGCGCACGATCGGTGTGTAGGGACCGATGGGAGTCGACATGTCCGTCACTGTGGCACAACGGGTGGCCGACGCGTCGGCCAGTCGACGGGTAGACCCTGCGCGCACCAGATGGCGGCGGCCGCTGCGGCGAACACCGCGTCGGAGCCGTTGACCGGCTCGCCGTCGTCGTCCTCATGCAACTGCACCACGACCGGCGGCATGTCCGACGCGCGCAGCACTCCGAAGGATCGAATCGTGAGATCGGCGATCGTGCCGTCGTCGAACACGGAGAGCCCTTCGCTCGTGACCCAACCGAGCGCCATGTGCACGGCACCGATCGCGTAGGAACGAAGCACGACCGCGTCGAGCACGCGACCACAGTGCAGATCGACATGCACGATGCCATCGTCAGCGATCCGCACCGTCGCCGTCGCGCCATCGGGCGATGTGACGGTGCAGTCGTGCACCGTTGCATCCGCTCGTTCGATCGACGCACGCAGGCCGGCGAGCAGTGTCGCGGCCTCGACCCATCCGGCACCTCGGAGCGCGGTCGAGGTCATGGGGCCGGCGATGTCGACCTCCTCGACCTCGAGTCCGGGCGCAATCGAACGGATGGCATCGACGATGCCCGGCGTACGGGCGACACGCACCACACCCGAGCCGTCGGCACGCACACCTGCGGCGATGGGCGGCCTCTTCGGGCCCATGCGCACGACGTCCTCGCGTGACAGCACCACTCTCACCGGGCGCTGATGTTCGTCGGCGAGACGACGCGCCACCTGTCCCAATGGCGATGCCGACTTCCCACCGAACGCACCACCGTTGGCCAGGGATGTGAACGGTTCGCCTCCCGGTTCGCACCACGTGGCGTCGAGCTCCAGGTACGCGGGCTCCACCCAACTCGTGCGCAACGCGACGGCCCAGTCCCCCTCGGGCAGTGCGAGCGGCGGTTCGACCGCTGTGGTGCCATGACGTCCCGGTACGACTCCGGCCGCTTCGCGGGCCGCGGGCAACGACTCGGCGACGACCCAACCACCATCGCCGTCGGGAACGGCGACGAGCGCATCTCGCGGCGCGGTGTCCTCCGAGAATCCGCCGCGTCCGAGCGCGATGTCGGCGCCGACCCGCTGCGACGAACGCCCCTCGATCGTCGCTCGCTGCGAAGCAGCATCGAGATCTCGCTCGCCGGGCGCGACAGGGGATTCGCCGCCCGCCACGAGTCGCCAAGCCTCGGTGATCGTCTGCCATCCGGTGCACCGACAGAGATGGGCGGCGAGTGCGCGATCGACTGCGCCACTCGCATCGGGTGCGGTGCCCTTCGCCCTCAGACCCTCGAGTCGACACACGATGCCCGGGGTGCAGAAGCCGCACTGACTACCCCCGGTCGCCAGGAGCGCAGCGGCCCACTCGTCACGAACTTCGGCGCCGAGACCCTCGACGGTGGTGACGGTGCGTCCGGCAACACGTCGCACCGGAAGCACGCACGCCACGCGCGGCGCGCCATCGACCAGCACGGTGCAGCATCCACACTGACCCTGCGGATTGCATCCGGCCTTCGGGCCACGACTGCCCACCGGCCCCCGGAGCGCAGCCAGCAACGTGAGGTGATCGGGAACCACCACGCGTTCGCCGTCGACGATCAGTTCGACGGTGGACGGGGCGAGGCTCTCGGTCATCGCGCGCAGGATAGGTTCGAAGGCCATGAGCACCGAATCGACGGGCCCGCGCCACGACCGAAGGTCGTTCCTCCGCCTCGGCGCCGGCGTGGGCGCGATCGGTGCGCTGTCGCTCGCCGCGCCCTCACTCCTCACGGCCTGCGGCTCGTCGAAGTCGGGAACGATCGGCCTGACCGAGTCGACCAGCGACCAACTCACGGGCCTGTTCAACTACTCGGGCAACTTCCTGGTCACGGGATCACCGCAGCGCCTGCCCTTCATCATCAGCACCTCCGAAGGACCTCCCGCCACGACCGGTCCCGAGATCCTGCGACTCCAGATGTACTTCCGCGACGAGGCGGTGGGCGCACCGGTCACGGTCGCCCGCCACGCCGATGGTGTGCCGATCGGGTACTACCCGCTCACCCACACCTTCGATCGCTCTGGCTCGTGGAGGGTCGAGACCGAACTCGGTGGTGAACGCACGAGCGCCAACTTCGCGGTGAGCACACCCGAGCAGGTGAAGTTGCTCCAGCCCGGTCAGAAGTTGCCGAGCATCGTCACCCCCACCATCACCGACGCGCGCGGGGTCACACCGATCTGCACCGCGTCGCCGCAGTGCCCGCTGCACGATCGCACCGTCACCGAGGCACTGGGTCGTCGCGCACCCGTCGCGCTCCTCGTGGGCACTCCCGCCTACTGCCGCACCGCGGTGTGCGGCCCGGTGCTCGACATGGTGCTCGAGCAACGCGCCGCATTCCCCACGGTGCAGTTCCTCCACGCCGAGGTCTACAAGAACCCCGGCGCGGGGTCGGATCCCGCATCATCCGGCACGACTCCCGCCATCGAGGCACTCGGCCTCACCTACGAACCCAGCCTGTTCATCGTGAACGGCGACGGCACCATCACGTCACGTCTCGACAACATCTGGGACCGCGTCGAACTCACGACCGCGCTGAGGGCCGTCGCCTGAGACGCGCAACGGCCGCCCTCACGGGCGGCCGTCACCACATCGATGTGAGCGGGTTCAGCTGAACGAGTTGCCGCAACCGCACGACTTCTGCGCGTTGGGGTTGTCGATCGAGAAGCCGGCTCCCTGGAGACCATCCTTGTAGTCGAGCGTGGCGCCCGTGAGCAGCTGGGCGCTCGACGGATCGACCACCACGTTGACGCCACCCTGATCGGCGACCATGTCGTCGGCCTCGGTATCGGAGTCGAAGAACATCTCGTAGCTGTAACCGGCGCAGCCACCGGGGCGCACCTGGACGCGCAGCATGAGGCCGTCCTGACCCTCCTGGGCGATGAGTTCCTTGACCTTGACGGTCGCGTTGTCGGTGAGAGTGATCATGTGATCGTCCTCCAGGTACATGTCGAAGAGACCCCAAGCGTAGCGGTGCGCGCCGGGAATGGACAGGTCGGCCGCGGCCCGGGCGACGACCATCGGTAGCATCGGCGCCCGGAGCGGAAGGGAGGCACCGTGCAGATCGAGTCCGATGACGTGCTGGCCGCCCTCCGTGGCGTGATCGACCCCGAGCTCGGTGCCGACATCGTCGAGTTGGGCATGGCCCGGGGGGCGTCCATCGCCGGTGACGGCGTCGTCACCGTCACCGTCGCCCTCACCACTGCCGGTTGTCCGCTGAGGGCCGAACTCGCCCGCGAGGTGCGCAGCAGGGTCGAGGCCCTGCCCGGCGTCACCAAGGTGCGCATCGACTGGGCCGAGATGGACGCCGACCAACGCGCCGCCACCATGGCCGTGGCTCGCCGAGTCGCGCAGTCCAATGCCGGCCCCAATGCCGTGCCCACCGGAGCCCGGGTGCTGGCGATCGCATCGGGCAAGGGCGGTGTGGGCAAGTCATCGGTCACCGCCAACCTCGCCGCGGCACTCGCGCGGCGCGGCTTCGCCGTCGGCGTCATCGACGCCGACATCTGGGGCTTCTCCATCCCGCGCATGCTCGGGCTCGATGGTCGTCTCGGCGCCGAGAAGGATGCCGACGGCACGCGCCGCATCATCCCCCACTCGATGCCAGTGGGATCGGGCCGACTCGATGTCGTGTCGATGGGGTTCCTCGTCGACGACGAGACCGACGCACTCATGTGGCGCGGGCTCATCCTCAACCGCGCCGTGCAGCACTTCCTCGAAGATGTCGCGTGGGCGAACGATCTCGACTACGTCGTCATCGATCTCCCTCCCGGTACCGGTGACGTGCAGATGGGTCTTGCTCGCATGCTCCCCCAGGCCGAGATGGTCGTCGTCACCACTCCCGCCATCGGCGCGCAGCGCGTCGCCACCCGC
>CAYVUO010000104.1:0-7300 GCA_964454715.1 uncultured Bifidobacterium sp. | reverse complement strand
CAAGATCCCTGGCGAGGGCGTCTCCAACCCGGCGTTCTTCGTGCAGCACGACATGAGTCATCTCATCGCCGGGTTCGGTCCGAGTGCGCCCGAGGAATTGGCGCTCTCCGCGTTCCAGATCGGCATGAAGGACAACGACGCCCATTGGATGCAGTTCGTCGTGGGCCTCGCTGCCTACGAAGTCGGACTCCTTGGAGACGAGGAGTTCGTGGCGAAGAGCTCCCTGTTCTCGCGCGAAGGAGCCATGGAACTCGTGCTTGCGGCGTTCAATCGTGGAGCGCTGTGCGTCGAGAACTACAACGACCACCAGTTGCTGTCCTTCGCCGAGAGGCCGATCCGCGAGCTGCGCGAGCGCTTTGGGGTCCAGCCTCCGCCGGCACCATTTCCCGAGTTCATCGACGTCGTCGAAGGTTGAGCACATGCCCACCGAAGTGATCGCGAGTGGTGACCTGCCTGCGCCTGGCCCCCGCATCTCCATGCGCGACGTCACGTGCACCTATGTCGATGGGACGAACGCCGTCCATGCGCTCGGCCCCGTCGATCTCGACATCCCCGACGGGCAGTTCGTGTGCCTCATCGGCCCGTCTGGGTGCGGGAAGTCGACGCTGCTGCGGATGATCGGTGGCCTATCGCTACCGAGCACCGGAGAGATCGACCTGCGCGTCTCGCATGCCGATCGAGCCACGGCCACCGTCTTCCAGGACTACTCGATCTTCCCGTGGAAGTCCGTGTTGAAGAACGTGCGGTTCGGGCTCGACCTCGCAGGCGTGCCCAAGAAGGAGGGCAACGAGCGATCCCAGCACTACCTCGAGCGCCTCGGACTGGGTGATCGGGGCGGGGCGTATCCGTCGCAACTCTCGGGCGGCATGAAGCAGCGAGTCGCCATCGCTCGTGCGCTCGCAGTCGAGCCCGAGATCCTGCTGATGGATGAACCGTTCTCGGCCATCGACGCGCAGATGCGCCACGTATTGCAGGACCAACTCCTCGAGCTTTGGCAGTCCGATCGGCGAACCGTCGTGTTCGTCACCCACAGCATCGAGGAAGCGATCCTCCTCGCCGATCGGGTCATCATGCTGTCGAATCGACCGGGCCGCATCATCGCTGACCGACTCGTTCCCATCGAGCGTCCGCGGTCGGCGGAGGGTGCACGGTCATCACGGGAGTTCATCGAGTTGCACGACGAACTGTGGGAGTTGATGCGGGTCGAGGTGCAGAACCACCTCGCGTCCACCGGGGATCTCATGGGGGTGACGAAGTGACCGCGACGAACGATGTCGTTGCCAAGGTGACGGTCGTGCGTCGGCCCGGACCGGCCGAGGCCGATCCGGCGGGTCACCGCCGTCGTCGGCGCCGGGTGGAGCTCGCGCTCGCGATCGGAGTGCCGGTTGCGTTGATCGTGCTCTGGCAGGTCGCTTCGAGCCGCGAATGGATCAACTCCGGGCTGTACCCGGCTCCGTCCGATCTGTTCAGTCGGGCCCCCGAACTGTTCGAGGACGCACCGGGTGGCCGTATGTGGGTCGACGTCTGGGCCTCGATCCAGCGCGTGTTGTGGGGCTACTTCTGGGGTGCCCTGCTGGGTCTCCTGCTCGGCTTCTGGATGGGCATGAGCAGGCTAGGTCGCGCAGCGTTCGAACCGCTCCTGTCGGCGCTCTACACCGTGCCGAAGCTGGCGCTCATCGGTGTGTTCCTCTTGATCCTCGGCTTCGACGAGAAGCCGGTGATCGCAGTGATCGCTCTCTCGGTGTTCTTCTTCGTGTGGATCTCGACGATGACCGCTGTGATGACCGTGCCGAAGGGACTCCGCGAAGCTGCGATCTCGTTCGGTGCTGGTAGATGGCAACTGTTCCGGCAGGTGTTGTTGCCCGGTGCGCTGCCCCAGATCTTCGTGGGCCTTCGCGTGGCTGCGGGCGTGACCGTACTCACGGTGATCGGCGTCGAGTTCGTCTATGCGCCGCGCAACGCCGGTCTCGGGTACCGCATCAACTCGGCGCGACAGGTCCTCGATCCAGGACAGATGTACGTGGCGATCATCGTGGCCGCATTGCTCGGGGTGCTGTTCACTTGGATCGTGCGCCGGATCGGTCGCTTGGTTGCTCCGTGGGCCAAGGATGACGAGGGTGTCGAGGTTCGATGATCGGTCGCTCACATCCTCGGCGGTCGCTGGCGATCGTCGCCATCATCGCATGCACCGCCTTTGCGGTCGCGTGCAGTTCGGGCGCACGGTCGACGTCGTCTCGTCTTCCAGACCTTCGTGCAGAGATCGTTCCGGTCGCCGGGTGTGAGAACGGCTGGACCGATCCGGCCGATCTGTCGCCCGCTCGGAAGGTCGCCCGCTGCGCTCCGGGGGCGCCGGCGCCGAAGCCCCTCTCACGACCGACCAACCTCATCGTGTCGATCCCGTGGAAGTTGGAGTATGCGGCTCCGGTGCTGCTGGCCGACTCGATGGGGGAGTTCGCCAAGGAGAACCTCTCCATCAACATCGTCGCCATTCCCGGATACGACGCCGTGCCGCAGTTGGCCCAAGGGCAGATCGATGTGGCGGTCGGGGCCTACGACCTGGCGTTCTTCAATGCGGAACGCATCAAGCTCCCGGTCCGTGCCGTCATGGGGAACTACTTCCCCCCGTACGCCGGCGACTACACGGTCCCGCAGAATGGCCTCTCGTGTCGGCGAGCGTCCTTCCGTGATTCGATGAACCCTACTCCGGCCGAGACCCAGGACATGGTGTGGGCGACGGCGTCGGGCAAATCGTCAGTGGCCTTCTTCTATGCGGTCGAGGAACTGCGCAAGCGCGTGCCCGACTACGACGCGGAACGCGTGCGCACGATGGTGGTGCCGGCCACCGAGGGACCGACTGCGCTCAAGAACGGAGCAGTCGACTGTGTGAATCTCATCGACCCCGTGTGGCAGTCGTTCGTCGGTCCGGACTACGTGATGGTGGCCACACAGGTGCCGGCGGAGCCGATGGGGTTCGTGCTCTTCGGCAAGAACCTCCTGCATGACAGCCCAGCCGTGGGCGACGCATTCGTTCGCGCCGTCGTGCGAACCATCAACACCTACCTGTCCGGTGACTATCACCAGGACGACGTGGTCATGACCCAGTTGGCCAAGGACATGAACCAGCCGAACACCGATTTCATGAAGAAGACGCCATCACTCGTGTTCGACTGGGAGATCCGCTCGGCCACCGCTGAGCGCATGCAGGAGCTCTTCATCGAATTGAACGTGATCGCGACCTACGAGAAGCCGATCCCCGACGGTCGCCTGATCGATCGGTCGTTCACCGATCACGCCGTCGGTCGATCGGGGTAGCCCGCTGTGGTGGCGGCGAGCCGATCCCACTGTGGGCGGTTGCCCGCCGCCAAGTAGCGTGATGCCCATGCCGACGTATCGCTCACGCACCACCACCGAGGGCCGCAACATGGCCGGAGCCCGCTCACTGTGGCGGGCCACGGGCATGACCGAGGACGACTGGGAGAAGCCGATCATCGCGGTCGCCAACTCGTTCACCCAGTTCGTGCCCGGCCACGTCCACCTCAAGGATCTCGGCCAGCTCGTCGCCCGCGAGATCGAGGCCGCGGGTGGTGTGGCCAAGGAGTTCGACACGATCGCAATCGACGACGGCATCGCGATGGGTCACGACGGAATGCTCTACAGCCTCCCGAGCCGCGACCTGATCGCCGATTCGGTCGAGTACATGGTCAACGCGCACTGCGCCGACGCGCTGGTGTGCATCTCGAACTGCGACAAGATCACACCGGGCATGCTCATGGCCGCGATGCGTCTCAACATCCCGGTCGTGTTCGTGTCGGGTGGCCCCATGGAGGCGGGCAAGACGCGTCTCGCCGGCACCGAGGTCAAGGTCGACCTCATCTCGGCGATCGTGAAGTCCGCAGATGATTCCTATTCCGACGAGGATGTGCTCGCGATCGAACGCTCGGCCTGCCCGACCTGCGGGTCGTGCTCGGGCATGTTCACCGCGAACTCGATGAACTGCCTCACCGAGGCACTCGGTCTCTCGCTGCCGGGCAATGGCACCGTCGTCGCCACCCACTCGGACCGCGAGCAACTGTTCCTCGCCGCAGGCCGACTGATCGTCGATCTGGCCAAGCGCTACTACGAGAAGGATGACGAGTCGGTCCTTCCGCGTTCGATCGCCACGAAGGCGGCGTTCGAGAACGCGATGACACTCGACATCGCAATGGGTGGCAGCACGAACACCGTGCTGCACATCCTCGCCGCGGCCCGTGAAGCGGGTGTCGACTTCACGATGGCCGACATCGACGCGCTCAGCCGACGTGTTCCGAACATCTGCAAGGTGTCACCCGCGACCGACCTGTATCACATCGAGGATGTGCATCGCGCGGGCGGGATCATGGGCATCCTCGGCGAACTCGATCGCGCCGGACTGCTCGATTCCTCCCTGCCGACCGTGCACAGTGCGTCGTTGCGCGATGCGCTCGATCAATGGGATCTCATGCGTGATACCTGCACGGCGGAGGCGCGTCAGCTGTGGCTCGCCGGCCCAGCCGGGATCCCGACACAGGTGGCGTTCAGTCAGAGCACGCGTTGGCCGTCGGTCGACACCGACCGAGTCGCCGGTTGCATCCGTTCGGTCGACAACGCCTACACGACCGAGGGCGGCCTCGCCGTGCTCTATGGCAACGTCGCGCTCGACGGTTGCATCGTGAAGACCGCGGGCGTCGATGAGGAACTGTTCCGCTTCTCGGGCCCGGCCCGGGTGTTCGAGAGTCAGGACTCATCGGTCGACGCGATCCTCGCCGACGAGGTGAAGGCGGGTGAGGTCGTCGTCATCCGCTACGAGGGCCCCAAGGGCGGCCCCGGCATGCAGGAGATGCTCTATCCGACCTCCTACCTGAAGGGTCGTGGTCTGGGGCGCGAGTGTGCGCTCCTGACCGACGGTCGTTTCAGCGGCGGCACGTCCGGTCTCTCGATCGGTCACGTCTCGCCCGAAGCGGCCGAGGGTGGCCTCATCGGACTCGTGCGCGATGGCGACATCATCTCGATCGACATCCCGGCTCGGTCGATCACCCTCGACGTCGACGACGCCACGCTCGCCGAGCGACGTGCGGAGGAGGAAGCACGTGGAGCTGCCGCGTGGTCGCCGCGTGAACAGCGCGCCCGCAAGGTTTCGCAGGCACTCCAGGCCTATGCCGCGATGACGACCTCTGCCGCCAACGGCGCGGTCCGAGACCTCTCACAACTTCGCCGGGCATGACCCCGACACCGCTCGAAGCCGTCGAGCGGTACTTCGCCTGCATGCGTGCCGGCGATCTCGCCGTCGTCGAGTTGTTCCACGATGATGCGCGCCTCGTCGGGTTGGGCACCGTCGTGGCGGGGCGACCTGCCATCGACGAGTTCTACGCGGCTTCGATCGCCGCATCGGGCCCACAACCCAAGTTGCTCGGAGCACCGCTCGTCGAGGGAGATCGTGTGGCGGTCGAGATCGAGATCGAATTCTCCACCGAGATGGCGCCGATGCACGTGCTCGACCTGTTCGTCGTCGAGGACGGTCGCATCAGATCGCTGACGTACTTCATCAGCGACCATCCCTAGAGGCGGTCCGATCTCCGAGTGCGCGACGCCGGCTGGTAGTTCGGCCCCGCAGTGACGTCGACCCGCTCGAGCAGTAATTCGCACGGCGGTTCGAGCGCGGTGGCCAGCGCTTCGGTGCGTGAGATTCCCAACAGTTCCCACGGCAGTGTGGTGAGGCGATCGGTCTCGTCCTCGATGTGTTGGCGCAGTGCGAGGCCCGAGTCGTGCACCTCGGGGCGCTGGGCCATGCCCCGTCGTTCGAGGCTGGCCCATCCGACAGCGAGCGCCTCGGCCGACGTGCCGCGCGACAGCGCCAACCAGTCGGCGTCGTAGCCGAGCCAGGCGTTGTGCAGGATCGACGATTCGGCGTGATCGAGTCCGGTGGCGACGGTGACGGCCCAGTGGGTGTCACCCCGCCACTCGCGCAGCGCATTCACCGCGTGCCAGGACGACAGGAGCGGGTCCGAGGGGCGAGGCATCGCACGGGTCGCGGCGAAGAGCACGCGCCCGACCGAGGGCAACCGATCGACGATCGACCACAACTGGTCCCCGACCTCGATGAGCGGCTCGATGATGGCCGGCGCATGGGCGTGCAGGCCCTCGATCACGGCCTCGTCGCGCGCGTCCCAGAACTCCACGAATCGGCCACGCTCGCCGACGAGATCGAACACGGCGCGGATGCCGACATCGCAGACCGATCCGAATGCGGCGATGACGGCATCGGGCCCCGCTGCCGCAAGGGGCGCCGCGCGCGAAGCGATGTAGCCGCCGGATGATGCGAAGCCTTCGGGGAACCCGAGCGCGGCGTAGCGTTCGACCGCGCCCGGGTCCCAGAAGATCCAACCGATCGTGGTCTGCACCGAACGCGCGATCCGGCGCGTCGCTGCGACCACGTCGCTCATGTCAGCTCAGACGCTCGATGACCATCGCCATGCCCTGGCCACCACCGACGCACATGCTCTCGAGACCGATGGTGCCACCGGTGTCCTCGAGGCCGTTGAGCAGCGTGGCCATGATGCGGGCGCCGGTCATGCCGAATGGATGACCGAGGGCGATCGCGCCGCCGTTGACGTTGAGCTTGTCCCAGCTGATGCCGAGGTGCTTGGCCGACGGAACCACCTGGGCGGCGAAGGCCTCGTTGATCTCGACGAGGTCGACGTCATCGATGGTCATGCCGGCGCGGGCGAGGGCCTGTCGGCAGGCGTCGATGGGGCCGAGGCCCATGATCTCGGGGTTGAGACCGCTGACACCCGACGAGATGACGCGGGCGATCGGCGTGATGCCCAGTTCCTTGGCGCGGACATCGCTCATCACGATCACCGCGGCACCACCGTCGTTGAGCGGGCAGGCATTTCCGGCGGTGACGGTGCCGTCGGGGCGGAACACCGGCTTCAGCTCGGCCAGCTTCTCTGCAGTGGTGCCGGCACGGATGCCGTCGTCACGAGTGACGGTGACGGGGTTGCCGTCGGCGTCGACCGTGTCGACCGGAGTGATCTCGCGCTCGAAGAAGCCGCGCTCGAGGGCCGCGGTGGCACGCTGCTGCGACAGTGCGGCGAACTCGTCCTGCTCCTGTCGGGACACGTTCTCGAACTGCGCGACGTTCTCCGCGGTCTGGCCCATGCCCAGGTAGTAGTCGGCGATGCCGCCCTCGAAGGGCGACCACACCGGCGCGCCGCCGGTGGAACGCTCGGCGGTGCGAGCCTCGGCCGCGGCCATGAGCGGGTTGTGGGTGCCGGGAAGTCCA
>CAYVUO010000103.1:0-7463 GCA_964454715.1 uncultured Bifidobacterium sp. | reverse complement strand
CGAGACGGAGGTTCGACTGCACGAAGGTGCGCTCGGCGTCGGTGCCCTGCTTGGCGACGCGCTTGAGTTCGCGCTTGCGCGCCGGAGTGAGACCCTTCACCGTGGTGTCGAGTTCGGTCTGGGCCGCGATGCCGTTCTCGATGGCCTGGGCCAGTCGGACCTCATCGTCCTTGGTGAGCAATGGGTACTGCCCGATGTCGGTCAGGTAGAGACGGACGAGATCCTCTTCGTCGCGTTCCACACGCTCCTTGGCCACTGCACACCTCTTGCTGAATCCGACGGGTCCGGGGACCCGCAGCTCCGGTCGGGGACGACGCGGTGCGTCTGGACACGATACCGGTGCGGTCAAGCCCCTCCGCACGGAGGTCCCGGAGATGGCCCCGGACCGGGCCCACACGACGATCGCGGCGAGGCGACGATCGTCAGCCGGCCGCCAGGAGGGCGTCGATGCGGCCCATCCCGGAGGCGAGGACGGCATCGGCCCGAGCGACGAGCTCCCCGGCCATCGAGGCGTCGGGCGTCCCCCGAACGACGTCGAGCAGCGAGCGTGCGTCGGCGAGGGCGACGGCCGCCAGCGCGAGGCGTTCGGAGGTCGACGCGCACACAGAGGCGTCGACGGCACCGACGTCGGTAGCGGCTTCACCCACGGCCCGGTCGGCCTCGTCGGGGGATCCGAGCGCGTCGGCGAGCGCGCCATGGAGTTCGACGGCGAGAGCACCTGCGGCCGACGAGATGTCGAGGAGCACCAACTTCGCCGCTGCGTCGGGTTCGCTCTGCACGATCGAGCCGAGCGCGACGAACACATCCTGTTGCTGCGCGCACGTTGCCGCGAGGGCCGCGATGGTCACGTCGTTCATGACCGACTCCGATAGCGATTGACGATCGGGAGCCGTCGATCCTTGCCGAATCCCTTGCCGGTGATGCGAGGACCCGGAGGCGACTGACGCCGTTTGTACTCCGCAAGATCGACGAGACCGACGATGCGCTCGACCACTGCAGCATCGTGGCCAGCGGCGATGATCTCGTCGGCCGACCGATCGCCCTCGACGTAGAGCGCGAGGATCGGATCGAGTTGCTCGTACGGCGGGAGGCTCTGATCATCGCGCTGATCGGGGCGCAGTTCCGCCGACGGCGGTTTGTCGAGCACGTTCGAAGGGATCACCTCGCGCCCGGCCTGCGCGTTGCGCCAACGACACAGTCGGTAGACGAGCAGCTTCGACACATCCTTGATGACCGCGTACCCGCCTGCGGAGTCGCCGTAGAGCGTCGAGTAGCCAACCGACGACTCGCTCTTGTTGCCCGTGTTGAGCAACAACCAACCGAATGCATTCGACAGACCCATCAGGATGACGGCTCGGATGCGGCTCTGGAGGTTCTCCTCGGCCAACCCGATCGACCGACCGGCGTACGACGGCTCGAGCATGCCCATCAGCGCAGCGTGTGCTGGCTCGATGGCAATGGTGCGGTGCTCGATGCCGAGGTTGTCGGCCAGGGCGACGGCGTCGGAGATCGAGTGATCACTCGAATACCGCGATGGCATGAGCACGCCGTGCACATGGTCAGCCCCGAGCGCGTCGACGGCGATGGCTGCGACGAGCGCGGAATCGATGCCGCCAGAGAGTCCGATCACCACATCGGAGAAACCGTTCTTGCGCACGAAGTCACGGGTGCCGGTGACCAGCGCATCCCAGACCTCCGCCTCCTCGGAGAGCGGAGGGGTCACCACCGATTCGACCGATCCACGCGCCGCACGGGCCGGTGCATCGATCGCAATGACTCCGAGCGATGGCGCACGATCGTTGGTCGATACCTCGAGGTCGACGACGAAGAGGCCCTCGACGAACTGGGGGGCGCGCAGCACGAGCGCACCGTCGGCATCGACGACCATCGAGTCGCCGTCGAAGACGAGTTCGTCCTGACCACCGACCTGATTGACGTAGACGATGGGCGCACCGGCCGAACGCGCCCGCTCACCGAGCACCTCGACGCGGGCCTCGTGCTTGCCCAGGTTGAACGGGGACGCGTTGACGTTGACGATCAGGTCGGCCCCGCCACGGGCGAGACCATCGACCGGACCGTCGGCTGACCAGATGTCCTCGCAGACCGAGACGCCGAATCGCACTCCGGCGACCTCGAACAACTCGGGATCGTCGGTGCCGGGCACGAAGTACCGCTGCTCGTCGAACACCGAGTAGTTCGGAAGACGACGCTTGGCGTAGGTGCCGTGCAGCCGTCCGTTCGAACACACGGCAGCCGCGTTGTGCAGCGCTGAGCGCGCCACCGAGCCGGATCGCTCGGAGAACGCGGACGGGTCGGTCGAGGTGCCCGAACGGAGCACACAACCGACCACGAGCACGGTCGAACCCGAGGCTGCGACGACGCTCCCGAGGGCAGTGACCGCATGATCGACGAACGCAGGGCGAAGCAGGAGGTCCTCGGGCGGATAGCCAGTGACCGCGAGTTCGGGGAAGGCCACGATGTCACAACCGAGTCGCTCCGCCTCGGCCGCGAGTTCGATGATGCGCGCGACGTTGCCGTCGAGATCCCCGACGACGGGGTTGCACTGCGCGAGGCCGACACGCACGAGGGTCACGGGAGCAGACTACGGCGCCCCGACATCGGGAATAGCCTCCGGGTCGTGGAGCCCCGACCCGCTGCAGCACTCGATGCACTCGTCGAGCGATGTGCGGCACCGGCTTCGGCGAGGGCCTCACTCGATCACCTCGCTGACGCGCACCCCGACCTGCTCGATCGCCTGCACCACGACGAGGGGTTGGCGCGCACCCTCGTGGCCGTGCTCGCCGCGAGCCGATCACTGACTCGCACGATCGAATCCCGGACCACCGAGGCGATGGCGGTGCTGGCCGATCCGTTCGCGCCCGTCATCGGGGCGGTCGACACGCCCGGAGGACTCGTGGCGTGGCGCGATCTCGAGTTCCTCCGCATCGCAACGGCCGACCTCACGGGGCGAGTGGAACTCGAGAGCGTGGGGTCCGACCTCTCGGCGCTCGGACGATCGGTGCTCTCGGCCGCGCATGCCATCGCCATGGCCGAGGCTGGCGACGCGCTCGAACTCGCCGTCATCGGCATGGGCAAGCTCGCAGGTGACGAACTCAACTACTCGAGCGACATCGACATCATGTTCGTGGGTGAGGGAGACCGCACCGCCCTCGAACGATGCGCGCGACGCATCATGGAACTGGCACGATCCTGCTTCCGTGTCGACGCGAACCTCCGCCCCGAGGGCCGGGATGGTCAGCTCGTTCGTTCGGTCGACTCGTATCGCGCGTACTGGGATCGCTGGGCCGAGCCTTGGGAGTTCCAGGCACTCCTCAAGGCCCGTCCCGCTGCGGGCTCCATCGCTCTCGGCGAGCAATGGTTCGATGCGGCGCAGCACGCGTTGTGGTCGCGACCGTTCGACGCCCAGGCCCTCCGCTCCCTGCGAGCGATGAAGGAACGAGCCGAGGCCGAAGTGGCCCGGAAGGGACTCACGACCCGGGAGCTCAAACGCGGACCCGGTGGCATCCGCGACATCGAATTCACGATCCAACTCCTCCAACTCGTGCACGGCCATCTCGACGACGAGCTGCGCGGCGCGAACACCCTCGACACCCTGCGCGAGATGACCGATGCCGGCTACATCGATGACGGTGATGGCGAGTCGATGGCCGCTGCCTATCGACTGCTGCGTACCGTCGAACATCGACTGCAACTGGTCGATGAGCAGCAGGTCCACACACTGCCGGTCGACGAGCGAGACCTCGATCACCTCGCGCGCGTGATGGGGATGCGCGACGACCCGAAGGGCACTGCAGCAGAGCAACTCGAGCGCGAACTGCGCCACACCCAAGCCGTGGTGAGGGGAATCCACGAGCGCGTCTACTTCCGCCCCCTGCTCGAAGCCTTCGCGGTGCGCGCCGACGACGGCGCTCTGAGCGATGCCGCGGCCGAGGCCCGCCTCAGCGCGTTCGGCTTCACCGACGCGAAGCGCACCGAGGCTGCGATGCGCGAACTCACACGCGGTCTCAATCGTTCGAGTCGACTGATGCAACAGTTGCTGCCGCTGCTGCTCGACTGGCTCTCACAATCGCCCGATCCCGATCTCGGCCTGCTCGTCGTCCGCAACCTGCTCACCGGTCCGCGGTTCTCGCGTCCAGTGATCGAGACGTTCCGCGACTCCCCCGCCGCGGCCCGTTCGTTGTGCGCGCTTGCAGGAACGAGCGGTCTGCTCGGTTCGATCATCACCCAGAACCCCGACCTGATCTCCCGCCTCCCGGATCCCGAACTGCTCGCGACCAAGGGCCGCGACGGTCTCATCGAGACGGCGACAGCCTCGATCGAGGTGCGCGAGGGCATCGCCGAACAGCAGCCGTCGTTGCGACGCTGGCAACAGCGCAACCTCCTCGGCATCGCAGCGCGAGACGTGTTCGACGTCGACGACATCCGCGTGGTGGGCCGCGATCTCACCGCACTCGCCGAGGCGAGTGTCCAGGCTGCCCTCGACGTGATCGAACCGAGGATCCCGGTCTGTGTGCTCGGTCTCGGTCGATTCGGCGGAGGCGAGCTCTCGTACGCCAGTGATCTCGACATCGTCTTCGTGCACGAGGGCACGGGCTCCGAAGCCACCGACGAGGCGCGCCGCGTCGCCACCATGCTGCTCAAGGTCCTCGGCGGCGCGACTCCTTCGGATCGCATCTACGCGATCGATGCGGACCTACGGCCCGAGGGCCGCAACGGTCCGCTGTCGCGGACGATCCCGTCGTACCTCACCTACTGGCGCGACTTCGCGCTCACATGGGAACGACAGGCGATGACGCGCGCACGCGTGATCGCCGGTGACCCCGAACTCGGCGGTCACCTGCTCGATGCGCTCGATCCCTACGTCTGGGAACCGGGTCTGTCGCTCGACGACGAACGCGAGATCAGACGGATGAAGGCCCGCATCGAGTCCGAGCGCATGGCACCGGGCGAGGACCCCGACTTCCATCTCAAGTTGGGTCGGGGCTCGCTCAGCGACATCGAGTTCACGGCGCAGATGCTGCAATTGCGCTACGGCGTTCGTGAGCCGAGCACCCTCGGTGCGCTCTCCGCCCTCGAGAGCGCAGGACATCTCTCCACCGCGGACTGCGCCACGCTCGTCGAGGCCTACGAGTTCTGCGAACGCGTGCGGAACCGTTGGTTCCTCGTCAACAGCGCGCCCAGCGACTCGCTGCCCGGTCAGCCCGAACAGTCGTTGTGGCTGGCGCGTTCGCTCGACACCACCCCGGGAGCGTTGCGGGAGGACTACCGACGACTCACGCGTCGGGCACGGCGAGTGGTCGAACGCGTCTTCTACGGCGTGACCGACGACTGATCACTCGCAGGCGATGCCGTCCTTGTCACCGTCGAGCGCCGTGCGGTAGCCGGGCTGTCCGACGCGGATCGGCGCGACTCCCGCAGCGCGTGCTGCAGCGCAGTTGGCGTAGTAGGGCTCGGCGCCCGCGGGCGGTGCAGCCGGAGTCGTCGGAGCGGCGGACGCCGCCGGAGGTGGAACCGCCGCACCGGACGACGGCTGCTCCATCGCACCGCCCCCACCACGGGGCCACACCGGTGCTCCGTCCCCACAGGTGTCGAGCATCCGGCCAAGGGCGTCGCGCTCGGAGGTCGTCGCAGTCAGGCCCCACTTCACCTTCGCCCGCACCCAACCATCGGCGTATGCGCACCACGAGTCGCGGTTCGACGGCCGCCATTGGTCGGGTGCGTCAGAACCCTTCTGCCGATTCGATGACGCGGAGGCCACGACGAGCAGTGACTGATCGTTGGCGTACGCGCGTCGACGGGTCGAGTCCCACTGCCATCCACCCGACTCATACGCGTTCTCGAGCGGCACGAGATGATCGACGTCGAAGTCGGAGGGATTGTTCGAGGCCTTGAGGTCGTACGGCGAGACCCACTGGCCACCCACCACCTTGCACGTGCCCGTGCGGTTCACCGTGGCCGGAACGATCGACCACGCGATCAGCGCGTCCTGGCGCGCGTCGCATCCATTGCGATCGGTATCGGCCCAGTGCGGCCAGTCCTCACGCGAGTATCCCGACGACGAATGGGGCGAGTCATCGATGCGCAACGCCGCGAGTCGATCGCGTGTGGACATCGACTCGACTGCGGGGGCCCCGGCAGCGGCAGGCGCGGTCGATGAGGTCGAGGGTGCGACGGAGGTGGTCGTCGATGAGCGGTCGACCGTCGTCGAGGTCGTGGATGGGGACGCACCCTTGCTCGCGGGCTGACAGGCCCCGAGCGCGAGCGCGCCGAGGACCACCGACGCCGCGAGGATCGATGGTCCGATCCGTCGTCCGGTCCGCCACCGTTCCGACTGCATGGCCCCAACCGTACCCAGTCACCGACCTGGGGCCGCACGCGCAACGGCGGGGCCCGAAGGGCCCCGCCGTCGACGTCTGAGTGGTGTCGATCAGATGTCGTAGTAGAGCGAGAACTCGTACGGATGCGGACGCAGACGGATCGCATCGATCTCGTTCTTGCGCTTGTAGTCGATCCACGTCTCGATGAGGTCGTCGGTGAACACACCGCCGGCCTTGAGGAACGCGTTGTCCGATTCGAGCGCATCGAGGGCGCCCTCGAGGGTGGCGGGCACCTGCGGCACCTTGGCCAGTTCCTCGGCGGGAAGGTCGTAGAGATCCTTGTCCACCGGAGCCGGCGGCTCGATGCGGTTCTGGATGCCGTCGAGACCAGCGAGCATCATCGCCGAGAAGGCGAGGTACGGGTTGCTGGTGGAGTCGGGGCAACGGAACTCGATGCGCTTTGCCTTCGGGCTCTGCGAAGCGAGCGGGATACGGATCGAGGCCGAACGGTTGCGCTGGCTGTAAACGAGGTTCACGGGAGCTTCGTAACCCGGCACCAAACGCTTGAACGAGTTGGTGGTGGGGTTGGTGAATGCGATGACCGCGTCGGCGTGTGCAAGAAGACCACCGATATACCAGCGAGCAACGTCGGAGAGACCGGCGTAGCCAGCTTCGTCGTAGAACAACGGCTGTCCGCCGTTCCAGAGCGACTGGTGCGTGTGCATACCCGAACCGTTGTCTTGGAAGATCGGCTTCGGCATGAAGGTGAGTGACTTGCCGGCCTGCCATGCAACGTTCTTCAAGACGTACTTGAAGGTCATGAGCTGATCAGCCATCTTCAAAAGAGTGTTGAACTTGATACCGATTTCGCCCTGACCACCAGAGGCAACCTCGTGGTGGTGAAGTTCGGTTTCGATGCCAACGCCATGAAGGGCGAGAGTCATGTCACCGCGGAGGTCCTGGTAGTGGTCCATCGGCGGAACGGGGAAGTACCCCTGCTTGGTGCGGGGCTTGTACGCAAGGTTCGGACCTTCGTCGGTGCCAGAGTTCCATTCACCTTCGATTGAGTCGACCATGTAGAACGAGCCGTTGGGCTGTGTGTCGAAGCGAACGTCGTCGAATACG
>CAYVUO010000102.1:0-7488 GCA_964454715.1 uncultured Bifidobacterium sp. | reverse complement strand
GAACGCACAACGGCCGCCCGAAGGCGGCCGTTCTGCGTTGGTGGCGGGGGTGGGATTTGAACCCACGACCTTCGGGTTATGAGCCCGACGAGCTACCAGACTGCTCCACCCCGCGGCGTGTCGCAGAGGGTACCGGTCGTCGGCTGCGGCCGCCAACCCGCAGGCGGTGCAACCCGGTGAGCATGAGTCCTCCACCGAGCAGAGCCGCTGCCCACAGCAGGAACAGGTCGGGCGAGGAACCCGTGCGCGGAAGTTCCGTTCCGCCCGTCGATCCATCGCCTCCATCGACCGCGGAGAGCGAGACGACGCCGAAGTCGAGTGTGAGATCCGACTCGCCCGGTGCGAGGACAACCGAGAGCACCTCGAGCAACGACGAATCCCGGCTCGGATCCGAACCCATGTCGGGCGAGGTCGGCGCGTACCCGGCGGGATAGGTGATCACGACGCGGTACTGCCCGGCGGGAAGTCCCGTGAACAGGTAGAAGCCGTTCTCATCGGTCACGATCGGAGCGACGGGTCGGCCCCAGATGTCGGTCACGGGTCCACCTGCGGGAGTCGTGCAGGTGAGGGTGACGCCGGGGATCGGAGCCTCCCCCGCATCTTGGATGCCGTCACGATTCGCGTCGATCCATACGAAGTCGCCGATGGCCACCGGCAACTGCTGCATGGGCACCACACCGAAGTCGAGTGACATGTCGGCCTGGCCGGCAGCGAGATCATCCGACGTTGCGATGAGAGCTGCGGAGTCAGCCGTGGCGTCGCCCGCACCGGGAACCGTCGGGCCGGTTCCCGCGGGATAGACGATGTGCACGAGATACCGACCCGGAGGCAGGTCGGTGAAGAGGAACGAACCGTCAGCCGGCGTCGTCTGCGGCGCGACCTGGTTGCCATGGATGTCGGTCACGGGGTTGCCGAACAGATCGGTCACCGAGAGCACGGCGCCGTTGATGCCCGATTCACCGGGATCCTGCACACCGTTCGAGTTCAGATCGCTCCACACGAAGTTGCCGATGACGACCGACCCCGGATCCTGACCCGGGATGCTCGAAGTCGACGACGGCGACGTAGTCGAAGTCGTCGATGATGACGACGTGCTCGACGTCGTGGTGCTGCTCGTCGTGCTCGACGACGTGGTCGACGACGAGGTCGTGGTGCTCGATGACGACGTGGTCGACGACGTAGTGGTGCTCGACGTCGTACTCGATGTGGTCGAACTGGTCGTCGAAGACGTGGACGTCGGAATCGATGTCGAACTGGTCGACGTCGACGAGGTCGTCGAGCTCGTCGACGATGACGTGGTGCTGGAGGTCGTGGAGCTCGTCGTCGATGACGACGTCGACGACGTCGTAGTGGTCGTGGGCATGGGCGGCGGAGTCACTCCGGGATAGACGCCGAAGTCGAGCGTCATGTCGGCCTGACCCGCGGTGAGCACGCTCGAGGTGGCGACCCACGTCGAGGAATCGAGCGCGGCGCTGCCGCCTGCACCCGACACGGTGGGGCCGTAGCCCGCGGGATACGTGATCCACACCATGTACTGACCCGGCGGCAATCCATCGAACAGGTACTGCCCTGTCGAATCCGTGGTGATCGGCGCCACGGTCGTGCCCCACTGGTCGACCACGGGTTGACCACTCATGTCGGTGAGCGTGAGGGTGACTCCAGCGATTCCCGCCTCACTGGAGTCCTGGATGCCGTCGTGGTCGGTGTCGAGCCACACGAAGTCGCCCACGGCAACGGGAGCGTTCGCCGTCGGCACGACTCCGAAGTCGAGCGTCGGATCTGAGGTGAGCGCCGGGTCACCAGCGACCAATGCGTCGGAGACTGCGAAGCGCCCGGACGAGTCGACCGTGCGATCACTTCCCTGTGCGACACGTGTCGGCCCGTAGCCGGCCGGGTAGGTGATGTGCACGTCGTAGGTGCCCGAGGGCAGACCGATGAACGCGTAGTGGCCATTCGCGTCGGTGGTGGTGGGTCCGACGGGGAGACCCGCCGTGTCGAGCACCGGAGCACCGTGCACATCGGTGATCGTGAGCGTCACACCTGATATGCCGGGCTCACCCGCATCCTGGATGCCGTTCTGATTCGTGTCGACCCAGACGAAGTTGCCCACATCGACTGCGGGCACGAGGCCGAAGTCGAGGGTGGCGTCGTTCTGACCGGGCACCAACACATCGGTGGTGGCCGACCACGCCGAGGTGTCGACCGTGTTGTCGTAGTAATCGGGGATCGCCGCAGGAGCAGGGCCGTATCCCGGTGGGTAGGTGATGCTCACCTTGTAGGCCTGCCCCGGCCAGAGGTTGTCGAAGCGGTAGAGGCCATTGGCATCGGTCAACACGGGTTGCACCGTGTTGCCGTTGATGTCGACCACGGGATTTCCCGAGAGGTCGGTGAGGGTCATGGTCGCCCCGACCACGGGATCCTCGGGCGGATCGCCCGAGCCGTCGACATCGTTCTGGGATCCGACATCACCGAACGAGTTCGGAGTGTCGTACCAGACCCGATTGCCGATCGACGCCGGCTTGGGCGCGACGCCGAAGTCGAACGTGTGATTCACCTCGCCCGAACCCAGCGGCGACACCGAATACTTCGCCCAACTCCAAGCCCCTTGGATGGGTACGAGTGTTGCGTCCGAGTCGATCGAATCGTCGAGTGTGCTCGTGCTCGAGGTCGCATTGCTCGTCGTCCACTCCCACATCGTGTACTTCAGTGGGCCGCTCATGTAGTTGTTCACATCGGCGATCCGCAATTCGTAGGACGTGAACTTCGCGAGGCCTCCACCGACGTTGTCGCCGTTGCCATTCGCCGACTCCGTCACGTTCGAGGAGAAGTAGTACTCCCCTCTCGAGTTGGTGGTGGCGGTGCCGAGCTTGGTGCCGGTGGTGCTGTAGAGCGCAACGACCACTCCGGAAGCGGGATCTTCACCGGGATCCTGGATCCCGTTGCGGTTCATGTCGTACCAGATCCGATTCCCGATCTGTACGGGCGCAGCATCACAGATGATCTCGAGATCACCCATGGACACCGACTTCGTGAACGAATCGACGACGCCCGAGGTGATCTTCGCCCCCGAGCCGTTCACCGAACCGTCGGTGGTGTTGTACCAACGCACACCATTGGAGTTGAGCGTGTTGTCGGCGTCCATCGACGACACCGCCACGACCTGTGAACCCGAGTTCGGATAGATGGCGAGACCACCGATCGTGATCTCCTGATGGGCGCCCGGATAACTGCCGCCCACGTTGTCGTCGAAGAACTCCCGGTAACCGGTGATGCTGGCCAGACCGGCCAACTGCGAAGTGCGAGTCGCCGACTGACGAACCGTGCCCGCAGAGCTGGTGCAGCCACCATCATTGGGCGAGATGTTGTCCTGTGAGTAGCCGTTCGCCGTCTTGCACAGGAGCAGGAGATCGCCCGAGACCCGCGACGTCGCAAGGTTCTTCGTGGGCGAAACCGAGTTCGTCTCGTCGGGTGCGAGGTTGGCGGAACCGAGTTGGTAGTTGAAACGGTCGGAGACGCCCAGGATCAATGAGCCGTCTTCGAGTGTCTCGATGTCGACGATGATCGGCTGCGAGTACCAGAACCCGTCGTCGGAGGCCGAGAGGGATTCCCGGTAGAGCGTGGCCGGGTTGGCTTCCGTAGCCGCCCTGATCGCAGCGAAGTCGTTCGTCCACGCGTGCCACTGCACCGAATTGCACTGAGCCGTCGTGATCGGTGTCGACTGACAGCGTTCGTTGCTGTGTCCGTAGCTGAAGTCGACCGATGTCACCGTCGACCAGGTCGTCGAGCTCGTGTCGAGATCGAGGATCACGCCGGCGCCAGCGTTTCCGGTCGAACTGAAGGCCACACCTTCGTTGGAGCACACGACACCCACCATGAGGTGTCCCGCTTGCGCGGTGGCGTTCAGCGCCCACGGACGGGCCACCGTGCCGGGGCAGGCCGAACCGGGGAGCGAATACGTGGTCATCGTGCCGAGGGTCGGCGCTGTGCGAGAACCCGTGAGCGCGAAACGGTGGACCGTTCGCGAGTAGAGGTTCGTCACGTAGAGGTACTGGCTGTCCGACGTGATGTCGATGTCACCGATGCCGGTCTGCCCCACACCGTTGTAACCGGCGAGATCGAGTGACATGAGACTGCTGTTCACGATCCCCCGGGCCGAATCGGTGAAGTCGGAAGGAGTTGCGGCGAACTGGAGGTTGAAGGGCGAGGCCGACAGATCGAATGATGCGATGACACCAGCCGTGCTACCGGGGTACATCACGTAGAGGCCACCGAGGCCCTGCGGGCCCAGACCCGAATGCGACCGCACCACCGCCGAGGCCCAGAGGGTGCCGAGGGAACGGTCCGACGCCAGACCCCAGATCGCACCGGTATCACTGAAGTTCGTGTTCTTGCCCGGGCTTCGGGCCGTCCACGACATCGACGACACCGAGCTCGTCGGGCCGGTCGTACTCGAGGAGGTCGCGCCGGGGCGTATGCAGGCCGCAGCGACACCGACCGACGCGCTGGGGTTGTTGTCGCAGTACGCAGCGGGGATCTGAACTCCGAAATTGACCGACGTCGTCGGAGCGGTCACGAACTGGATCGATGTGCCATTGCCCGATCCAGCGAAGGACGACTGGTACCCCGCCGGAGTGTCGAACTCGACGCGCAAATCATTGCTCGCCGCTGATCCGATGGTGAGGCTCCAGGAGCCATCGTTCGCCGTCGTTCCCGATGCGACCTCGGCTCCCGTCGAATCGAACAGTCGGACCGCCACCCCGCCGACCCCGGGCTCACCGGCGTCGATGACCCCGTCGACGTCACGATCCTCGAACACCTTGCCCGCAACTGAGGCAGCGGGAGCGGCGAGCGCTGCACCGTCCGGTCCCGGTGCGCCGATGGCCAGCATCCCGGTCACGAGCAGCAGGGCTGCGAGGGGTCGGAGGATCCATCGGGCTGGAGGAATACGCCGCATGGAAAGAAGGGTACAAAGTATTCCTGCGCGGGTGGTGGCACCTCGCTTCCTTGGACCCGGACGACTCAGGGCGAGTCGAACACCGAGAAAGTGGCGACGTAACGGGCGAAACGAGCTCGTTCGACGTCGCCATCGAGGCCCAACCAATCGAACGACCAGGTGTGATCGCCGTGCTTCTCACGGGGCCGATCGGCGAGCGTGGCCGCCATCGCGGACCGGACGTCATCGGGGAGCGTGATGCCGAGCTCGCCGTACATGCGCTCGACGACGGCCACACCATCGACGTTGAACTCCGCGAACGAACCATGCGCCACCGCTACCCCGTCGAGCGCACCGTCGCCGACGAGATCGACGAGACCGTCGAGATCCCGCCAGTAGAGATCGGCGTGGTACCGACCGATCACCTTGGTGTCGACGACATCGCTGTGAGCCCAACGCAGTTGCGCGAGCAGGCTCGTGACCGACCCGAGGATCGCCAACGGATCGCGATGGGTGATGACGAGTCGCGCATCGGGATACACCGACAACAGGGTCGGCAGGTTGTGAAGATGCACCGGCGACTTCAGCACCCACCGCTCGGTCGGCATGCGGCGCTGCAGGACCTGCAGCACGAGGCGATGCATCTCGTAGGCGGGTGTCATATCGCACGACTGCAACCAGTCGATGTACGAAGGTGTGTTGTACCGGCTCACGAACTCCTCGCTGCGGAACGCGAACGACATCGCAGAGAGGCATTCCTTGTTCATCCGACCGCCGTAGGCATGGATGGCGTCGAGACCGCCGGTGACCAGCTGCGGCATCCGCAACTCGGCATCGGCGAGTGCGATGCGCGGATCGTCTTCGAACGACTCGGGTGTCGGCGAGGGCACGGGCCGCAGGAGTTCCCATCCGAGGGGTACACGATGGCGATGATCGGCCGAAAGCAGTGCGTGCAGGATGGTGGTTCCCGTTCGTGGAGCGCCCACCACGAACACCGGCTCGACGATCTGCTCATCGCGCACACCGGGATCGATGCGCACCGCGTCGCACAACTGCAGACGCACCTCGAGCAGCCGCAGCAGGAACCGTCTCGTGATCCATCGACCGAGCACGTTCAGGTCGGCCTCGTCCTCGAGCGAACGAAGTGCGATGTCGAGTGGTTCGACGAAGTCCTCACCGGTTCCCGGACCGGGAGCGACGAACGCTGCGATGCCCTCGCCAGCACGACCCTGACGCGCCAGGGCCTCGCCGATGAGCGAGTCGCGATCGAGGGGCAACGCGGCTTCGATGGCGATGGGCGGCACGAGACCGTCGTTGATCGCTCGCACCCATTCCGGCCGCGGCCCGGGATCCCACGTCTCGCTCACGCCCCCGAAACTACGCTGCGGAACGTGATCAGCGACGAGCAGCGAGTGCAGGACGACCTCGAAGGACGCGTCGTCATCATCACCGGCGGAACCCGCGGGGTGGGTCTCGGCGTCGCCCGCCACCTCGGCGCGAGAGGAACGAAGGTCGTGGTCACGGGACGCAAGCCCGAACGAATGGCCGAAACCACCACTTTGCTCGAAGCCGATGGCATCGAATGTCTGGGACTCATCGCCGACGTCGCCGATCGCTCTCGGGCCATCGAGGTGGTCGATGCCGCGATCGAACGATTCGGTCGCATCGACGGCCTCGTGCTCAATGCCCAGTCGTTCCGCCCCGTCACTCCCCTGCTCGAGGTGACGGAGAGCGACATGGATCTCCTCTTCGACACCGGCCCCAAGGGCGCGCTCTGGCTGATGCAGGCCGCCGTGCCCCACATGGCCGGACGGGGTTGGGGTCGCATCGTCACCATGGGCACATCGATGGGTCTCACCGGCGCGCCGGGCTATGGCCCGTACGCCGCATCGAACGAGGCGATCCGTTCGCTCACGCGCACCGCAGCGCGCGAATGGGGACGCGATGGCATCACGGTGAACTGTGTACTGCCGGCTTCCGCCGGTCATCGCGCCCCCGCCGCCGGTTCCGACCCGGCCCGAGAGGCCGCATTCGCAGCGATGTACGCCGACAACCCGGTCGGGCGTGACGGCGATGCCATCGACGACATCGGGCCCGCCGTTGCATTCCTGCTCTCCGATGGCAGTCGCTACGTCACCGGTCAGACCATCTCGGTCGACGGTGGCGGCATCATGCGGCCCTAGGTGCGGAACCGCCACGCGAGATGACGTCGACGCGCAGCGAGAACCACGGCCCGCTCATCGGCTGACACTCGCGTCGTATCGACCGGCAGCTCCGCTGCGACCTCATCGACGTGCACCACGCGGGCTCGCGGCCCCGGCGCAGCATCGGACTGCGGCCAGAACCACCGCAACGTGCACAATCCGCGCTGACGACCACCGGCGTCGAGCCAGTTGGCCACTCCCGGGTCACGATGCGACACGACGGCACGGATGAGTCTGTCGGACGACAACTCGGTCTGCAGATGGTTGAGGCTGGTGATGCGCTCGACCGGATCGGCGAGTTCGAACCATGCCTCCGGATACAGCTGCAGACTCCAGTAGCGCGCGTCGGGC
>CAYVUO010000101.1:0-7520 GCA_964454715.1 uncultured Bifidobacterium sp. | reverse complement strand
CCTCCGGCGAAGAACTGGAAGTCCCAGGTGTCGCCACCGTTGAACTGCGAGGTGTCGACCCCGGACCACCATCCGGAGATGCCGAAGGTGCCCGAGGGGGTCGCCTGACCGAGGTACGTGGCCAACGGCACCGTGCTGCCGCGCTTCACCCACTGCACGTAGACCTGCGCGTTCGCAGGATACGAGACGAGGGAGAACGTCGGCGATTGCGTCGGGTCGATCGGGCCGTTGGTGAGCGTCGCCGTGCACGACGCGGGCGTTGAGGTCGTCGTGGTCGTGGACGTACTCGTGGTCGTGGTGCTGCTCGTCGTCGTGGTCGTCGGTGCAGCAGTCGTGGTCGTGGTGCTCGACGTCGTGGTGGTGGTCGGCGCTGCGGTGGTGGTGGTGGACGTGCTCGTCGTCGTCGTGGGTGGCGCAGCGAACGTGATGGAGACGACGCCGCATACGCTGCTCGAGTAGCCGGCGGGGAAGAACCAGAAGTCCCACGTATCGCCAGCGCTGAGCAGACCCGTGTCGAATCCGTACCACCACACCGCCTGGATGAACGAGCCACTGGAGGGCGGTCCGAGATAGGTCGCCGAAACCGTGGTGGAGCCACGCTGTTGCCAGCGCACGTAGACGTCACTGGGCATGCCCGTCATCACGAAGTACGGCGATTGCGCCGTGGTGAGCGGACCATTCGTGAGCGTGGCCGAGCACGTCGGAGCGGTCGTAGTCGTCGTGGGTGCGGTCGTTGTCGTCGTCGTCGATGTGGTCGTCGTGGTGGGCGCCGCTGTCGTGGTGGTCGTCGAGGGGCGAGTCGTGGTCGTGGTGCGTGGTGCGGTGGTGCTCGTGGTGCTCTGGGCCGCGAGCAGAGAGGTGGTGGTCTCGCGGGGCTCGTTGCGCTCGTCGTCGTCCTTCTCGCGCACCTCGTGCTCGTCGTCGTGGTCCTCGTCCCTCTCATCCTCGGTCTCGGTGTGGGCCTCGGCCTTCACCTCGAGGACGGGCTTCGTGGGGATCGTCTGCCTGCCGACGTTGATTCCCTGGGCGGTGGGCGCGACCACACGTGCGTCGTTCGTGTACGCCTGGATCGTTCCGGTCGATTTGCCGCCGCTGCAGCCGAGCACCGCATCTACACGGACGACGAGCTTCTCGTTGACCTCGACGTCGGTGATTCGCACCGTGAGGTTGATCTTCGCCCCGTTCGTGTAGCGCGTGCCCACGAGCTGATTGGTCATGACGCTGATCGCGCTGCCGCCATCATCGGCAACTCCGGAGTCGCGACCATTCGTGCCAGCACCGTTCGACACTGATCCGTAGTTGAGTGAGACACGGGGAACGCTGATCCAGCCCGAACCCGACTGACCCGTCGACGCAGCCTCGAACACGTAGTCGATCTCGATCGTGTTGGCCCCGGTGACGCGTCCGGCTCGCACCTGTGTCAGGAACGTCGCGGTGTCGCCGCAGGCGAGGTCGGTGTTCTCGAGGGACTCCACGACGTCGTTGCTCTTGCCGACGCGACGCGTGTTGTACGCGCCTCCGCCAGTTGAGTGGCTGTAGGTCCTGGGCGCGGCGGCGGTGAAGTCGAGTGCGATGTCGGCGGGCTGACCGGCCTCGGCCCGAGGGGGGCTGAACACGAGCATGGCGCCCACCGCGAGGACGGCGGCTGTCGCCGCGATGGCTCGGCGTGATGCCGTGCGCGAAGGGAGGAACTTGGAGAGTCGTGACACCGCACTGCCTGTCTCGCCGGGGTATGGGTACGGGTCACCAACTGGCTCCCATAGTCCTAGAAGTTTGTCATACCCTGACCAGACGATGGCCGCGCCCTGACCGGTCCCCTGTCACCGTCCTCGGGTCCGTCGAGTCACCAGGCCGCAGCGCCGGAGCTCCCAAGGGCCTCGATCTCGGATGCGTCGAAGCCGAACTCAGCCAGCACCGTTCGCGTGTCGCAGCCCGGGTACGAGTAGGTGGGCCGCACCTCGCCCGGCGTGCGGCTGAGCCTCGGCGCCGGGCGCAACTGTGGCACCGACCCGGGCACCTCTACGAACGACTCTCGAGCGACATTGTGCGGGTGGTGCTCCGCCTCGGCGAAGGTGAGCACGGGGGCGAAGCAGGCATCGGTGCCCTCGAGCAATTCCACCCATTCGTCGCGCGTGCGGGTGTGGAACACCTCGGCGAGACGCGCCTTGACCTCGGGCCACTTCGACTCGTCGTACTGATGGGGAAGGGCCGACTCGTCGATGCCCATCCGTTCGAGCAGCAGCGACCAGAACTTCGGCTCGATCGGCGCGGCGGTGACGTACTTGCCGTCCGCACATTCGTAGACCGAATAGAACGGCGAGCCGCCGTCGAAGAGGTTGGTGCCGACGGGGCCGGTGTGCATGCCGCTTCGGGTCATGCCGTAGAAGACCTGGAAGATCGACATGACGCCGTCGACCATCGCGGCGTCGACGACCTGACCCTTGCCCGATCGCTGTGCCTCGAAGAGCGCGCACACGAGGCCGTAGGCGAGGTGCAGACCACCGCCGGCGAAATCTCCGAACACCTGGAGCATCGGGATGGGCGGCTGACCGGGGCTGCCGATCGATCCGATCGCGCCGGTGATCGCTTCGTAGTTGAGTGAGTGACCGGCCGAATGCGACAGAGGTCCGGTCTGACCCCAACCGGTGAGTCGGCCATACACGAGGCGCGGATTGCGTTCGAGCAACACATCGGGGCCGATGCCGAGTCGCTCGCACACACCGGGACGGAACGCTTCGCAGAACGCGTCGGCGCGATCGACGAGACGCAACAATGCGTCGATGCCGGCCGGTGACTTCAGATCGAGCGCGATCGACCGTCGACCGCGATCGAACTCGCTGTGTCGTTCGCCGGGCTTGTCGTCGGGAACCTCGTGGACGGGGTGCACACGGATGACGTCGGCACCCATGTCGGCGAGCTTCAGCGTGCCGTAGGGCAGCGCGCCGAGCCCGGCGAGTTCGATGATCGTGACTCCGTGCAGCGGTCCCATCGCATCCCCCTCGTGTGCGGCACCCGCGCCGACCCTACCGCTCGGCGATTCGGCGGGTTTCTCGGTGAGGGTCCTTGCAACGGGGTGGCGGGGCGACAAGCATCGCCGGATGGAATTGACCGAACGCGACCGCGCCATCCTCGACTTCGAGCGTTCGTGGTGGCACGAGTCCGGCCCGAAGGAGTCGCTCATCCAGGAGCGCTTCGAGCTGTCGGCCAGTCGGTACTACGAGATCCTCAACGAACTGCTCGAGAGCGCTGAGGCCTACGACTACGACCCGCTGGGCGTGCGGCGTCTGCGTCGCCTGCGCGATCGCCGTCGTCGGGCTCGCCACGAGAACTCGCAACGGGCCAGCGAGCCGCCCGGTTCCTGACATGAGCGACGGCTCCCAGACCGAGCGCCCGGTTCGCAGTCCGCGCGCGGGCATCGTGCTCGTCGTCCTCGCCGTGCTCGTCGGCCTCGTCCTTCTGGCCAAGGGCTACAGCGGCTCATCTCCTTCCCAGATCAGTGGTTCCAGCAAGGACGGTTCCGCCACGACCGTCGTCGTGACCACGTCGACGACCCTGCCAGCCCAGCCCGTCGACCAGGTCGTGGTGAAGGTGGTCAACGCGTCGGGCGTGAGCGGTCTCGCCACCCGGCAGCGCGACAAGTTGCTGGCGAAGGGGTACACGCAGGTCTCGTTGGGCGACGCGCCCGGTGCCAACACCCAGACCGTCGTCTACTACGGCACCGGTGCACAGGGCGACGCGCAAGCCGTCGCTCGTGCGATCGGCACCGATCCGCTGAAGGTCCAACCGCTGCCCGAGCCACCTCCGGTGTCGCCGGGCAACGCGTCCGTGCTCGTGATGGTGGGCTCCGACCTCAACTGACCCACTGCGTCACGTGAGCGCGTGTGCTTCACTCTCGTGATGCGCATCGTGGTGGCGCCCGACAAGTTCAAGGGCACGATCGGTGCGCGCGACTTCTCCGACTCGATCGCCGACGCCTTGCGCGCCGCGGGCCATGACGCCACGAGCGTGCCGATGAGCGACGGGGGGGAGGGCTTCCTCGACGCCATGGGCGGCGCGAATCGTGTGAGCACGGTCACCGGTCCACTCGGTGAGCCGGTGGAGGCGCCGTGGCGTCTGCATCGCGGACGCGCCATCATCGAGATGGCGGCGGCCAGTGGGCTCACCCTCGCTGGCGGCGCAGAGGAGAACGATCCGATCGAGGCGACGACCCTCGGAACGGGCGAACTCATCGCGCAGGCTGTCGAACTCGGTGCGCGTCATGTGCTCGTCGGTGTCGGCGGTTCGGCCACGACCGACGGCGGCATGGGTGCGTTGCGCGCACTCTCGCCACCGCAGCGCTACAAGGGCGTCGAACTGCAGGTTGCGTGCGATGTGCGCACGCACTTCGTCGACGCCGCTCGTGTGTTCGCACCCCAGAAGGGTGCGACGCCTACTCAGGTGGCTCTGCTCGAACGCCGTCTCGAACGCTTGGCGCAGGTGTTCCTCGACGAACGCGGTGTCGACGTGACCGCACTCGACGGATCGGGCGCTGCGGGTGGTCTGGCTGGAGGCCTCGCATCGATCGGCGCCGAACTCGTCACGGGGTTCGACCTCGTCGTCGCCGAGACGGGGCTCGACGAACTTGTCGAGGGCGCAGACCTCGTCATCACCGGTGAGGGATTCCTCGACGACGAATCGTTCGACGGCAAGGTCGTCGGCGGTGTCGCCGAACTCTGTGCCGAACTTGGTGTGCGGTGCATCGCGATCGTCGGCGAAGTGGTCGAGCCGTTGCCGCAACTCCCCGACGGGTTCGAGGTCGTGTCGCTCACGCAGCGATTCGGTGAGCAGCGGTCGATGGACGATCCCGCAGCCTGCGCTATCGAGGTGGCACTCGGTCTGGTGTGAACCCGACGAGGCGCGTCAGACCTTGGCGATGACCTCGTCGGCGAACTTCGCCATTGCATCGCCCAACTTCTTCGGGTGCATCGCCAACGGCGGCACCACGACTCGCGACACGCCGAAGTCGGCGAGCATGCGCACGGTGTCGGCATCGGGCCGTGTTCCGGTGGTGATCTCGATGGCATCGGGGTCGCGACCGGCATCGATCGCGGCCTGACGCATCACGGGCAACAGCTCGGGAAGATGCCGCGGATCGGCGGGGAAGAACCCGTCGCCGAGACGACCGGCGCGCTTGGCGGCGGCGATCGAATGACCGCCGACCACGATCGGCACCGTGCCATTCACCGGCTTGGGATTCGACAGCAGATCGGTGAAGTTCGAATGCGAGCCGTGGTGAGTTGACTCGTCCTGCTCCCAGAGTGCGCGCAATGCCGCGATCGAATCGTCGGTGTGCGCGCCACGGTCGTTCCAACCGACGCCGATGGCGTCGAACTCCTCATGCAACCAACCCACGCCGACACCGAGCATCAGACGTCCGCCGGTGAGGTCGTCGAGTGTGGCGCACTGCTTGGCCAGCACGATCGGTTCGCGCAGTGGAAGGATCATCACGCCCGTCGCCAACTTGAGATTGGTCGTGTGCGCGCCCACCCACGTGAGCCAGGTGAGTGGATCGGGGATGGGTGCGCGCTCGTCACCGGGCATCCGTCCGTCGTTGCTGTAGGGGTAGGGCGACTCGTAGCCCTTGGGCACGGCGGGATGTTCGACGACCCAGAGGCTGTCGAAGCCGTTGGCCTCGGCGCACTGGCCCATGGTGACGGCGGCTTCGGCCTTCGTGTAGGCCCCGACGTTGGCGAAGATGATTCCGAACTCCATGCCGGAACCCTACGCCCGTCGGTGTCAGCCGAGTCGGGGATGCAGTGCCCGATACTCGGGCAGCGTGGCCAGGGGTGGCCGCTCGCCGTACGCGATCTCGAACGGGTCGAGTTCCGGTGGCGTCATGAGGAACCTCTCGGGCGTGAGATCGGGAGCACAGCGGCGCATGGCCGCCTGCATCACCTGTGCCGCCTGCGGCGACAACTCGTGCAGTGGGCGATTGCGATGGATGCGTTCGCCGAGATCGACCTGGGCCATCGACGACGCTCCGAACTTCGCCGCCACGTCGATGAGCATCGCGATCTCGACGCCGTACGCGGTGGCGAAGGGAACCTGTTCGAGGACCTCGCGACGACCGCCGTACTCGCCCGACAGCGGTTGCACGATGTCGGCGATGTGCGGGAAGTACATCGTGAGCAGCGGACGTGCGACGAGTTCGGTGACGCGTCCGCCGCCGCGCACGGTGCCCTCGTAGGGGCGTTCGTAGAACCCCTTCACGAATCCGATCGAGTCGTCGGTGAGCAGTGGCCCGAGCAGACCGGTGATGAAGCGATCATCGAAGTCGCGCAGGTCGGCATCGATCCACAGCACGATGTCGCCGGTCGACGCGTAGACGGACTTCCACAGGGCCTCGCCCTTGCCGTGACCTCGCCCGTGCTCGGGCAGGACGTCGGCGGCAGCCACCACTCGTGCACCGGCCGCAGCGGCCAGCGCTGCGGTGTCATCGGTGGAGTGGTCGTCGACGACCACGATCTCGTCGACGAGTTCGAGCCGCTCGACGAGACGATCGCGGATCACGCCCACGATCGCGCCGACCGTCTCGGCCTCGTTGCGCGCCGGTAGGCACACCGACACGGTGGTCGTGCCCTTGCGCGAACGAAGTGCGGCGGGGTCGAACTCGAGGGCCGTGTGCACCCGCACGCCGTTGGTCATGTCCCCATCGTCGGCGAGTGGGGCCGTCCGGGCAAGCGGAGCGGGCGATCTCCGCGTGAGGTGCGGGAATGGGGGAGTCGACCCGGCCCTCGCTAGGCTCTCGCCCCGTCCGTCCCCTCCGACACCACGAGGCAGGTCATGAGCGTCACCGTTCGAGTTCCCCCGGTGTTCCGGACCCTCACCGCCGGTCAGTCGACCGTGAAGGTGGAGGGTGCGACGGTCGCGCAGGTGCTGACGGCCCTCGACGCCGCCCACCCCGGCTTCAAG
This sequence comes from uncultured Bifidobacterium sp., assembly GCA_964454715.1. Classification (GTDB taxonomy): domain Bacteria; phylum Actinomycetota; class Acidimicrobiia; order Acidimicrobiales; family Acidimicrobilacustridaceae; genus Acidimicrobilacustris. Next base: position 569 of record CAYVUO010000101.1, on the reverse strand, counting down.
GACAAGCTCCTCGGTGACGATGGTGCCCTGGTGCGCTACGTCAACGTGTTCGTCGACGACGACGATGTGCGGTTCCTGCAGGGTCTCGACACCCCGGTGCCCGACGGCGTCACCGTGTCGATCATGCAGGCCGTGGCCGGCGGGGCCTGAGTCCAGACCTCCATCGGGGCCCATTCGGCTCCGACCTGCGGGATTTCCCGTCGCTCGGGTTGCGATCCGGCGGTGGGGGTGGTTTCCTGTTAGCAGTCTCGTCCGGAGAGTGCTAACGACGCCCGGTGGTGCAGTCCGCTGCCCACGGCGTTCGAGGCGCTCCGGCGAGTGCCGAGAACCATCCCCCTGGAGGAATCCCCGATGTCGAAGATCATCGAGTTCGACGAGGCCGCCCGCCGTGGCCTCGAGCGAGGCATGAACCAACTCGCCGACGCCGTGCGCGTCACCCTCGGCCCGAAGGGCCGCAATGTGGTGCTCGACAAGAAGTGGGGCGCCCCGACCATCACCAATGACGGTGTCTCCATCGCCAAGGAGATCGAGCTCGAGGACCCGTACGAGCGCATCGGCGCCGAACTGGT
>CAYVUO010000100.1:3901-7547 GCA_964454715.1 uncultured Bifidobacterium sp. | reverse complement strand
CCCGCTCGCGAGCGATGTCGTCCCAGGGTTGGTCCGTCGTCTGCACACCCCGATCCTCCCCCATCGGGACCGCTCCACGTCGGATCCGATGATCGGTGCCCTAGTGTCGGATCCAGGGGGTACGAGATGTTCGAACAGCATGGACGCGTCGCACTGATCACCGGGGCCGGCCAGGGCGTGGGTGCCGGCATCGCCCGCTCGCTCGCCGCTCAGGGCGCAGCGGTCGTCGTCAACGACTACTTCGCCGAGCGGGCCGATGCCGTGGCCGCCGAACTCGTGGCCTCCGGCGCCAAGGCGATCGCTGTTGCCTTCGACGTCACCGATCATGATGCGGTGAGCGAGGGCTTCGCTCGCGCCGTGGCCGCGCTGGGCCCCATCGACGTGTTGGTCAACAATGCCGGCAACGGCGGGGCCCATGGCATGAAGCCGACGCAGTTCCGTGACTCGACGCCGGAGTCGTGGCACTCCCCGATCGACGTCAACCTCTACGGCGTCATGAACTGCTGCCATGTGGCGATCAATCCGATGGTCGAACGCGGATGGGGTCGCATCATCACGATCGCGTCGGGTGCCGGGCTCACTGGCCTCAACATCGGCGTGTCGCCCTACGCCGGCGGCAAGGGTGGCGCCATCGGTTTCATGCGCCATCTCGCCATGGAGAACGCTCGTGATGGCGTCACCGCCAACACGCTCGCCATCGGCCTGATGGAGATGACCGATCGCACGGCCACCGAGCACCTCGCCCGCTCCGTACCGGTCGGCCGCGTCGGTCGACCGAGTGACATCGGGGCGGCCTGCGTGTGGCTGGCCTCGGATGAGGCCGAGTGGGTGACGGGTCAGACCATCCAGCTGAACGGCGGCAGCGTCACCTCCTGACCGCCCTAGGCTCGGGGCGTGGACACCACCACGATCCCCCCGACCTCGCTGGCACCGTCGACCTCGATCGGCCCCTACGGCACTGCGCCCGGCATCAGCTTCGTCGAACAGCAGAAGAAGCCGATGAGCGACTCCAGCGACGCGCGCGCCGCTGCACTACCCCTGCTCGGAGCCGGCGTGTTCCTGCTCGCCGTGATCGCGATGGTGGTCGTGCGAGCACGCCGCACGGCACGGGCTCGCGCTGCGGCTCAGCGCTGACGCAGCAGCGCGAGGAGTCGCAGGATCTCGAGGTACAGCCACACGATGGTGACCGTGACGCCGAAGGCCGCGTACCACTCCATGTAGCTCGGCGTATTGCCCGCGTTCGCAGCCTGTTCGATGAAGTTGAAGTCCAGCATGAGATTCATCGAGGCGACGATCACGATCACGATGCTGAATCCGATGCCCATCAGACTCGGCTGGTTCCAGAACACGATGTCGGCACCGAAGAGTTGAGCGATCCATGCGACCGCATAGAGCAGGAAGATGCCACCGGTGGCGGCGATCGTGATGAGCATGAACTTGGGCGTGACCTTCACCAGACGTGTGGCGTAGAGCAGGAACATCACGAGGAACACGCCGAGCGTGGCGCCGATGGCCTGCACGACGATGCCGCTGTACGCGTTGTTGTAGACCGCGGAGATGGCGCCGAGCACGAGGCCGTAGGAGATGGCGTAGATGGGGGCGGTGAAGCGAGCGGCCTTGGGCACGAAGGCTGTGACCATGCCGAGCACGAGACCGACGATGAGGCCGAGCCACAACCAACCGGGGATCGATGTGGCGTTCTGGTAGACCTGATTGCCGGCCTCGTCGATCACAGGCGCGCCGTTCTGGAACACGGGCTCGACGACCTGCTTCACCTGACTCCAGCCGAAGGCACCGGCGCCCAGGAGGAGCGCGAACAGCACTCCGATCGCCGAGAGTGTGCCGGCGATCGTCATCGTGCGGCCGGCGGGGACCACGTCGTGATGGACGGGCTGACCCTCGAGGACGGCGTCGAAGCGCTGCTGGTTGAGGACGGGATTGGCCGGCATGGGGAACCTCCATCGGGACGGCGACCGCAGTCTACGAAGGCATGGTGGCGTCCCGGTGGTCACCCGGCCGATCGAGTTCGATCCGACCGTCGATCTCGCGCACTGCGAAGGTGGCCACGGGCGACTTCTCATCCCTTCGGCCCGCAGCCGAGAGCTTCGTGCCGGTGCCGGCGGCGTCGAAGCGCCAGAAGTGACTGAGACAGACCAGTTCGTCGCCATCCACCGCGCCCGCCGAACCCAAGTGCGCCCACTGGTGGGGGCATCGGGCGTCACATGCGGCGAGCACACCGGAGGTCGAGCGCCAGACGACGATGTCGCCGACGGCGGACTCGACCGTCATGGCTGCGCCCGGTGCGACATCCTCGGAAGATCCGACATCGATCCACATGTGGCGAAGGGTACCGGTGGCGATGGCGTGGCACCTCCGCCACCCCGTCTAGGGTCGGGCGGCCATGGATCCGTTCGCCGACATCACCGAGGGCAACGCCCGTTTCGCCGACGGCTTCGATCGAGCATCCCTGTCGGCCATCCCGGCGGCGCGGCTCGCCGTGGTCACCTGCATGGACTGCCGGATCGATCCCCTGTCGATGCTGGGCCTGCAGGCGGGCGATATCCACGTGATGCGCAATGCGGGTGCACGCGTGACCCCGGACGTGATCCGGTCGCTCATCAAGTCGATCAATCAGCTCGAGGTCGAACGCATCGCCGTCATCGAACACACCGACTGCGGCGCGGCCAAGATCACACTTCCCGCCCTGCGCGAGAAGGTCACGGCGATCACGGGGAACGACCCCTCCGATGTCGAGTTCCACCTGATCGGCGACCAGTTGGCCGCTCTGGCCGAGGACATCGAGATCCTTCGCACGTGCCCCTGGCTGCCGGTCGGTACCGCCATCGCCGGTTTCGTCTACGACGTGTCGACCGGGCTCCTCACCCAGCATCACTCCACGTTCGTCGGCTGAGCGCCGCTGGGTCGCCGCGACGCGACCTTGGCACGCGGTGCAGGATCAGACGTCGAGGAAGCGACTGACGGCTATGCCGGCACCGATGGCGCCGATGGCGATGCCGACGACGCCGAGCGTGATGAAGATGAACATCATCTCGCCACCGCTCACGGTGAACCCGCTCACGAGGGGGATGTCCTCGGGATTGGGCAGCCACTTCTGGAAGAACGGCTTGAACGCAGCCAAGGCGCCGACGGCGAGGAGCGCACCGACGAGCCCCTGCACCAGGCCCTCGAGCATGAACGGGATGCGGATGAACGAGTTCGTGGCACCCACCAACTTCATGACCTCGATCTCGCGGCGACGAGCGAACATCGCCATGCGGATGGTGTTGAGGATCAGGAGGCCGGCGGCACCGAGGAGGAATGCGGCGACGACGAAGATGCCGACGGTGAGGCGGTTCGACAACTGCTGGATGAGACGGATCGTCTTCGAGGCGAACACGACGCGCTCGACCCCGGGGCGGCTGCCGAAGGTGGAGCCGAGGGAGTCGACCGAATCGACGTCCTTGTTGACGGGTTCGACCCGGTACGACGGCGGGAGATCCTCGGCGCTGACGCTGTCGATCATCTCCGGGGAATCGGCGAACAGTCGAGTGAACTCGGCGTAGGCCGCCTTCTGATCGACGTACTTGTAGCTCTTCACCTCGGGACTACGGCCGAGATCGGCACCGAGCGCGTCGATCTGGGCCTG
>CAYVUO010000100.1:3321-3891 GCA_964454715.1 uncultured Bifidobacterium sp. | reverse complement strand
AAGATCACGAACTCGATGCCGCCCTGCCAGCGGGCGGTGGCATTGCTGACGCCGGTGCGGAGCATGAACGACGCACCCACCAGGGCGAGCGAGACGGCGACGGTCATCACCGATGCCAGCGTGATGGTGATGTTGCGACCGAGGTTCGATGTCGTCTCTCGAACCATGTACTCGAACTTGGCCATGGCGATCCCTACTCGTAGACGCCGCGGGCCTGATCGCGCACGATCGATCCCCGGTCGAGTTCGATGACACGTCGACGCATGGTGTCGACGATGCCGCGGTCGTGGGTCGCCATGACGACGGTGGTGCCGGTGCGGTTGATGCGATCGAGCAACTTCATGATGCCGACCGCGGTTGCGGGATCGAGATTACCCGTCGGTTCGTCGGCGAGCAGGATCAGCGGACGGTTCACGAAGGCTCGAGCCACCGACACGCGCTGCTGCTCACCACCGGACAGCTCGTCCGGGAAGTCGTTCTGCTTGTGGGCCAGGCCCACGAGATCGAGGATGGCCGGGACCTGCGTGTCGATGACGCTTCGAGGTCGGCCGATCACCTCGAGCGCGAACG
>CAYVUO010000100.1:0-3311 GCA_964454715.1 uncultured Bifidobacterium sp. | reverse complement strand
CACCTGTCTGGCGTAGCGCGGCAAGGAGCGCGCGCTGTTGCGACGCAGGAACGGGACCTTCCAACTCGAGAGCTTCCCGATGTCCTTGCCCGCCACGAAGATGCGACCGCTGTCGGGCGACTCCTCCTTGTTGAGGAGCCGGATGAAGGTGCTCTTGCCCGAACCCGAGGGTCCGACGAGGAACACGAACTCACCCTTGGAGATCTCGACGTTCGCGTCGCGAAGCGCGACGGTCGAGTTTCGATAGGGCTCGCTCGGGGGGTTCGCGGACCCCGACGAGGGTAGACGGGGCGCCCACCGGATCGGTGGCACCGCTGCGATCCCTTGCCCTCAGCGCATTCAGTCGTCGTCGGCGGCGCGCAGCACCCCGGCGATGCGCTCATCGATCGTGCAAGCCGCGGCGGGGAGATGGTGCTCGCGGGCCCAGGCGATCGTGATCGGGTCGCTCCCGGCCTCCTCGAGCCGTCGGGCACCGAGCTCGGGATGCAGCGCATAGCGGGCGACCCTCCCCCGCCATCCACCGAGCTCCGCTCGCTCGGCGAGGACGGCAACGTCGGGCCGACCGACACGCAGCATCACCGTGGCGGCCACCCTGCTGGGGGTGCGAAGCCCACTCACCGTCTTCCCCGAGTCGTGCAGGAGCGCAGCCGCGAGCACCGCCCGCTCGGCGCCACCCAATCGACGGTCGACCTCGCGGGCGACGACCACCGAGTGCCGTCGGTCGGGACCGCTCATCGCCGACCAGATGGGGCGCTCACCATCGCTCAGGACGGAATTGACCCACGCGACATCGATCGGACTCGGACCACCGGGACGAAGACTCCCGATGAACCGGCGGGCGAGATGTGCGTAGCCGCCCACTCAGATCGTGTGATCGACGCAGTACCGAGCGGCCGGGAATGCTTCGAGACGCTCCTCGGGGATCTCGGCACCGCACTGCTCGCACGTACCGTAGGTGCCCTCGTCGAGACGCGTCAGCGCGATCTCGATGTCGTCGAGCTGACGACGCAGAGCGGCAGCGAGCTCACGCTGTTCGTCCTGCTCGGCGGTGTTCTGCGACACGTCGGCCATCTGGACGTTGCTGTCGGCCCCGAGCTCACCGAGATCGGCCGCCACCTCGTCGAGCTGATGGGCGACGCGATCCTGCTCGGCGTCGAGCGCTTCGCGCTGCTGGGTGGGGTCGAATGTTCCGTCGGACATGGCTGCGAGGCTAGCGGCGACTCGCACGCGCCCGCGGGTGTGCCTCGTCGTAGACGGCGAACAGTCGTTCGTTGGAGACCATCGTGTACACCTGCGTCGTTGCGATCGAGGCGTGGCCCAGCAATTCCTGGACCGCCCTGATGTCGGCGCCGTGGTCGAGCATGTGCGTGGCACACGAATGCCGAAGCACATGCGGGGTGAGCCGACCGTCGAGCCCGGCCCGAATGCCGTACTTGTTGACGATGCCCCACGCACCCTGACGACTCAGACGTCCGCCCCGTGTGTTGAGGAACACGGCTTCGGCATCGCCCCTTCGGGCGAACTGCTCCGGCGCGATCACTCCCCGTGCGTCGGGAGCCAGCCACGCCGCAAGAGCGAGTCGGGCGAAACGACCGAGCGGCACCACGCGTTCCTTCGCTCCCTTGCCGAACAGGCGCAGCAGACCGGCATCGAGGTCGACGTCGCCGAGCGAGAGCGAACACACCTCGCTGATGCGGGCACCGGTGCCGTAGAGCACCTCGAGTACGGCGCGATCGCGACGCATGAGGGGTTCATCGCCCTGTACCGCCTCGAGCAGTCGACCGATCTCCTCCTCGGTGAGCGCCTTCGGCAGACCGGCGGGCACTCGCGGCGTCTCGACCGCCGCCGATGGATCGACATCGGCCATGCCCTCATCGGAACGGAAGCGATGCAATGAACGAACCGCGACCGTCGCCCGCTTGATCGTCGATGGCGCAAGGCCCCGGGATCGCATCGACGCCACATAGGCATCGATGTCGGCGGGGCCCACGTCGTCGAGGGAGCGACCGTTGTCGGCCAGCCAAGTGACGTAGTTGCCGAGGTCGCGGCGGTACGCGTTCAGAGTGTTGGCCGAACGTCCCTTCTCGGCGGCGAGCCAGATGAGGAAGTCCTCGGCGTCGAGCGGGAGCGAGATCTCAGCCATCCGCGACGCGCTCGATCGCGAGCAGGAGCCCGATGATCGACTTGGCGTCGATGAGACGCGCGTCAGCGATCATCGCGTGCACGTCGGTGAGCGCGATGCGCTCGACCCGGAGATGGTCCTCCTCGATGCCCTGACGATCGAGTTCGACCTCGGTGAGATCGCGGGCGAGGAACACCCACGAGTGTTCGTCGGTGAAGCCCGCGGAGTTGACGAACTCGGCGAGGAGTTCGAGCGATCCTGCGCGATAACCGACCTCCTCGGCCAATTCGCGGGCAGCGGTGGTGGCGGGCGGCTCGTCGGGCACATCGCGCTTGCCGGCGGGGATCTCGAGCAGTTCGACATCGAGTGCGGCGCGGTACTGCCGCACCATCGTCACCGTGCCATCGGAGTGCAGGGGCACGACCGACACGGCGCCGGGGTGGCGCACGACATCGCGGGTGAACTCCACTCCATCGGGCGCGCGGTAGTGCCCGGTGACGAGCGAGATGATGTGTCCCTGGTGGACGAGGTCGTCGCCCAGGTGCTCGAACGAGCCGGTCACGCCGTCGCTTGTGCCGACGGGACGTCGAGGTCGGGCAGGTGGGGATTGCGTCCCTCGGACCGGGCCAGTGCCGCGCCGATGAAGTCGCGGAACAACGGGCCGGGACGATCGGGACGACTCTTGAACTCGGGATGGGCCTGCGTGCCGATCCAGAACGGATGGTTGCGGAGCTCGATGAACTCCACCAGTCGACCATCGGGTGAGGTGCCCGAACACACGAAGTCGGACTCGTCGAATCGAGTTCGGAATCGGGGGTTGAACTCGTAACGATGGCGATGTCGTTCCGACACGACCTCCTCGCCGTAGATCGCGTGCACCTGCGAGCCCGGCTCGAGCTTGGCCACATAGGCGCCGAGACGCATCGTGCCGCCCTTGTCGGTGACGTCTCGCTGCGTCTCCATGAGATCGATCACCGGGAACGGCGTGGTGGGATTGAACTCGCTCGAATGCGCGCCCTCCATGCCGAGCACGTGGCGGGCGTATTCGATGGTCATGACCTGCATGCCGAGACACAGCCCGAGACATGGGAGGTCGTTCTCACGTGCGAACTGTGCGGCGAGGATCTTGCCCTCGACGCCGCGCTCACCGAAACCACCGGGGATGACGATGCCGTCGAGGTCCCGGAGC
>CAYVUO010000099.1:1733-7593 GCA_964454715.1 uncultured Bifidobacterium sp. | reverse complement strand
GTGAGGAACTCATGGCGCTCCCCGGTGAACTTGGTGAGCTTCTCGATCACCACGGTTCGAGCCGGCATGTTGACACCGAGTGCCAGCGTCTCGGTCGCGAACACGACCTTCACCAGTCCCTCGATGAAGCAGCGCTCCACAGCTTCCTTGAACGGAGGTACGAGCCCCGCGTGATGACTGGCGATGCCACACTCGAGCGACTCGGCCCACGACTCGAACCCGAGGATGTCCAGATCGGCATCGGTGAGCGTCGAGACGTGCTCATCGACGATCTCGCGGATGCGCAGCCGCTCCTCCGCCGTCGTCAATCGCAGACCGGCGCGGGTGCACGCGCGGACGGCGTCGTCGCACGCGGCACGGCTGAAGATGAAGTGGATCGCCGGGAGCATCGAGCGATCGGCGAGCAGTTCGACGACCTCGACGCGATCGGGAGTGGCGAACCGACGTCTCGTGCGGCCGCTCGAATGACGTGATCCCTCCCGCGGGTCGATGTCGAGCCGAGAGCCATCGGGATTCGGGCGACCATCGACCAGGGTCGGGACGAGCACCAACCCGTCTCCCCTGCGATCCGCGGCGAGATACCAGTTGTCGAGCGTGACGGGACGCCGATCCTCGGTGACGACGGAAGTCGGTCCGCGCACCGAGGAGATCCAACCGGCCAGCTCGTCGGCGTTGGAGACGGTGGCCGAGAGGCACACGAGACGCACATGGAGCGGCAGGTGGATGATGACCTCCTCCCACACCGATCCCCGGTAGGCGTCCTGCAGGTAGTGCACCTCATCGAGTACGACCCAATCGAGCGCGTCGAGCGCGTCGGATCGCGAATAGATCATGTTGCGCAACACCTCGGTCGTCATGACGACGACCGGGGCGGCTCCATTGATCGCTACGTCGCCGGTGAGGAGACCGACGGACTCCGCTCCGAGAAGGGCCGCGAGATCGTGGTACTTCTGGTTCGAGAGGGCCTTGATCGGTGTGGTGTAGAACGCCCGTCGGCCCGACTCGATCGCACGGGCGACGGCGTGTTCGGCGACGACCGTCTTGCCACTCCCGGTCGGCGCCGACACGAGGACCGACTCACCGCGGTCGACCGCTGCCATGGCGTCGAGTTGGAACTGGTCGAACTCGAACCGGTGTGACTCGTGATGTTCAGTCCCCGACGGTGGCATCGACGTCGGTGTCCTCGGTCTCGGCGGCGGTCCGCTTGCGCGCTCCACGACGGCGGAACAACGAGATGACCCAGCCGATCAGGATCGACACGAAGTACAGGACCACCATCGGTACCGCGAGCGCGATCATGGAGATCGGATCGCCGCTGGGAGTGATGAGCGCAGCGATGAGCGCCACGACGACGATCGCCTGTCGCCACCAACCGAGGAGCCGCTTCGGCGTGAGCACACCGATCATCTGCAGGGCCACGAGGAGCACCGGGAACTCGAATCCGACCCCGAAGGCCAGCATCATCCACACGATGAGCGTGACGTAACTGTCAGCCGTGTAGAAGGGCTCGATGTCCGAACCACCGATCGTGGTGAGGAACTCGAGTGTCGGATTGAGGACCACGTAGGCGAGAGCGGCTCCGAGCACGAACAGGATGAGTGCGCTCACGGTGAACGGCACGGCGTACTTCTTCTCGTGGGGGTACAGACCGGGTGTCACGAAGCGCCAGACCTGCCAGATCAACACTGGCATCGCGACAGCGATGCCGATGTAGCCCGCCATCTTGAGTCGAAGACTGAAGGCTTGGAGCGGTGCCGTGGCGATGAATGGCTGACCCGGCTGCACCTCGTCGAACGGGTGCTTCAGCAACTGCAGGACGTACGGGTACAGGAACCAACCGATGAGGGCTCCCACAGCCACGGCGAGCGCCATCTTGAACAGCCGCGACCGCAGTTCGGCGAGATGTTCCCAGATGGTCATGTGGCCGGCCGCAGCCGGCGCTGCATCACTCACGCGTCGCTGGCGCCATCGGCGGGCGCCGAGAGGTCACCGACGAACGGTGACGGCCCCATCGTCGTGGGAGCGGGCCGAGCAGGGGTGGTCGGAGCGGTGGCGGTCGGTGGCACGAGGGTCGGACCCTCCGTGGTGCGATCGAGCGCCTGGTCACGAGTTCCATTGCCGAGGTCGACATCGATGGCCTTGCGCATCTCCTCCTCGAACCCCGAGGTCATCCTCCGGAGTTCATGGAGGGCTCGACCCACCTTGCGGGCCGCCTGCGGCAGTCGGTCGGGCCCGAGCAGCAACAACGCGAGCAGCAGAACGACGATGATCTCGCCACCACCAACGTTGAACATGGGCCAAGCCTACTTGTCCGGCCCCATGCACCTTCCGCGCCGCTGGTCGGCCATGCTGGGACCGTGACCCGCCTGCCGTCCATGCGCCCACCCATCGGATTCGCCCACCGCGGTGCGCGGGCCCACGCGCCCGAGAACACGATGGAGGCCTTCGAGCTGGCCGCTCGCCTCGGAGCGACCGGGATCGAGAGCGACGTGTGGCTCACCGCCGACGGAGTCGCGGTCCTCGACCATGACGGAGTCGTGGGACGACGCCCACGTCGCCGAGCCATCGGATCGCTCGGTCGGGACGAACTGCCGAGCCACATCCCCACCCTGCGTGAGTTCTATGGGCGGTTCGGAGCCTCGGTCGATCTGTCCCTCGATCTCAAGGACGACGCCGCTGCGGCCGAGGTGATCGCCTGCGCCCGCGACGCCGGCGCCGAGGAGCGCCTCTGGCTCTGCCACCCCGATCGCGACCTGCTGTGCTCCTGGCGGGCCCTGTCGAGCGCTGCGCATCTCGTCGAGTCGACCAGGGCCCAACGATTCGAGTCGGGCCCCGAGATCCATGTGGCTCGCTCGGCCGCACTGGGGGTCGAGGTCATCAACCTCCACCACACCGACTGGACCGGCGGGTTGATCGCTCTGGTCCACCGTTTCGGTCTCCTGGCCTTCGGGTGGGATGCGCAACACGAACGGATGCTCGACGAACTCCTCGACTCGGGCATCGATGGCATCTACAGCGACCACGTCGATCGCATGGTCGACGCACTGGCGCGCATCGACGGATCGGGGCTCAGAGCAGACGGAATCGATTGAAGGGCCACACCGTGATGAAGGCACGGCCCACGATCGAACTCTGTGGGATCGGACCGAAGTAGCGACTGTCCTTCGAGTCGCCACGGTTGTCGCCCATCACCCACACGGTGCCGTCGGGTACGACACAGGGATCCGCCGGCAGGCACTTGTTGGGAGCGTTCGCACTCGTCGTCGTGGTTCCATCGGGCAGGTAGGACTCGTCGAGACGCTGGCCGTCGATGTAGACCGCACCGTTCTCGAACGACACCTTGTCACCGGGAAGTCCGACCACCCGCTTGATGAGATCAGGGATGTTGCTCGACGACTCCGACGCAGGCCGCTCGAACACGATGATGTCGCCGCGGTTCACGTCGTGGAGCTTGTAGCTCATCTTGTTGACGAGCACGCGATCGCCCTCGTGGAGTGTCGGGTACATCGACAGCGAAGGGATGTAGAAGGCCTGGAGCAGGAAGACCTTCACGATGAGCGCGAGCCCCACGGCACCGACGATCACGGCCAGCCACTCGACGACGCTCGCCCCACGCGGGCCGAACCACTGCTCGAGCAGGCGGCGTCGACGGCGACCCCGCTTGGCCCGTCCCGCGGTGACGGGAGTGGACGACGAAGGAGCGGCAGCCACCTCGGGAATCGACTCGTCGTCGCCCGGCACTGAACTGGTCACTCGGGATCCTTCCATCGGCGTGGGTCGTCACCCTAGCCGTGGGCCGTCAGTGGTACCTCGCGAGGATCCGCGCTGCAGCCTCGCGCCCGGCATCGATGAGCGAAGGATCCCCGTCCATCGAGACGAGTTCGGGACCGAGCAGGAGTACCAGCCGTTCCAGCGCGCGCCGATTCGCGAATCCGATGGTGAGTACGGCATCACCGTCGGGTTGCAACTCGGTGCCTTCACATGGGTAGTGCTCTGGCACCCAACGCGCGGCTGAGGGGCGAACTCGCAACGACATGAGTGACGTCGACGAATCGGAACTGAACAGCGAGAACTCGGGCAAGGGCGACGGCGCGGTGAACGATGCGTTGCTCCGAGTCGCTGAGACGATGCGGTCGAGCCGGAACGCGCGAACGGCATCGGCGTCGTGGTCGCGAGCCTGTAGGTACCACCATCCGTGGTGCTCGACGAGGGCGTAGGGGTCGACTCGTCGTACACGGTGCGAATCGGAGGACGCGCTGTGGTAGTCGATGTCGATCGAGTCGTGATCGCCGATCGCAGTGCGCACGATCTGCGTGAGGTCTTCGGGAGCGGCGACGACGCCGATGCCGACGTCGACGCGCGCATGGCCGGCGGCAGCGAGCAACTTGCCATGGGCTCGTCGCAACGGCGAGTCGCCCTGTGCCCCAGGTGCGGCGAGGAGCGCCTCACACGCGGTGAGCAACGCGAACGATTGTTCAGCGGTGAGGTGGAGCGGTCTGCTGAGATGCGCAGGGAGGAAGACGGTGACCGAGTCGGCGTCGACGATCGCTTCGACGAGTGTGCCCGGGTCGTAGGGCGGCAGGCCGGTGCACGCGACCGTCTCGAGCAGATCGACGAGTCGTTCACGATCGATGGTGAAGCGCTCGCATACTTCGTCGATCGACGCCGTGCCGTTCGGCTGCTGGGCCACCCAGGGGACGATGGCGAGCATCCGCTCGATGCGATCGCCCGCGGTGTCGGAGCTCATCGTGCCTCCTTCACTGCGGTGAGCCATTCGACGATCTCGGCGCGGAACGAGGCGGGCTCGAGCACCACGACATGATCGAGTCGTTCGAGCACGAACTGGCGCAGACCGGGACGCCATGTGGCGCCGAAGGTGAACACGACGCCCCCGTCGGATCTCTCCTCGGTGCTGTCGGGCAGGTGCCGCCGCATGAGCTCGACGCTCGAATCTTCGACCCACAGACGGACGGTCTCCTGCTCGGTCTGGGCCAGGTTCCAGGGCTCGCGGACCGCGACCTGTTCGCTCGATCGGGGCGCGGTCGCCGAACCGGGACCCTCGGAGCTCACCGAACCGATGATGCGGTCGAGCCGGAACAGCCGAGGCGCGTCCCGGTCGAGGTCGTGACCGCGTACGTACCAGCGTCCACGAGCGAGTGAGAGTGTCCACGGCTCGATCCTGCGCTCCTCGATGCCGTCCCCGGCGTCGTACGCGAAGGAGACCACGGCCCGGTCGACTGCGGCCCGTGACAGGGGGCGGAGCGATTCGAACTCCGGGATGCTCATGCGGTCTGATGCCGCGGCGCCGATGATCTCATCGGCATCGACGCCGTCGTCAGGGTCGACGATGCCGCCGAGACGCCACATCGCACGTGCGATGTCGTCGTTCGACGACCCGATCCGCACGGTTTCGAGCGCGAGGCGCAACGCCGCGAGTTCGTCGGGTTCGAATCCGGGATCGGGCTGGTCGTACTTCTCGCGTCTCACGGTGTAGGCGAAGTCCTCGTTCGACGTGCCACCGACTCGCTCGATGGGTACTCCGAGACGGAGCAGATCGTCCTTGTCCCGCTCGAACGTTCGCCGCGCCGCCTCGGGTTCGGTCGAGTAGGCACCCCTCATCTCGTGCATGACATCGCTGCGAGTGACGCCACGAGGCGACTCGAGCAGGAGCGCGAGCAGATTCATCTGGCGCTCGAACTTCACCTTCTTGGGTTCGGACTTCGTGGGTTCCTCGGTCATGGTCGTCAGTCGATCCCCGCCATCAGAGCGACGCAATGAGCTTCTCCACCCGTTCATCATGGGAACGGAACGGGTCCTTGCACAGGACGGTGCGTTGGGCCTGGTCGTTGAGCTTCAGGTG
>CAYVUO010000099.1:0-1723 GCA_964454715.1 uncultured Bifidobacterium sp. | reverse complement strand
GAAGGCCCGGCCGCTCCGAGCGGACGCCGGTGACCGAGGCAGTGCGGAACGTCGGCACGGGGCCTCCTCTAGAGGGACTCGATCAGGCGCTCGACCCGCTCGTCGGCGAAGGCGAACGGGTCCTTGCACAGGACGGTGCGTTGGGCCTGGTCGTTGAGCTTCAGGTGCACCCAGTCGACGGTGTAATCGCGCTTGCGCTCCTTGGCCCTGCGGACGAACTCCCCCCGCAGGCGAGCCCGGGTGGTCTGGGGTGGCACGTCGACCGCCTCGTCGATCTCGGTGTCGTCGCACATCCGCTCGACCATGCCGCGATCCTGCAACTTGTAGAAGAGGCTGCGACTGCGGTTGAGGTCGTGGTACTGGAGATCGACCAATGCGGCTCGCGGGTCGGTGAGGGCGAGGCCGTGTCGCTCGCGGTAGGCCTCGACGAGGTGGTACTTGATCACCCAATCGGCCTCGCGTCGTTGACCGAGCGGATCCTGTTCGATCTGGGTGAGTGCCGTCTCCCACATCATCAATGCCTGCTTCTCGAGCGGTGAGAGATCTGGATGCTCGGCGGAGCGCAGTGCTCGGTTGAGGTACTCGCTCTGGATCTCGAGCGCGGAAGCCTCGCGACCGTTGGCCAACCGCACCCGTCGGGTGCAGGTGATGTCGTGGCTGATCTCGCGGATGGCGCGGATGGGGTTCTCGAGCGTCATGTCACGCAGTACGACGTTGGGCTCCTCGAGCATGCGCAGCAGCAGTGAAGTGGCGCCGACCTTGAGGAAGGTCGCGTACTCGCTCATGTTGGAATCGCCGACGATGACGTGCAGCCTGCGATATCGATCGGCGTCGGCATGGGGTTCGTCGCGTGTGTTGATGATGGGACGGCTGCGGGTCGTGGCCGACGACACGCCCTCCCAGATGTGTTCGGCACGCTGGGAGATGCAGAACATGGCGCCACGAGCGGTCTGCAGGATCTTCCCCGCCCCGGCATAGATCTGACGGGAGACGAGGAACGGGATCAGCACCTCGGCGTAGCGGGAGAACTCGTCCTCGCGGCCGGTGAGGTAGTTCTCATGACAGCCGTAGGAGTTGCCGGCGGAGTCGGTGTTGTTCTTGAACAGATAGATGTCGCCCTGGATGCCCTCCTCGGCGAGGCGCTGCTCGGCGCCGAGGAGCAACTGCTCGAGGATCCGCTCCCCTGCCTTGTCGTGCACCACGAGGTCGTGGATCGAATCGCATTCGGGCGTCGCGTACTCGGGATGCGATCCGACGTCGAGGTAGAGCCGGGCGCCGTTCTGGAGGAACACGTTGGATGAGCGTCCCCACGAGACGACTCGACGGAAGAGATAGCGAGCGACCTCGTCGGGACTGAGTCGACGCTGACCGCGGAGGGTGCAGGTGACGCCGTACTCGTGCTCGAGCCCGGAGATCCTCCGCTCCATGCCGGCACGCTATCGGCGGAACCGCATGGGAGGTGGCTCTCAGGCAGTCAGCAGTCCCGGGAGCTCGGCCCGATCGAGTCGGCGGAACGCCCGGCGTTCGGCGGTGCGTTCCAGCACTGCGACTTCGAGGTCTTCGGCATCGATCGTGCGATCGGGCCCGGCCAACGCAGCCACGGCCACGCGCAGCACCTCAGCGAGATCGAGCCCGCTGCGCCAGGAGTCGGTCATGCGAGCAGAGATGGCCTCGGCGTCACCGCCGAGCACGCTGAACCCGTTCTCGTCCATGACCGTGCCGT
>CAYVUO010000098.1:7008-7851 GCA_964454715.1 uncultured Bifidobacterium sp. | reverse complement strand
TTGCCGCGCGGGCCGGTGATGCGGATCCGCAACTCGTGCGGCTCTCCGCTCGCCCCGGGGCAGATCCGCGACTCCAATCGACTCACGCTTCGCATGCTGCTCGAGTCCCATGGCTACGAGGCCGTCGACCTCGGCCTCGCACGCGATGACGAGTCGGTGATCGAAGCGGCGATGCGCGACGGCGTCGAGCGCTGTGACGCCATCGTCACCACCGGCGGCGTGAGCATGGGCGACTTCGACTACGTGAAGTCGGTGCTCGATCGCATCGGCGACATGCGTTGGATGCAGATCGCCATCAAGCCGGCCAAGCCCCTTGCCTTCGGCACGATTGCGCGCGCGGACGGCACCCGTGTGCCCCTGTTCGGCCTTCCCGGCAATCCGGTCTCGTCGATGGTGAGTTACGAGCTGTTCTGTCGTCCCGGTCTTCGTCGCTGGTCCGGTCACTCGGATGGTGAACTCGACGGCCCGAGCGTGTCGGCCCTCGTCGACGAGCCGCTGCGCCGTCGCCCCGATGGCAAGACCCACTTCGCCCGGGTGCGGTGCGTGTGGGATGCCGACAGCGGTTCATACCGAGTGCGATCGTCCGGCGCCCAGGGCTCGCACCACATGGCGGCCATGGCTGCAGCCGATGCGCTGGCCGAGCTGCCCGATGGCCCCACGGTCGAACCCGGTGCCACCGTGCGCGTGCGCCTGCTGCACCCCTAGCCTGCGCCCATGGCAGCGGTGACCCCTCTCGTCGACGGCTTCGGCCGCGTGCATCGCGATCTGCGCATCTCGGTCACCGATCGCTGCAACTTCCGGTGCACCTACTGCATGCCGGCCGAGGGTCTCGAATGGATGGAC
>CAYVUO010000098.1:0-6998 GCA_964454715.1 uncultured Bifidobacterium sp. | reverse complement strand
TGCTCACCTACGAGGAGCTCGCCCGCGTGGCACGCGTGTGCGTCGAGCGCTTCGGCTTCGACGGCATCCGTCTCACCGGTGGTGAACCAACTGTGCGTGCGGGCCTGCCGGCGCTCATCGCCATGCTCGCCCCGCTCGGTGTCGATCTGTCGCTCACCACCAATGGCACGACATTGCGGTCGCTGGCCCCCGATCTCGTCGCCGCCGGGCTCACCCGCATCAACATCTCGCTCGATTCGCTCCGTCGTGATCGTTTCGAGCAGATCACCCGTCGTGATGATCTCGATCGCGTGCTCGACGGCATCGAGGCCGCACTCGAGAGTGGGCTATGGCCGGTGAAGATCAACTGCGTCGTCATGCGAGGGGTCAATGACGACGAGATCGTCGACTTCGCCGACTTCGGTCGCGAGCGTGGGGTCACCGTGCGCTTCATCGAGTTCATGCCGCTCGATGCGCAAGGTGCATGGACCAACGAACAGGTCGTCACGAAGGCTGAGATCGTCGCTGCGATCTCCGCCGTGCATCCCCTCGAACCCGTCGGTCAGCGGGGAAGTGAACCGGCTGATCGTTGGCGCTATCTCGACGGTCGCGGAGAGTTCGGCGTGATTCCGAGCGTCACCGAGGCGTTCTGCGACTCATGCGATCGCGTACGTCTCACCGCCGAGGGCAATCTGCGTCATTGTCTCTTCGCCACCCGTGAACTCGACCTGCGCACACTGCTGCGCGACGGAGCCGATGACGACGCCCTCGCCGCCGCCATCACCGCCGAGGTCGGCGCCAAGTGGGCGGGGCATCAGATCAACCAGGTGCACTTCATCCGCCCGTCGCGATCGATGAGTCAGATCGGCGGCTGATGTCGATCGCGCAGTCGCAGTACGAGGCGTGCTGCGCGGATTCGACCGGATGGGCCTGGACCATCCACGAGCACCTCCCTCGCATCCGTGCCCTCGCCGACGAGTGCGAATCGGCCTACGAGCTCGGTGTCCACGCCATCGTGAGCACGTGGGCGCTGCTCTCGTCGGGTTTGCAGTCGCTCACCTCGGTCGACCTCGTGCATCCGTCGACGCTCGGCGGTGATCTCGATCTGGTCGAACGGGCCGCAGCGGAGTCGGGCACGCGTTTCCGGTTCCTGCAGTGCAACACGCTCGACGTCGAGGTCGAACCCGTCGATCTCACCTTCATCGACACCTGGCACGTGCACGACCAGTTGCTCGCCGAACTTCGACGCTTCGCCCCGTTCACTCGCAAGTACCTCGTGCTGCACGACACCGAGACGTTCGGAGTGGTGGGTGAGGATGGGGTCTCACGAGGTCTCGGTTCGGCGATCGTCGAGTTCCTCGATGGCGATCACTCGTGGTTCGTCCTCGAACATCACACGAACAACAACGGGCTCACCGTCCTGGCTCGCCGACAGGTGGCGCAGACGGTCATGGCGGTCACGGGATTCGTCACCGATGCGTTCCCGGCACGACATCTCGACCAGTCGGCGTTCCGCTCGCTGGGTGAACAGTTGAAGGACGGTCTCGGTCCGCGCATCGTCGCGTTCGACGAGGGTTGGTCGTTGTCTGACTGCTGGGCACAGCGCTTCCTCGATGCCTACCCCGATCTGCGAGCATCCGACCCGGATCCGCCGAGTGATCGCTATGCCGACCCGCACGATGCGCTCATCTCCGACATCGTGCTGCTGCAGCGCTTCGAGTGGATGCGCCTCGCCGCCGAACAGCATCCCGACGTCGATGTGTTCGCGTGGGTCGAGTACTCGGTGCTCAAGCAGAGCGGGGTCACTGTCGACGTGGTGCGCCGCTACCTCGACACCATCGAACAGGTCGCCGTCGACGCCGTCACCGCGCCGGGGGAGTGGCCGTTGATGCCAGTCGACGACTCGCGGATCCATTGGCGCTTCGCCGGATCGACCTGGATGTGCCCGCGCGAACTCGTGGCGCCACTGGCCGACGCCGTGCGCGATGTCGTGGCCCTTCGCGCCGCTCGCACCCAAACGCTCACCTGGGACGTCAACGTGCTGGCATTCGTCGAGCTGCTCGATGTGCTGCCGTTCCGCTGGTACCGAGGCGGTCACGACCAGACCCAGTTCCGGGGGTTCGGCGACCTCTCCCGCTGATGAGGGGTTGACGGGGACGATCGGCTGGGGCAGAATCACCACCATGTCAGTAGGAATTGTGGACAATGTGCCTCACGAGGGCCGGCCGCATCCCTTGGCTGAGCCATGGCCCGAGACGTTGACGTGGCGTGGGGCGCTCGTGGGCCTCGGTCTCGCTGGTGTCGTGGGCGTGATCACCTACCTCGGCCACCTGTTCGGCTGAGGCGCCGTCACGTCTGAGGGCGCCGTCGCCCAAGCCGTGATGGTGGCAGGATCGGTCGATGTCCGACGAACAGTCGCTGCGTGCCGAACTGGCCGAACTGCGCGCCGAGCGGGACATCGCTCGTCGACTGATCGCCATCGCCCGGTGCATGGATGCCCGTGACTGGTCGACGATGCGCACGATCCTCGTCGACGATGCCGTCGCCGAGTTCGGTCGCGGCCCCGAGGTCGGGGCCGATCGCGTCATCGAGTCGATCCGGGAGTTCCTCGATGTGTGCGGCCCCACGCAGCATCTGCTCGGCAACATCGTGGTCGAGGTGTCCGGTGATTCCGCGACGTCGTCGTGCTACGTGAGCGACATGCACCTCGGTGTGGGCGATCGATCGACGGTCACCTTCTCCACCCTCGGCGAGTACCACGACCGATGGGTGCGCATCGACGGTGAATGGTTCCTCACCGAACGGCGCAAGGACTCGCGGGCGGTGCTCGGCTCGTTCGACGTGTTCCGCCGGGACTGAATCTCGTGTGGTCTCGCCACCCGGCGGGAGGTCAGCCCCGGGCCGGCGGTGCGAACCGGATGTCGAGCGACCGCAGGTAGGTGTGCAGCCCCGCATCCTGGATGGGGATGATCCAGGCTGGCGCGCCCGACTCGTTCACGTGCGCGTGCCAGAGCCCGGGCGGCGTGACGAAGGCGGAGTGCGGTTCCCAGTCGACACGGACGGGGTCGATGATGTCGCCGGCCTCGTCGATCGAGCGCCCGACGAGCGTGTAGCACCCCGGCGCGCAGTCGCCCACGAGATCGAGCGCAACGGACTGGTGGCGGTGCGGTCGTTGCACGGCGTCGACGGGCAGCAATCCGTACATCGCCCACAGCGTGTGCGTGACGGTCTGGGTCAGGTCGTTCTGGGTGGTGTTGAGCAGGATCGACAAGCGATTGCGATCGGTGGCACGCGGTGAGTGCTCGACATCGTCGAGCTCGGCCCGCACGCGCGCCGCGGGGAAGCGCGTCGGCGCGAATCGTTGCTCGGTCGGAGCGACGCCCAGGTGACGCAGGAGCGGTTCGTCGGTGACCCAGTAGAGCGTCGATTGTTCGTGGGCGCGATGTGCAGTGCGGCAGTTCGCGGGCAATACGAAGAAGTCGCCCTTCGACCAGTGCAGTTCGCGACCGTCGATCGTCGACGTTCCTGTGCCGTCGATGACGTAGTAGAGCTCGGACGTCGCCAGCGGTGCGGTATCGATGGTCTCGCCGGGGCCGATGCGAACGAACGAAACCAGCAGTGCGGGTGAGGTAGCGGGGCCGGCCGTGATGGCGAGCGCGTCGGAGAGGTCGAACGGCAGCACGCCGGTGGTGATGTCCCGATGGCGGCTCGCGGGGAACCGCTCCATCGCCACGGGCGGGATGCGGCCCGAGCCCACGGGGTTGGCGGCCCGCGAGTACTCGAAGTAGCGAGCTTCGCCGGACCAGTCGTCGTCGTCGATGTCGGTGGCGATGCCGCCCATGACCAGTTCGATCCGGCCCTCGGTGGTCGTCATGGGGCCAGTCTGCCCCCGCCCCTAGACTTGGTCCATGTCCGATCGCGGTCTCACGCACCTCGACCCACTGGGTCGGGCCCGCATGGTCGACGTCACGCCCAAGGAGGCCACGCACCGCCGGGCCATCGCCCGCGGGCGGGTGCACATGAATGCCGAGACCGCTGGCCTCGTCGCCCGTGGCGCGATCACCAAGGGCGACGTGCTCGCCGTGGCCCGGGTGGCGGGCATCCAGGCGGCCAAGCGCACCTCGGACCTCATCCCGCTCTGCCATCCGTTGATGGTGGGTTCGGTGTTCGTGAACTTCCGGATCGAGGACACCTTCATCGAGGTGGAGGCCCAGGTCGACACCGTCGAGCGCACCGGCGTCGAGATGGAGGCGCTCACCGCCTGCACCGTCGCCGCGCTCACCATCTACGACATGTGCAAGTCGTCCGATCGGTCGATGGTGATCGGCGAGGTGGCGCTGTGGGAGAAGACCGGTGGCCGCTCGGGCACCTACCGCCGGGAGGATGATCCGACCCTCGGGGCCGACGTGCTCGACGGCGACTTCACCGGGCGTCCCGCCCTCGACTGACCGATGTCACGCTGTGGGCGTGGTGGGCCCCTGAACAGGGAGAACGCTGCTCCAGCGACCTCCCGGCAACCGTTCGGCTACCGCGGCCGGTGGAGCCCCGGCACCGGTTCGTAGTAGAACCGTAACGTTCCGTTCGCTCTGGAAGGCCCTCTTCCCTTGACTGTCGTCGTCCTCTTCATCCTCGCCGTGGTGTGGGCCGTGTACCTGCTGTCGT
This sequence comes from uncultured Bifidobacterium sp., assembly GCA_964454715.1. GTDB lineage: Bacteria > Actinomycetota > Acidimicrobiia > Acidimicrobiales > Acidimicrobilacustridaceae > Acidimicrobilacustris. Next base: position 2,357 of record CAYVUO010000098.1, on the reverse strand, counting down.
GGGTCCGCTCCCGTACCTCGCATCGCCGAGCCAACTCGATCTCGTCGTTCTCGACGCATCTGTCGACGCTCAAGCGGGCCGTTCCCGGCGGGGTGTCCGAGGCGCGGGTCGCACCGGGAGTCGCACCCCTGCGGGGTGGCGCCTACTTCGCTCCGCATCGCCCCCGTCTCAGCGTCGAGAAGCAGCGCCGCCGCAACATCCTGTTCGGTCTGGGGGGAACCACGATCGTCACTGCGCTCGGGGCCATGGCCTTCGGCGGCGCGATGACGACGCTGTTCGTGCTGAGCCTGCTCCTCACCGGCGCCTATGTCGTGCTCCTGGCCAACTTCCAGAAGCGTCGTCTCGAGCAGCGCCAGAAGGTGCGGCGCATGCCGGCCGGTCGGCACTTCGCCACCCCATCGCAGGCTGCGACCGCGACCGACGGGGACGACGCGACTCGCTTCGCCGTCGGTGGTTGAGGCCGGGCTTCGAGAGCGCTGCTGCTCTCGGTTACATTGACGGCTCCTCTGGGGGTGTAGCTCAGTTGGCTAGAGCGCTACGTTCGCAACGTAGAGGTCGGGAGTTCGATTCTCCTCACCTCCACCAGAACTGACGGGCCCGGCACGCGAGTGCCGGGCCCCACTCGTTCGGCCAGTGTCCTACGATCCCGAGCCATGACGATCACCCTCGACGGGCGAGACGAATTGGCGCTCCCACTCCTTCGACTCATCCGCACCGCCATCGACACCGGCGACGGTGGTACTCCGCAACAGCGGGGCATGCTGGCCGACGTCGCTCGCATGGTGTTCGGCATCGAGGGTCTCGACCTCGATGCGCTCGACCCGATCGGGCCCACCGAGTCGGCGACGCTGTTCGACACCATCACCCTTCGACGCCGCGTGCGCATGTTCCTCGTGCTGTTCATGCTCTGTCGCCACCCGCTGACCGACGAGCAGTTGGCGCTCGTCGAGTCCCATGTCGACGCGCTCGGCGGCGATCAGGGAGACCCCGGGCTGGCGCAGGCTCGCCAGATGGTCGAGACCAAACTGCTCGAGATCAGCGATGACCTCTACCGGGCATGGGGCGGAGCGGTCTCGGCGATGACCGAGGCCTCGTTGCGCGACGCCTACGGCGCGACCGAGGCTGCAGAACCGGCACTGGTGGAGAAGGTGCTGGCGCTGCGAGATCTGCCGCGCGGCACGTTGGGCCGCGAGTACGTGGAGTTCTACCGCGAGAACGGTTTCGCCCTTCCCGGCGAGGAACCGGGTGTGCCCGGGTTCTTCGTGGGTCACGACATGTGCCACCTGATCGCCGGTTGTGGCCCGAAGGCGCACGAGGAGATCGCGCTCGGCGCATTCCTCCTGGGGGCGTGCGAGGACGACGATCACTGGGCCTACCTCCTCGGCGTGCTCGGGATCATGGAGTACGGCGCGTTCGCACCCCCCGACTTCGAGGCGAAGGTCGGAACGCTCGCCCGCCCGGGAGCGATGGAGGTCGTGCTCGACGCGCTCCTGCGCGGTCAGCAGTGCTACGTCGACCTGCTGGCCGTCGATCATCTGGCGATGGCGCATCTGCCCATCTCCGACATCCGTCGCCGGTTCAACATCGCGGCGCCGAATCCACCATTCCCGGCCCGCATCGACGTGGAGTGACCGTTCGGAGACGGTGAGTCCTCACGGATGCGTGGATCGACCGTCGCCGCATCCGAAGCAAACAATCAGTGAGATCCGCATCCAGCATCAGGGGGAAGAAGAATGACCGTGAGTCTCAATGACCGAGCCGACCTGGTCGAGCCCGCAGCGCGCGTACTGCGCACGGCGATCGACACCGGTGATGGCGGCACGGAGATGCAGCGCAAGATGTTCGACTTGGTACTGACGATGGTGTGGGAACGTCCCGACCTCTCGTTCGGGACCCTCGACCCGATCTCACCGATCGAGGTGGCGCAGGTGTTCGACGACGAGATCGCATGTCGTCGCCTACGCATGTTGCTCGTGCCGTTCGAGCTGTTGCGCAGTCCGATGACTGTCGAACAGGCGGCACTCGTCGACGGGTTCGCGCTCGCGCTCGGTGGCGACGACGAGGGCCTCAAGCTGGCGCGCGGAATGGCGCGAAATGAGTCGGCGCGCGCAGCCGAGCATCTCCGTGACGCGTGGCAGTTGCGGCGCGAGGAGATCAGTGAGAGCACCGTGCGTGACCGCTACGACACCATGGACACGGCGATCGACGATCCCGAACTCGCAAGCGCCCTCCGCGGCATGCGCGACCTGCCGAGGGGCACGCTTGGACGCGAGTACATCGAGTTCTATCTGCACTACGACTTCAAGATCCCTGGCGAGGGCGTCTCCAACCCGGCGTTCTTCGTGCAGCACGACATG
>CAYVUO010000097.1:0-7988 GCA_964454715.1 uncultured Bifidobacterium sp. | reverse complement strand
CTGAGCGCGTGCACGTAGTCGATCGACGTGGGGATGTCGGCCCCGACGTCGGCACCGAAGCGCACGAAGAGCGAGGGATTGTGATTGCGTGACGAGCCAGCGTGTAGTTGCAGCACGAGCCCGTCATCGATGCTCATGGCCGCCATCTCGACCAGCATCTGTCCCCGGAACAGTTCGTGCTCCGCAGGAGTTCCCTCGCCACTCGTGATGCGTCGGAACAGCGCCTCGGCCTCGGAGGGCGAGAGATCCGCGGTCGTGATCTGCGGTGGACCGTGATCGGTGGCGGTCGCACCGAGCTCGATGAACGTGCGACGACGGGCCCTGAGTGCGTCGAGGTAGCCACTCCATGAACTGGTGTCGCAGCCCGTCGACTCGGCGAGAGCGTGGAGGTTGTCGGCGAAGTCGGGCCGATCGGGATCGATGACGCCATCGGGACGGAAGGTGGGTACGACGACACCGTTCCAGTCACTCGCCGCGATGGCGCGATGCTCGTCGAGCGACGCGATGGCGCTGTCGGTGGTTGCGAGCAACTCGATGCCGAAGCGGTCGTAGAGGGCTCGAGGTCGGAACGCATCGGAGGCGAGTGCCTCGACCATGCGGTCGTAGGTCGCGTCGGCGGTCGCAGCGGAGAGCTGCTCGGTGATGTCGAACACCTCGGCCAGCGTGTGGTCGAGCCAGAGCTTCGACGGTGTGCCGCGGAACAGCGCGTAGTGCGAGGCGAATGTGCGCCAGATCGTTCGACCGTCGGTCTCGACCGGCTCGCCAGTGCGCGATGCGACCCCGAGGGATTCCAGTGGAACCCCCTGGCTGTAGAGCATCCGCAGCAAGTAGTGGTCTGCGGTCACGATCACCGAGGCGGGATCACCCAGCGGGTTGTCGGTGGCGGCGATCCCGGCGTCGATGTGCCCGTGCGGACTCACGATGGGGAGGTCACGGGTCTTGGCATGGATTCGGCGCGCGATGGCCCGGGTTCCCGGATCGGGTGGCAGCAGTCGGTCTTCGTGCACCATGATGGCAAAGGTTTGCAGTCCGGGCGCCGTTCGGCAACACCGATGCCCCATCACGAGACCGAGGTCGCGCCGATGACACCGATTCGAGTCGTGCACGCAGGGGCAAGGGGTCGTGGACGCTGGCCCGTCGATCTGATCGCCCACGATCCCCGGTTCGCCTCGGTGGCACTCGTGGGTCGGGAGCCGGGCCGGCTCACCGACGAACTCGCAGCAGCCTCGCTCGGTTCGGACGACGCGTTCAGTGATCTGTCGTCGGCGCTCGACACGGTCGAGTGCGACGCGGTGATCGTCTCGACCCCGGTCGAGCTGCATGCCCGCGACCTGCGAGTGGCGTTCGCCGCCGGCAAGCACGTCCTGGTCGAGAAGTGTCTGAGCAACGACTGGGAGGAGGCGAAGTCGCTGGTCGCCGAAGCGGAGGCTGCGGGAGTGCATCTGGTGGTGGCACAGAACTATCGCTTCCAACCCGACTGGCGCGCGGTTGCAGCAGCGGTCTCGAGCGGCGACTACGGCGAGGTCGGTCTGGTGCACATCACTGCACACAAGTTCCGGCCGGCGCCGCGCCAACAGGACTATCCGCTCGCGCCCTTCTGGGATCAGGGCTGTCATCACGTCGACGTGTTGCAGTCCTTCCTCGGCCCGATCGTCGAGGTCTCGGCGCAGACCCACTCCGCGCCGTGGTCCCGCTATCGCGACGACGCAGCGGTGACGGCGATCCTGCGCTTCGAGAGCGGAGCGACATGGGTGTACGACCTGTCGAACCTCGTGCGTCGCTTCCATGTGGCGAACTCGCTCCACACCGCCGAGGGCGTGTTCGCGTCGGATTGGGGCGCATGGAGTTGGTATGCGGTCACGAGTGAGGACGACGCGCCCTGGGGTCACAATGCCGAGGCGATGACGATCCCCATCCCGCCCGGACCCCCGACCGGCGAACACGGTGTGCTCGATGCGTTCCATTCGGCGCTCACGACCGGCGATCCGATGGGTGTGGACGGTCGATCGAACCTCGAGACGCTGCGCGTGTGCGAGATGGTGCAGCGTTCGGTGGGATCGGGTCGGCCGGTGCTGCGCTCCGAGGTCAGCTGACCGAACCCGTGGAATCGCGCACGATGAGATGGGCGATGAGTTCCACGTCGGCGGTGTCGTCGTTGGCGAGCAACTCGACGGCTGCACGACCGGCAAGATCGATGGGCATGTGGATCGTCGTGAGTGCGGGTGAGACCATCGCCGCCATCGGCACATCGTCACAACCGATCAGGCTGACGTCATCGGGAACCGAGATGCCGCGTTCGCGAAGATCGCTCATCACGCCGAGCGCCATCTGATCGTTGAACGCCATCACGGCGGTCACCTTCGACGATCGGACGGAGGCGCCGGCGGCACGACCCGTCTCGAACGTCGGCTCTCCGTCGCCCAGATCGACGAGCTCGATGGCGAACTCCTCGGCTGCGGCGCGTACCGCACGACGACGCTCGTCCGCGGCCCACGAACGTGCTGGTCCACCGACGAAGCCCACTCGTGTGTGACCGAGGGCCACGAGGTGCTCCACGCCAGCGCGCACGGCGCCGGCGGTGCGCATCACGATCGACCGGCAGCCGTCGCCGGGACGATGGCCGAACACGACGGGCTTCTCGCCGAGTGTGTCGAGCTCGAGGTGGATGCGCCGGGGGGAGGCCACGAGGAAGCCGTCCACCTGCTGGACGAGATTCCGCGCTGCGCTCACCTCGACATCGGCGTTCTCGCCGGTGTCGACGACGATCACCTGCATGTCATCGGCGCGAGCTGCTCCATCGGCGGCTCGCAGCATCGTGGCGAAGTACGGATTGGTGATGTCGGGCACGATCACGGCGAGGTTCCCCGTCCGGCCGGTGATCAGTCCGCGTGCGGCACGGTTGGGCACGAAACCCATCTCGGCGATGACTGCCTCGACGCGCGTGCGCGTCTCCGGTGCCACTCGTTCGGGGCGCGAGATCGTGCGGGAGACGGTGGCGGGGTGCACGCCCGCTCGCTTCGCGACGTCGAGGATCGTCACGGTCGACCGTCGCCCCATGGGCGCAGACACTACCCGTCCCCGGTCTGTTGCAAACGTTTGCCGCTCATGGCAACCTGCGCGTACACGTCCTTGGGGGAGAGCCATGCTGCGCGCGCAATCGAACGTCCATCGTCGAGCCGAGGAGTTGTCGGGGTTCTGGAACTTCCGGATCGAGGAGGACGCCGTCGATGCCTCTACCTGGTCGGCCGGTGTGCCGGCGGGCGAACCCATCGCCGTGCCCGGCTCGTGGAACGACCAGTTGCCCCATCTGCGCGACTTCTGCGGCATCGCCTGGTACGAGACCAGGTTCTTCATCGACGAGGCCACCGATCGCAGGCGCCTCCTGCGCTTCGGAGCTGTGAGCTACGCGGCCGAGGTGTGGGTGAACGGCCGGTACGTGGGTCGACATGACGGCTCGCACATGTGCTTCGGCTTCGACATCACCGATGAGTGCGTCGCCGGCGCCAACCGGCTCGTCGTGCGGGTCGACAACGAGCCATCTCCCGAGCGCGTGCCTCCCGGCGAGCCCAAGCGTGAGGCCGTGGGCATGAATCTCGACAAGTCCACCGATCTCGCCTCGCTGATGATGGGGATGCTCGGGAGCTTCCCGAAGGTCGAGGGCGATTTCTTCCCCTACGGCGGCATCCAACGTCCCGTGGTCCTCTCCTCGGTCCATCGCCTGGGGCTCGACGACGTGCGCGTGCTCGAGACCGATCCGGCGACCGGGGTGCTGCGAATCGGGGTGAGTGCTCCCGATGGGGTCGAGGTCTCACTGCAGGTCGAAGGAGTCACCGATTCGGCGTCGATCGTCGACGGCCAGGCCGAGCTGTGCGTGACGATCCCCGATGTCGTGCCCTGGGCCCCGGGCAGCCCCCATCTCTACGAAGCAATCATCTCGGTCACGAGTGATGGCGCAACGATCGATGAGTATCGCCAGCGCGTCGGGATGAGATCGATCGCGGTCGAGGGCGATCGTCTCATGCTCAACGGTGAACCGGTGACCCTCCTGGGCTTCGGACGCCATGAGGACTACCCGATCATCGGCCGGGGATCGTTCCCGGCTGGCAACATCCGTGACTACGCGATGATGCGGTGGATGGGTGCGAACTCGTTCCGCACCTCGCACTATCCGTACTCCGAGGAGCAATTGGATCTGGCCGATGAGCTCGGCTTCCTCGTGATCTCCGAGACTCCAGCCGTCGGACTCTCGTTCAATGATGACGCAGTGGCGGCTCGTCTCGCTCGCTGCTGCGAGATGACGCGAGAGCTCATCGAGCGAGATCGCAACCGTCCCTCGGTGATCATGTGGAGCGTCGCCAACGAACCGAACGCGTTCAAGACCGATGTGGCAGTCGCGTTCTTCGAGGAGGTCGTCGGCGTAGCTCGCGGACTCGACGATCGACCACTCACCATCGCCAATCCCATCTCGAGTGGTGATCCCCTCCGAGAACTGTGCGATGTCGTATGCGTCAATCGCTACTCGGGCTGGTACGCCAATCAGGGTGACATCGCCGGGGGCACGGCCGTGCTGGCCCGTGAACTCGACGCGCTCCACGCCCGCCTGGGAAAGCCGATCGTGGTGACCGAGTTCGGCTGCGACACCATCGCTGGTCATCATGCCGAACCGCCCGAGATGTGGAGTGAGGAGTACCAAGCCGAATTCCTGACCTCCTACATCACGATGATGAGTGAGCGTCCGTTCGTCGCCGGCCAGCACATCTGGAACCTCACCGACTTCAAGACCGGGCAGGGCATCCTGCGCGCCGGGGCGATGAATCAGAAGGGTGTGCTGACGCGCGATCGTCGACCCAAGGCCGCTGCACATGCCGTGCGCCGCCTCTGGACCTCTCGCTGACCGCCATGGCCGACGGCACGACGAACGGCATGTCGGGCCGCACGGAACGCGCGTCGCTCGTGATCTCCCCCGTCACGGGCGGCGTGCACGGATTCCCACAGACGAGTTCGGCCATCGACCTCTGGGGTGCGGGATACGTCGAGCAGGAGTACCTCCTCACCGGGACTGCGACGTCCCATGTGCCCCGAGGGGAGTTCGGACTCGACGGACGATGGTCGGTCGCTCCCGACCGGACGGCGCCGTTCACGACGCGACTGCTCGTGCGCCGTCCGGAGGACGCCGCCGACTTCAGTGGCACGTGCGTGGTGGAGTGGCTGAACGTCTCATCGCTCACCGACATCGATGTCGAGTTCGGTTACCTCGCCGATGAACTGATACGGAGGGGTCACGCATGGGTCGGCGTCTCGGCTCAGGCGGCGGGGATCGACAGCAACGGTGGCAGTGATTTCGGTCCGGCAGCGATCGGACTCAAGGCATGGGATCCGGTTCGCTACGAGGCGTTGTCGCATCCGGGTGACGACTACTCCTACGACATCTTCTCGTCCGCCGGCCGGTCGATCCTCGCCGCCGACGGACTGCTCGGTGATCTGCCGATCGACGTGCTCATCGCCGTTGGTGAATCGCAATCGGCCCATCGAATGGTGACCTACGTCAACGCGATCGAACCGATCGCCTCGGTCTACGACGGCTACTTGATCCACAGTCGATTCGGCAACGGTGCGCCGATCTCGTCGACGCATCCCGATGCCGTGCCCAAGGCCACACGCATTCGTGAGGACATCGATGTTCCGGTCGTGCAGATGATCACCGAGACCGATCTGTTCGACATGGCGGCGCTACCGAACTCGTACGTGACACCGTTCCCCCCAGCGCGTCAGCCCGACTCGTCGGTGGTGCGCACATGGGAGGTGGCAGGAACCGCACACGCGGACGCGCAGTACCTGCGTCTGCTCACCGTCCAGGGGACTCGGCAGTTCCCGGAGTTCCTCGATCTCTCGGTGATCGCATCGATGGCGAACGACGGACCGCAGAAGTACGTCGTGCAGGCGGCGTTCTCGGCCCTGCGCCAGTGGATCGTCGACGGCACGGTGGCGCCCGGGTTCGATCCGATCACGGTGTCCGAGGGCGAGATCGTTCGTGACCTCCTCGGCAATGCGGTCGGTGGCGTTCGGACTCCGCATCTCGATGTGCCGATCGCAGTGCTCACCGGATCGGGGATGGGCAACGTCGGACGCACGATCCCGTTCACGCCCGAGCAACTGGTCGAGGTGCACGGCACGGTCGATGGATACCGAGCACGATTCCGGCAGTCGCTCGAGGACGCGGTCACCGCAGGCGTCATCCTCGAGGACGATGTGCCCGAGATACTCGGCGTCGCCGACGCGATCGACTTCTGACCGTCAGGGCTGGGCGGCATGGCCGAAGTGGCCGCCCCAGAGCTCACCGATCCGTGATCCCCGCGATCGCCGGCGCCAGAGGACGATCACCGCGCCGAGCAACAGCGCGCCGGAGAGCATCACGATCACGGGCGCCCCGAGTGACTCGCCGAAGAAGCGACCGAGCGTCCATGGCAGGAACACGAAGACCCCGGCAACACCCGGCGCGAGAGCGAGCACCTCGTTTGCTCCGATCCCGATCGTCGTCCACGCGGCGGCCGTCGCCAGCCCCAGGAGGGGAGCGAGCCAGTCGTAACGGCCGCCGACGATCGCCGATCCGATGAGGGTGAGCACGACCCCGAGCGGGAAACCGATCACGGCCGGCGGTATCAGACCGCGCCACGCCGCACCGGCCCAGAGCACGCCGAACGACCAGAGCGCGAGTCCGATCCAGGCGGAGGGATTCGTGGGGTCGGCCCACGCGATCCCGACCCCGATGGCGACGGCGAGCGCGACGAACGTCACCACGTGCTGCAGTGGTCGATCACGCAGGAGCCAGAGTGCGGCCGACACGACGGCCGTGGTCGCGGCCGTGGCGAGGGCCACCGGTTCACCGATCCGATCGAATACGTCGAACAGCATGAGACCAGCGAATGCTCCAGCTCCGATGGAACACAACATCCAGAGGAATCCGCGCAGTCGCCTCGCCACCGGTTCCGCCTCACCGATCATCGCTCCCACCACGCCGGCGATCGTCGCTGCGATGCCCACGACGCACAGATGACCGGCGGCGCCCATGGAATCCCAGAACCTGCTCGTGAGCATCCCGGCGCCGACCGCGAGGAGTGCACCACCCACATAGGCGAGTCCCTCAATCGCCGGAGACACACGTGGCCGCGGCATCGCCTCCAACCTCATCGTCTCGAACCGCTCGATGGCCATGGCCTGGTCATTGCTCAGCAGCCCGGCAGCGACCCATCGACGCAGGGCCGAATCCCGTGATGGGACATCGCGCGATCGCGTCACGTCACCTTCGCCGATGTCGCCGGAACGCCGACGCGAAGTCGCGTAGACGACGAGGATCGCGATCAGGATCAGTGCGACCAAGGCCAAGAGTGTCATCGCTCCACCGTCGCTTCTCCTGTGAAGTTCCCATCGGGGTCACTGGAGATGTTCGTCGAAGACGATTGCGACTTCTGCGGTATCCGCTGGCCGAGGATCAGGAGTCGAGGTCGACCGCAGCGGCCGCGAACTGTGCGTTGTAGAGGCGGGCGTAGGCGCCATCGGCGGCCAGCAGTTCCTCGTGATCGCCCTGTTCGACGATGCGACCACTCTCCATCACCAGGATGGTGTCGGCGTCGCGGATGGTCGAGAGTCGGTGGGCGATCACGAACGAGGTGCGATTCGAGCGCAGGGCGCTCATCGCCTGCTGGGTGAGCACCTCGGTGCGGGTGTCGACCGAACTGGTCGCCTCGTCGAGGATGAGGATCGTCGGATCGGCGAGGAACGCCCGAGCGATGGTGAGCAGCTGCTTCTCCCCGGCCGAGAGGTTCGATGCGTCGTCGTCGAGCACGGTGTCGTAACCATCGGGCATCGAACGGACGAAGTGGTCGACGTGGGTGGCGCGGGCGGCGGCGATGACCTGCTCGGGCGAGGCATCGAGGTTCCCGTAGGCGATGTTGTCGTAGATGGTTCCGCTGAAGAGCCACGTGTCCTGG
>CAYVUO010000096.1:0-8126 GCA_964454715.1 uncultured Bifidobacterium sp. | reverse complement strand
CCGAAGTCGGCGGCACGCCGGGACCGCACTCCCGGCGTGCCGCTTCTCCTCCGACTCGGCGGAGCGCGCCTCGAGCCGGTGACATGGGCACCGAACGGCGCGACCCGCCCCGACACCGGAGCGTCACGACCATCTAGGCTCGAACCCATGCCGACCTACGAGTACCGCTGCCCCGAGTGCGACTCAACCTTCGAGGTGCGCAGGCCCATGAGCGAGTCCTCCGATCCCGTCGACTGCCCCAATGGCCATGTCGGCGCCCGTCGTCTGCTGTCGGTGTTCGCGTCGGTGGGTGGCGCCGCCCCTGCTGCGCCGGCATCGGCCCCCGCTCCGCGAGCCGGTCACGGCTGCGGCGGCGGCATGTGCGGCTGCTGAGTCAGCTTCGTTCGTAGCGCCAGGCACCTTCGCTCATGCGGAGGCGATGGCGCGGGCCCGGAGTCGATGCATCGCCGGATCCATAGCCGGCATCGCCGGCGTAGAGCGCGTACGTAGCACCGTCGTGCTTGGTGAACCGAGTGACGAAGTACTCGGGGTCGTTGTCGCGATAGTGCTCGATGGCCGCCGTGGCCGATGGGAACGGGGCCAGCAATGCGAGCGTGATGTAGGTCGGGGGGATGAGTTCGATCTCACCGGCGTCGCGACGAGCGATCGCATCGGCGGGTCGCATCCAGGCCAGTTCGTGGATCTCGCCACCGTCGGCGGTGAGCGCGGCTTGCGGCGCCGGCCCCATGAAGAAGTAGGTCGAGAATCGCTTGGGCGCCTCGAGCGGGGGAGTCCAGTGCGAGACGAACACGAGATCGTCGGCCGAGATCACCGCGTCGGCCTCCTCGGCCGCTTCGCGCACGCACGCACGGCGAGCGACGTCGAGGAAGTCGTCATGCGTCTCGTCGAAGTGGTCGCCGGTGAAGTCGGGGCCGTGGTCGTCGGGGTCGATGCGTCCACCTGGGAACACCCATGCGCCGCCGGCGAAGTAGATCTTCGAATTGCGACGAGCCAGCAGCACCTCGATGCCACCGTCACCATCGGCGGAATCGCGAACGAGTACGACGGTTGCGGCGGGCACGGCGAGCTGTTCGGTCTCGGGCTTCACCCATTCATCGGGTCGGTTGCTCTTCGCTGCGTCGCTCATCGCCGTCCATCCATCACGCGTCGTCGGTGTCCATGCCCAGTCTGCGCAGCATCGTACGGGGAACACCGTGGTCGCCGACGGCGAGTGCAGCGGCCCGTTCGACGTTGACGGCGTCGAGGTCGCGATCGCGCCAGTCGTCCCAAGGGCCGGCGGGGATGCGCCGGGGGTCGCCCTCGGCCTCGGCGCAGGCGTAGAGGTACGCCTGCTGCGCGAGCAGATGTTCGGGAGTGCCGATGGGGCCGGTGCCGGGAACGATCACCGTGGCATCGAGAGCGGCCAACTCGCCGAGCGCGTCGCCCCACCGCTCCGGGTCGCCGTCCCATGCATTGGGTGCGGTGCCGAACGATGCGAACTCGCCGCAGAACAACGTGTGTGCTGCGGGCACGAGTACGACGAGGTTCTCGGACTGTTGTCCGCTCACGGGCACGACCATCACCGACGGCGTGAGCCATGCGGCGACGTCGACGACATGTGACACGGGCCGTGTCGCATACGAGCGCCCGGCGGCGTCGGCGGCGAGATAGTCGTGCGCGAACTCGGGCACGAGCCGCGTGTAGGCCTCGACGGGCACCGGTTGTTCGAGCAGCGCGCTGGCCTGGGAACGGCCGTGACGGGCGGCCATCCAGAACACGGCCGACCCACCGACCGACTGCACATGACTCGACGTGTAGACCACTCGCTTCACAGGCACACCGAAGCGTTCGAGTTCCGCGTTCAGCGCCCGCGCCGCCGATGGTGCGACGAGCGTGTCGACGAGGGTGATGCCGTCGTCGTCGACGATCACACCGGCATTGCCGACGGCTCCGGTGCCGATCCATGCCCACACGCCGGGCGCGATGGGCTGCAGCGACCCGGCATCGGGAGCGACCGGGCCCACATCGGCGGTCGGGGGCATCGGCCCGAGCTCGTTCATCGACCACACCCGTTCATGGCAGGGGAGCGTAGGGGGCTATCGTCACGCCGTGGCCAACCACAAGAAGACACACAAGCCCCGCAAGCCGCAGCACCACCTCCCCAAGGTGGGCACGCCGGCCAACGACGCCTATCGGCTCAAGCGCAGCCGGGAGGACGTGCTCGACTTCGGACTCATGCATCCCGGTCGCAGCACGCTCACCTGGGTGCTCGGTGCACTGGCCGTGATCTTCATCGCCGCCACGCTGGTGGCGTTCATCGCCATCACCTGACTCTGGCGAAGTTCAGAGCGTGCCGACCATGCCGCCGTCGACGGGCACGATCGCGGCGTTGACGTAGGCCCCGGCACGGGAGCACAACCAGATCGCCGTGCCGGCCATGTCGGTGTCGGTGCCGATGCGCTTCATCGGGATGCTCGACGCGATGGCATCGCCCGCAACCTCGAGCGTGGCTCGCATCATGCGCGACTGGAACGGCCCGGGTGCGATGGCATTCACGGTGATGTGCTCGGGGCCGAGACGCTTGGCCATCGCCCGCGTCACCTGATGCACCGCCGCCTTGGCCGCGGTGTACGAGTAGGTCTCGAGCGTGGGCACATGGATTCCGTCGATCGAGCCGATGTTGACGACGCGTGCGGGATCATCGGCCGTGCCTGCAGCGGCGAGATCGGCATGCAGGAAGCGCGTGAGATGGAACACCGCATTGACGTTGAGGTCGAGCACGCGTCGCCACGCCGCGTCGTCATGGTCGTCGAAGGGTGCACCCCATGTGGCGCCGGCATTGTTGATGAGGATGTCGAGTCGGCCGCCAGTGTGGGCCGACACCTGCTCGGCCAGAGCACGGCAGGCATCCTCGGTGGAGAGGTCGGCGGGGAAGGCGATCGCCGCACCCTCGCCCCCGAGGGCGCACAGCTCATCGACGACCTGGGCGCACACATCGGCCTTGCGCGACGAGATGATCACCTTGGCGCCGGCCTCGACGAAGCCGCGGGAGATCATGAGGCCGATTCCGCTGCTGCCGCCGGTGACGAGTGCGGTCTTGCCCTCGATGCCGAAGAGATCGCGCAGGTAGGAGTCGGCGTTCATCAACGGGCGTCCGGCGACTGCATGGCCTCGATGAGCAGATGCTTCGACAGATCGCCGTAGAGCGAGGGTCGCATGCGACGTTCGGTGAACCGCCACTTGCCGTCGACGCATTCGAACGAATCGGTGTACGCGCCGGCGATGATGGGCTGCAACGGCAGTTCATCGGTCTGCTGGAACACCGTGAAGCGCGAGCGGCACGTGGCGGTGCGCTCGTCGTCGCTGATCTCGATCAACAGGTTCGACGTGACATGGTGCGAGCGGGGTGTGCCGTCGTCGTACTTTCGGGTCGTAGCGGTGTAGAGCGCGGTGACGGCCTGTGCGCCCACGGCCATTGGGTTGCCATCGGCGTCGGCGATGCAGCCGTGCTGGAACAGCACACCGATGGCGTCGTAGTCGCCGGCGTCGATGGATTCGGCGTACTGGTAGAGCAGGTTCTCGATCTCACCGCGATGGTCCATGGCCGAGACGCTACTTCTCGCCCGTGAGCGCTTGGATCGTGTCGCCGTAGAGCATCTGCTTGTGCACGCCGATCACCTCACGCGACTTCACGGCGATGGAGGCGGAGTACGCGATCGCAGCGTCGAGCAGTTCGTCGGCGGGCAGGATCGCATCGGCGATGCCGGCGGTGAGGGCCTCGGGCCCGGTGAAGCGTCGGGCGGTGTTGAGCGCCTCGGCGATCGCAGTGCGGGGCAGGCGGGCGAGCAGCAGCTGCGCCATCTTCTCGCTCACCGGAAGGGCGAGATCGAGCTCGGGCATGCACCAATAGCCCCGATCGGCCCGCATGGTGATGCGGTCGTGGGCGCTCGACAGCAATGCGCCAGCGCCGAAGCAGTGGCCGTTCACCACCGCAGTGGTGTGGCAGTCGAGCCCGAGGATGCGGCCCCACAGACGATTGAGCTCGTGGAGGAACTCCCGGGCCAGGTCGGGGTTGGCCATGAGCCATTCGAGGTTGAGACCGTTCGAATAGAACTTGTCGGTGCCGGTGGTGATGAGCGCGGCCGGTCCCTCCTTGGCCTGCACCTCGTCGATGAGCCCATGCCAGTGGCGCACGACGTCGAGGTCGAAGCGGTTCTCGCCCGAGTCCATGGTGATGACGGCGACGACGGATCCGGGCCCCTGCCACGTGAGTTCGACCATCCGGCGAACATAGCCCCGGGTCTAGCCTTCGGCCATGGCCGACTATCGATCCCCACTCCGCGACGCCGAGTTCGTGCTGCGCACGCTGGCCGACATCGATGGCATCTGCGCCCTTCCGGCGTTCGCATCCCTCGATTCCGACACCGTGCTCGGCGTGCTCGCCGAGAACGCCCGGTTCGTCGATCAGGAGATCGCTCCCACCAATCGCACCGGCGATCTCGAGACCTCCGTCTACGACCCCGCCACCCGCACCGTCACCACCCCCACCGGGTTCATCGACGTGTACCGCCAGTACGTCGAGAGTGGTTGGGGTGGCGTGCCGTTCCCCGAGGTCTACGGCGGTGGTGGGTTCCCGTGGCTCGTCGGCATCGTGATGCAGGAGTTCATGTCGTCGGCCAACCTCGCGTTCTCGATGGCTCCACTGCTCACGCAGGGTGCGATCGATCTACTCATGCACCATGGCAGCGAGGAGCAGAAGGAGACCTACCTCACGCGCATGGTCACCGGTGAGTGGACCGGCACGATGAACCTCACCGAACCGCAGGCGGGATCCGATGTCGGCGCGGTGCGCACCAAGGCCGTGCCCAACGGCGACGGCACATGGTCGATCACCGGCACCAAGATCTACATCTCGTTCGGTGAACACGACCTCACCGACAACATCGTGCATCTCGTACTCGCCCGCACACCCGACGCGCCTCCGGGCACCAAGGGCATCTCCTGCTTCATCGTGCCGAAGTTCCTCGTGAACGACGATGGTTCCCTCGGCGACCGCAACGATGTGTACGCGGTGTCGATAGAGCACAAGATGGGCATCAAGGCCAGCCCGACGTGTGTGTTGGCCTATGGCGACAACGGCGGCGCCACCGGTTACCTCATCGGCGAGGAGAACCAGGGCATGCGTTACATGTTCACGATGATGAACAACGCACGACTCTCCGTCGGTCTCGAGGGGTTGTCGCTGGCCGAGCGTGCGTATCAGGACGCGGTGCAGTACGCGAACGAACGACGGCAAGGGCGCGCGCCCGGTGAATCGGGCTCGGACATGTCGCTCATCGTCGACCTGCCCGATGTGCGACGCATGCTGCTCACGATGCGCTCGACCATCGACGCGCTGCGAGCGATCGTCTACGTCACCGCCGCCAACATCGACCTGTCGCAGCATCACCCCGACGACGATGCGCGGGCCCGTGCCCAGGACCTCGTCGACCTGCTCATCCCGGTGGTGAAGGGCTACGGCACCGACATGGGCATCGAGTGCACCTCGCTCGCCATCCAGATCTACGGCGGCATGGGCTACATCGAGGAGTCCGGTGTGCCCCAGCACTATCGCGATGCACGCATCACCGCGATCTACGAGGGCACCAATGGCATCCAGGCCATGGACCTCGTCGGCCGCAAGCTCACGTTGAAGGGCGGAGCCATCGTCGGTGCGTTCCTCGCCGACACCGAGGCGCTCCTCGCTCGACTCGACGGCGCGGGTGACGAGTTCGCAGGAATGCGCGCACGCCTCGTGGCTGCGCTCGACGAGGTGCGCGGCACCATCGGCTGGCTCATGGAACACGGGGTGGCCGATGTGCGCGACGCGCTGGCCGGTGCCACTCCGTTCCTGCGCATGTTCTCGTTGTTGGTATCGGCTCGCTACATCGCCGAATCTGCGCTGGCGGCCGATGCGATGGCGCGTGCCGGTGGTTCGGGCTTCGACGCCGACTACCTCGCCGAGCGCATCGTCTCGGCCCGGTTCTTCTGCGACAACATGCTGCCCGCGGTGCACGGGCTCGCTCCCGCGGTGACTGCGGGCTTCGGCGATCTGGGCCGGTTCCGACCGCAGGCGCGCGCGTGATCGCGTCGATCCCCAGCCCGTCGTCGAGCAACATCGGCCCGTTCCACATGTACGGGCTGATGATCGCGCTCGGCGTGTTGGCGGCCATCGAACTCGGCCGCAAGCGTTGGCGCGATCGCGGTGGTGATCCCGATGACGTCTACGCGATCGCGTTCATCGCCGTGCCCGCCGGTCTCATCGGCGCGCGGCTCTATCACGTGGTCACCGACTGGCGTTCGTACGAGGGACGTTGGCTCGACACGCTCAAGATCTGGCAGGGCGGTCTCGGCATCCCCGGCGGCATCGCACTCGGCGTCGCCGTCGGTGTGTGGGTGGCCCATCGCCGCGGCATGCGCATCTCGGTGGCGCTCGATGCGATCGTGCCCGGCCTGCCGTTGGCGCAGGCCATCGGTCGCATCGGCAACTGGTGGAACCAGGAGCTGTTCGGCCGGCCGACCTCGTTGCCGTGGGGGCTCGAGATCTCACCCGAGCATCGTCCGCTCGAGTACATCGGCTATTCGACGTTCCAGCCGACGTTCCTGTACGAGATGCTCTGGAACCTCGCGTTGTGCGGGGTGCTCATCTGGATCGATCGCAAGCGCGTCACCCGACCCGGCAACATCCTCGCCATCTACGTCGGGCTCTACTTCCTCGGTCGACTCTGGATCGAGTTGCTGCGGGTCGACACTGCCAGTCAGATCGCCGGAGTGCGGGTGAACGTGTGGTTGTCGATCATCGGAATGGGCGGGGCGATCCTGGTGTTCATCGTCCGAGGGTTCCGTCGTCGTCCCAGCGATTCCGACGAGCCCTACCGCGAGGGCTTCGGCCCCCGCAACGCAACACGTTCGATCGACGAATCCACCACCGACAACACCACCGATAACACCACCGACAACACGGAGTCCACCATGCAGCTGTCCACTTTCTCCCTCTCAGCGCTCGACGGCACCGCCGGCGTCACCGCCGACCTCGACTCGAAGGCGGTGCTCGTGGTCAACGTGGCCTCGAAGTGCGGCCTCACCCCGCAGTACGAGGGGCTCGAGCGCCTGCACGAGCGCTACGCCGCACGCGGCTTCACCGTGCTCGGTGTGCCGTGCAACCAGTTCATGGGTCAGGAGCCGGGCACGCCGGCCGAGATCGCCGAGTTCTGCTCGAGCACCTATGGCGTCACGTTCCCGCTCACCGAGAAGGTCGACGTCAATGGTGACGACCGCACCGCGCTCTACGCCGCGCTCACCGAGGTGGCCGATGCCGAGGGTGCTGCGGGTGATGTGCAGTGGAACTTCGAGAAGTTCCTCGTCGCCCCCGGCGGTGCGTCGATCACGCGCTTCCGTCCGACGGTCGACCCCGAGGCCGATGAGGTCGTCGCCGCCATCGAGGCCGTGCTGCCGAACTGACGTGGCCCGGGCCGATGACCCCGCTGGGGGAGCGGCCCGGTAGGGTGGGGAGGTCCGCGGCGTCGAGGCGTCGCATCGCTGGAGCCAGTCCGACCGCCGGTCGCCCGCTCGCTCCCTTCTCCCCCCGAGGCCCGACATGTCCTTCGCCGAACTCGGCGTGGCCCCCGATCTGGTGGCTGCGCTCGAGACCCGTGGTATCACCGCACCGTTCGAGGTCCAGACCCTCACCATCCCCGACGCCCTCGCCGGGCGCGATGTGTGTGGCAAGGCCAAGACCGGTTCGGGCAAGACGCTGGCCTTCGGTCTGCCCGTGCTCGAACGGGTGGCCAAGGCCGCGGTGCGTCGTCCCCGCGCCATCATCCTCGTGCCGACTCGTGAGTTGGCCATCCAGGTGCGCGACGAACTGGCGCCCATCGGCGCGGCTCGCGACATCACCGTCTCCGCCGTCTACGGCGGCGCCAAGATCGAGACCCAGATCGCCGAGCTCGCCGGTGGCGTCGAGGTCGTCGTCGCCACCCCGGGCCGCATGATCGATCTGCTCGAGCGCAAGGAACTCACGCTCGACGACATCTCGATCGTCGTCCTCGACGAAGCCGATCGCATGGCCGACATGGGGTTCCTCCCCCAGGTCGAGTGGATCCTCCGTC
>CAYVUO010000095.1:1680-8235 GCA_964454715.1 uncultured Bifidobacterium sp. | reverse complement strand
GTACGAGCATCGTCACGCCGGCATCCAGGCCCACAACCGTTGGATGGTCGACTACGTCAACAAGGCTCCCGATCGTCGCGCCGGCATCGGCCAGATCTTCCTCAACGATGTCGACGATGCGATCGCCGACGCGATCTGGTGCAAGGAGAACGGTCTGCGCGGTGGCGTGCTCATCGGCGCCGTTCCCCCGACGGCCACCTGGATCAAGCCGCTCTACCACCCCGACTACGACGAGTTGTGGGCCGCATGCGCCGAGAACGGCATCCCGGTCAACGCGCACTCCGGCACCGGTGGTCCGGTGTATCCGCCGGCGCCCGCCATGCCGCTCGTGCACTTCCTCGAGATCCCGTACTACTCCCAGCGTCCGCTGGTGCACATGATCCTCGCCGGTGTGTTCGAGAAGCACCCGAAGCTGCGCTTCGCCATCACCGAGACCGGCTGCGCGTGGATCCCGCCGCTGCTCGAGAGCATGGACGGACTGCTCAACAGCATGCGTTCGTCGAAGGTCGGCGAGATGCGCTTCGACGGTGAGACCATCCCGCCCCGCTCGGCCACCGAGTACTTCGAGCAGAGCTGCTTCGTCGGCATCAGCCAGCCGACGCCGGCCGACATCAAGGCCGGTATGGAGGTCCTCGGCATCGAGAAGCTGATGTGGGGCAGTGACTACCCGCACGAGGAGGGCACGCTGCCGTTCACGCGTGAGCACCTGCGTCAGGTCATGGCCGGACTCAACCCCGACCAGATCCAGCAGATCCTCGCCGGCAACGCGGCCGAGCACTATGGCTTCGACATGGCCAAGCTCCAGCCCTACGCCGACAAGTACGGCCCCACTGTCGCCGAGATCGCCGAGCCGCTCACCGAGCTGCCCGACAACGCGAACCAGGCGCTCGAGCGGGCTGCGGCTCAGCTGGCCAAGACGGCCTGAACCTCCGCACCATCGACGCGAGCCCCGGCCACGGCCGGGGCTCGTTCGCGTATCAGGCCAGGAAGCGAGTGACCAGCGTCAGGAAGCTGACACCGAAGAGCACCGCAGCCGGGATCGATTCGCGTCCGGGATCACCGAGCTTGGCGTGCGCCCGCACCGCGAGCACGAAGTACACGCACGAGCCAGCAGCGGCGAGCACACCGATGGGAGCCCAGGCGACGCCGATCGCGAGGCCCGCGCCACCCAGTCCCTTCAGGATTCCGAGCGTGCGCTCGAACCCGGGGCGATAGCCGAGGCGCCGCATCATGTCGATCACTTCGGGCGGCCCGGAGAAGTCTCGGATCGCAGTGGCGATCAGTACGAGGGCGAGGAGGATCGAGAGCACGATCGAGATGGCCGACATGGCCGCAACGCTACCGATGCCCGTCCGTGCGACCGTGGACCCCGGTTAGGGTCGGGCCATGACCACCTACGAACCGAGTCCCTGGGAACCCATCGCCGATCACGTCGAGCGCTACCTCGCCACCGATGGCGCCGACGGCGGCCTCTGGGAGGGTGCGGAATGCATCATCCTCACCACCAAGGGCGCCAAGTCGGGCAAGCTCCGCCGAACTCCGCTCATCCGTGTCACCGACGGAGAGCGTTGGTTCGTCGTCGCGTCGATGGGTGGTGCTCCGAACAATCCGCAGTGGTTCCACAACGTCGTGGCGAATCCCGAGGTCACCATCCAGGATCGCGCCACCGTGCACGAGCTCACTGCCCGCATCGCGTCACCCGCGGAGAAGGCGAAGTACTGGCCCATCGCGGTGGCGGCGTGGCCCGACTACGACAAGTACCAGGCATCGACCGATCGCGACATCCCGCTCGTGATCTGCGAGCCCCGCTGAGAGGAAGATGACCATGGGGGGACGACTCGAGGGCAAGGTCGCGATCATCAGTGGCGCGGCTCGCGGCCAGGGGCGGGCCGAAGCCGAGCGGTTCACGGCCGAAGGTGCGATCGTCATCGCTGGTGACGTGCTCGACCACGATGGTGTGCACCTCGACGTCACCTCGCCCGAGAGTTGGGCCGAGGTGGTCGGTGCAGCGGTCGCGGCACACGGACGCATCGACGTGCTCGTCAACAACGCCGGCATCCGCACCGATGCCGCGGTCGATGTCGTACCGCTCGCCGAGTTCCAGGCCACACTCGATGTGAACCTCATCGGACCGCTGCTCGGTCTCCAGGCCGTGGTACCCCACATGGCGCCCGGGTCATCCATCATCAACGTGTCGTCGCTCAACGGGCTCGCAGCGTTCGCGAACACGCCGGCCTATACCGCCTCCAAGTTCGCGCTCCGAGGGCTCACCAAGGCCTCCGCCATCGACCTCGGCCCCAAGGGCATCAGGGTCAATGCCATCCTCCCCGGTGTCATCCGTACACCGATGGTGTCGTACGTCGTCGATCAGTTCGAGGACCGACTCGCGTCCGGACTGCCGCTCGGCCGCATCGGCGAGCCCACCGACATCGCGTCCGCGGCTGTGTTCCTCGCCAGTGACGATTCGGCGTGGGTGACCGGCATCGATCTCACGGTCGACGGCGGTCACATGGCATCGACCCCCAAGTTGTGAGTGACGAACCATCCATCTGCATCGGATGCGGCTTGTGCTGTGACGGCACGGTCGTCACGCACCTCGCCGTGAGTGATGAGAGCGATCTCGGAGCTCCATTGCGTGCGCTCGGTGTCGAGTTGATCGTCACTGCCGAGCCACCGGTGTTCGAGTTGCCGTGCCCGGCCGTCGATCGGGGAGTGTGCACCATCTTCGACCGCCATCGTCCCCACGCCTGCTCGCAGTTCGAGTGCGGGGTGCTCGTGGAGCATCTGGCCGGCGGGATCGATCGTGTCGAAGCGCTGGCGCGCATCGACACGTTGCGTTCGGCGCGAGACGCGGGAGACCTCGTAGCCGTCGACGAGACGCTCGATCGCTGGTTCCGGGCCGGAGCGCGATGACTACGATCGCCATCGTGGGCAGCACCGGGGGAGCAGCATGATCAGGGTCACCGAGGAGGGCAACGACCTCATCGTGCGGTGGATCGAGGCCAACATCGGCGGTCGGGTCGTGAGCATCGCTCGCCAACCCCGCTGGCGGCCCGTGTGGTTCGTCGATGTCGAGCGCGACGGTGACCTTCTCGAACTCGTCGTGCGTGGTGATCGCACCGACATGGAGCTGGTGTTCCCCCTCGATCACGAGATGCGGCTCCAGTCGCTGATGCACGAGCACGGCATCCCCGTGGCGCCGGTGCACGGCTGGATCGACGAACCGCGTTCGTACGTCATGGATCGAGTGGGTGGCCGCAACGACTTCGAGGGTTGCACCGACGACCAGCGCGCGGTGGTGGTCGACGACTATCTGCAGATCCTCGCCCGATTGCACTCACTGCCCATCGAACCGTTCGTCGCCGGCGGGGTGATGCGTGCACCGACCCCTGCCGAATCAGGCACCTACGGCCTGTCGCGCTACGAACGCATCTGGCGTTCCCACACCCAGATGCCCGACCCATTCCTCGAGTTCTGCCTCGCCTGGCTCCGTCGCAATCCACCCGATTCGAAGGGGCGCGAATCGGTGATCGTGTGGGACTCGGGGCAGTTCCATCACGACGGTGAACGCGTCCTCGCCGTGCTCGATGTCGAGATCGGACACATCGGTGATCCGATGATGGATCTCGCCGCATGGCGCCAGCGCGACACGGTGATCGGGTACGGAGACATGAAGGCGCTCTACGCCCGATATGCGGAGTTGCGGGGCGAGCCAGTCGATCTCGAGGCCATCAAGCGTCATCACTTCGCGTTCACGCTGAGCAACGAACTCTCGGCCGGGCCCGCCACGCGTGTGCCGCCGCCCGAGAGTGATCTCATGACGAACCTGCAGTGGTGCTACGAGACGAACCTGTTCGCCACCGAGGCCCTCGCCGACATCCTCGGCATCGAACTCCCCACCGTGGAGATGCCCGAACCACGTGAATCACGCGCCGACGTCGTGCTCGACCACCTGGTGCGCAATCTCGGATCGGTGAGGGTCGACGACGACTACCTGCGCTACCAGCTGCGCACTATGTTCCGCATGGCCCGACACGCCGCTCGCATCGACCAGATCGGTGATGCCGTGTCGGCGGCCGACCTCGACGATCTGGTTCCCGTACTCGGGCATCGGCCCGACTCATGGCTCGAGGGCGAGGCCGAGCTCGAACGCTTCGTGCTGGCCAACGCGGAGTCGCCGGAGTTCGACGAGGAACTCACGGTGCTGTTCCATCGTCGAAACCTGAGGGCCCAGATGCTCCTCGGTCCGGCGGGTTCGGCGATGACGGCCCACGCCGTCATCCAGTCCTTCTGACCTCAGCGACCCTCGACGACGACTGGAAGGTCGACGGGACCGTTGGCCCAGAACACCGGCGTCTTGCGGCGCTGCCATCCCGGCGCGGTGCGCATCGAAGCGCAGCGGTCGAGCACCGTCTCGAGGGCGACTCGTGCCTCGAGTCGCGCCAGCGACGAACCGGGGCAGACGTGGGGGCCGCCCCCGAATGCGAGGTGCTCGCGCCAGTTGTCGCGGTCGAGTCGGAACGAAGCGGCGTCGTCATGCACCGTCTCATCGCGATTGGCCGACGCGATGCCGAAGATGATCTTCTCGCCGGGGCACATCTCACGTCCGAAGATGTCGGTGGGCGCTTCGACATTGCGCAACAACTCGTGGATGGGTGGATCGAGACGCAGGGACTCCTCGACTGCTCGCTCGATGAGTGAGCGGTCGGCGCCGAGGCGATCGAAGAGAGCGGGGTCCGCGGCGACGGTGGCCATGAGGTTCGCGATGAGATGACGAGTGGTCTCGTTGCCCGAGATGATGAGGAACACCAATTGGGTTCGGATCTCGACCGGTGACAGGCGCACTCCGTCGATCTCGGTGTCGAGCAGCCGGGTGACGAGATCGTCGGGGCGGTCGCCCGACCGCAGCCGATCGGCGATGAGCGCGTCGACGTAGCCGGCGAACTCGGGATGCCCGCCGGCGAGCCCCTCACCGCGTTCGTTCCGGTTCTTGGTCGGAACGGTTCCCTCCACGACCTCGTCGCTCCAGCGTCGGAAGTCGGCCCAGTCGTCACGAGGGACGCCGATGAGGTGGGCGATCACGTTGACCGGGATCGGTGCGACGAACTCGGCGATCAATTCGCCGTCACCCCGCGCGATGATCGGATCGAGGTACTCATTGCACAGATCGCGGATGAACGGTTCGACCTTCATCGACTTGTGATGGGCAACGGTCGCATTGATGATCTTGCGGATCTGCCCGTGGCGCGGCTCGGCGATCTCGTTGACGAACTTCTCCTCCTCGGGAACCACGACGCCCGGTTCGCGGAACGAGGCGACGAACAGGTCGACCTGACGCGTCGCTTCGAGCACATCGGCCTGGCGCGAGAGGAACCATCCGCTCTCGATCCTGGCCACGGGACACCGACCGCGGATCTCGGTGAACAACTCGTGCTGTACCTCGTCCTTCGCCGCGAACGGGTCGAAATCGACATCGATGTCTGTCATGGCAGCCCCCTGTCGGGGACGCTACAGCGTGGGACTCAGGCGGGTCGGACCTTCAGGCTGCGATCGGTGGCGGTGAGGCATTCGCCGGTCGTGAGATCGAACTGCCAGCCGTGCAGGGTGCAGGTGAGCGTCGTGCCGTCGCACTCACCGAACACCTCGAGGTCCGCACGACGATGCGGGCACCAGCGCTCGACGACGTAGCCACCGAGCTCTATCTCCTCGTCGTCGGTTGGTGCGACCGCGGCTGCTGTCTTCGCCACGGCCTCGGCCTCGGTGCGCTCCATGCGCTCGGCCGACAAGGACTTGAAGAAGTTGTAGACGTACTCGTTGAACGCACCGGCGCGCCACGCCCTGAAGCGGGCAGAGAGGAACAACGCGTTGCTCCAGTCGACGGCGCGGGCGGCGACGACCGTCTCGACCAGTTCACGCTGGATCTCGAACCGGTAGCCGAACTCCTCGCCGCTCCACTCGCGTACCTCGCCGGCGGGGAAGTCGATGAGGACGTCGAGGTCGCCCAGACGCAGCAGAACGCCGGTGCCAACGGCCGAGCACAGTGTGGGGGCCATCGCCATGAGCGGCTCCCACCATGACTGCAAGGTGCAGATGAGGTCGTCGGTGGGCCCGTGCCAGGACCGACGATGCGCATCGAGCCAGTCGCTCCAGTCGTCCTGGTAGCGCTCGAGGTAGGCGCGCTTGTCGGCGAAGATCGCATCCACGTCGGCATCCGACATCGGATGGGTGACCACGATCTCGTCGCCGACGAACTCGAGCGCGGTGCCCGGGATGTTGAGCACACCGGCGCGTCCGGCATCGGCCATGCGCTGGAGGAAGGCGCGTTGGTCGGGGAAGATCGACAACTCGTCGCCGTCGATCACGTTGAGTGCGAACAGCGCGTCGTCGAGGAAGCAGGGCGGGCCCGCCGATGGCGCTACGACTCGTGCATCGATCGCCTCGACGTAGCGCATGGCCCGCGTCAGCTGACTGTCGACCTTCGCGTCGACGAGCGCGCGCATGCGTTCGGGGGACTCCTCGTAGACCATCGGGTACCAGATGGCCCCAGAGTGCTGC
>CAYVUO010000095.1:0-1670 GCA_964454715.1 uncultured Bifidobacterium sp. | reverse complement strand
CATGACGCGCGAGCGCCTCGAGATCATGGGTCCGGCAGTCGTTCTGGTCCACGACCACTGCACCGTCGGCCACGACCACGAGGGCCGAGTCGCCTCCCGGGCCGTCGGTGATCGACGTCTCGACATGGATCGCCACCGACAGGCCGGGAGCGATCTCGGTGAGCGTTGCATTCGCAGGCCTCACGAAGGTGGTGAAGCCCAGGGCTCTCAGGGTGCGCTCGAGTTCCTCCGACGGGAAGTCGGGGAGCAGCACGGTGATGTCACGCGCTAGGTGGTCGCGCAACCACGGTTCGTCGAGGTGGTCGCCGTGGATGTGCGAGACGTAGAGGAAGTCAGCGCCCTCGATCCGCGCCTGCAGATCGGGGTCGAGCTGGTCGTTGCGGGGGAAGACGAACCATGAACCGAGGAACGCCGGTTCGAACCACGGATCGCACAGGATCGATCCGCCCGCGGTCTCGAACAGCATGCCGGCGTGGCCGATCGACGTCACTCTCATGATGACGTCAGGCTACGGCGATCCGTGCGTGCGCACGCGCACTGCTCAGGAGAATCCGCCGCCGCTCTCGAGGGCGTCGTCGGGGGCTGGCAGGTGCAGACCGCACTCGGTCTTGGCCTGTCCGGCCCAGCGACCGGAGCGCTGATCGCCGTCGCGACGGGGCGGCATCGTGCACGGCCAGCAGCCGATCGACGTGTAGCCCCGACCGACCATCGGATGCACGGGAAGGCAGTGCTCGATCGTGTAGGCGTCGACGTCTGCGTCGGTCCAGTTCGCGATGGGGTTCACCTTCACCGCTCCCCGCAGCAGATCGTTGGAGATGATCGGTGCGCTCGCGCGGCCGGCGTGGTCGTCGCGGCGAAGACCGGTGATCCACGCGTCGTGCGTCGTGAGCAGTTGCTCGAGGGGGGCGACCTTCCGCAATGCACAGCAGGCATCGGTGTCGGTGAGCCAGAGGTCATCACCGGGCGTGTCGAGCGTCGCTTCGATGACGCGCAGGCGGCCGTCGAAGAGCTGCGAGGCGTGGCGCGCGAACCAGAGTGTCTCGGCGAACAGGTAATGCGTGTCGATGACGACGACCTCGATGCCGGGTGCGTTCGTCCAGGCGAGGTGGGCGAGCACCGAGTCGGCGAACGACGAGGTGACGGCGAGGCGATCGCCGAACTGTTCGGCCGCCCACTGGATGATCGTGCCGGGCGACGCGCCCTCGAACTCACGATTGAGCGACGAGATCTCGGCCGCGCTCAGCAGGTGGTGCTGGGAGATGGTCTCGCTCACGTCGCGCACTCCGACTCGGCGACCTCTGCCACATAGGGGCCGGTCTCGTCGTAATCGATGTAGTACTCGGGCGCGAGATCGGGTGCCGGGATCTCACCGTACGGTTCGAGCTCCTTGGCGATGGCGCTGGCCCCGCCGACACGGGAGAGCCACTCGGCGAAGGCCTCGCCGGCGCTGCGCTCGCGTGAGTACTTCTCGACGACGCGAGCCACTGCCTCGGGAGCGGTGCGGGCGGGTAGACGTAGCGCCTTCTGGCCGAATTCGATCTGCTCGTCGCCGATGTGACCACCGAGGAGCAACTGGTAGCCCGGGAGCGACCGACCGTGAGCGCGACGCTCGGCGCCGAACAGGCCGATGTCGGAGGCGTGGTGCTGACCGCAGCTGTTGGTGCAGCCGG
>CAYVUO010000094.1:4802-8259 GCA_964454715.1 uncultured Bifidobacterium sp. | reverse complement strand
TCGTCGATGCCATAGAGGTCACCGAGCGAGGCGCAGATCGACACCGATGGTGCGATCGTCGAAGGTGACGGCGGCAATGCAGTGACGATCGACGGTGATTCGGTGGTCGAGGTCGTGCTGCTACCGGTCGAACCTCCCGACGAGCAGCCGAGCACGAGCAGTGCGCTCGCCACTCCGACGAGCAGGGTCGTGCACCGGGCACGGAACGAACCGATCACGCGGGAGATGCTACGAGCGACCCGGGCGGATCGAGTGTCGGGCCGTTACCGTGTCGGCCCATGGCCGAGATCCACTACACCGTCACCGAACTGATGACGGCGACCGCCGACGCCATCCACGAGCGCCTCGGCGGGTCGGTATGGGTCGACGGCGAGATCTCCGGTCCGCGCGAATCCCGAGGCCACTACTACTTCGACCTCGTCGACCGCGACGACAGCGGCGCCGTGGTCGCCAAGGTCTCGATCGCCCTCTGGAACCGCACCCGCCAGAAGGTCGAGAAGAAGTTGCGCGAGAACGGCACCGTCCGCCTCGACGAGGGCGTGAAGGTGCGCATCAGGGGACCACTGGAGCTGTGGCTGCCGGGCGGCCGCCTGCAGTTGTCGATGCAGGACATCGATCCCGACTTCACCCTCGCCGCGCTCGAATCCGAGCGCGAGCGCGTGCTGGCGCTGTTGCGCGCCGAGGGGTTGCTCGAGCGCAATGCACGGGTTCCCCTTCCCGCGATCCCCTTCCGCATCGCTCTCATCACGGCCGATGAGAGCGCGGCCCAGGCCGACTTCATGCATTCGATCGAGAACAGCGGCATCTCGTGGCAGGTGCTCTTCATAGATTCCCGGGTGCAGGGCGCGGGAGCCGAACGCACGGTCGCTGCCGCTCTCCGCACTGCGGCAACCGCCGGCGTCGATCTGATCGCACTTGTGCGTGGAGGCGGTTCGAAGCTCGACCTCGCAGCCTTCGACCACGAACTCATCGCCCGCACCATCGCCGCACTCGACGTGCCCGTGTTCACCGGGATCGGTCACGAGATCGACACCAGCGTCGCCGATGTCGTCGCGCACACCGCGAGCAAGACACCTACCGCGTGCGCCGAGTCGATCATCGATCTGGCCTTCGACGTCATCAATCGCGCCGAGCACGCGTGGGCGGCGATCTCGCAGCTCGCGACGTCATCGATCGATCAGGAACGGGCGCTGTTGTCCGCGCATGCCCGTCGCGCCGCGCTCGCCGGTCGAAGTCGACTCGTCATAGAGGAGCAGCGAGTCATCGATCGCGCCGGCCGCGTCGCTCGGGCCAGCACAGGCGCACTGCGGTCGGCCGAGCAACGACTCTCGCTGCACATCGCTCGACGTCGAGCCGTCGATCCCGTGCACACGCTCGCCCGGGGTTGGTCGATCACCCGCAGTGCCGACGGTCGACTCATCCGCTCCCCCGAGGACGTCGCCGTCGGCGACACACTCGTCACCACATTCGCCGACGGCTCGGTGCGCAGTACCGTGACCGATCGCGACTGAGAGGAATCCATGCCCGCGAAGAAGACCAGCGAAGCGATCGGCGGCTATGCCGAGGCCGTCGATGAGCTCGAGACCATCCTGAGTGACCTCGAGTCCGACGACGTCGACGTCGATCACCTCGCGGCCCAGGTGAAGCGTGCCGCCGACCTGATCGAGTTCTGCCGTGGCCGCCTCGACGAGGCCAAGGTCGAGGTCACTCGCATCGTCGCCGACCTCGACGCGCTCGAGGGGTTCGACGACGAGGAGTTCGACGAGGAGTGAGCGTCCTCGACCCAACCCCCGTTCCTGCTGCGCTCACCGACGTCGGCCTGCGCGTCGAGGCCCACCTCGCAGCCTTCCTGGCCGACGAGGCCGATCGCTGGTCGACCATCGAGTCCAGTCTCACCACGCCGATCGAATCCCTCGCCCGCTTCGTCGCGTCGGGCGGCAAGAGACTGCGACCCGCGTTCAGCCACTGGGCGTGGGTGGGTGCGGGTGGGGACCCGGACGATCTGCGCATCGTGCGCACCGGCGCAGCGCTCGAGTTGCTGCACGCGTTCGCACTCGTGCACGACGACGTGATGGACGGCTCCGCCACGCGTCGCGGTCGCGCCACCGTGCACATCGATTTCAGCGCCATGCACGCCGGAGGCGCATGGCAGGGCGAGGAGCGGCGCTTCGGTGAGGGCGTCGCCATCCTGATCGGTGATCTCGCGTGCGTCTACGCCGACGCGTTCATGAACGACTCCAACCCCCGTGCCGTCACCATCTGGAACGAACTGCGCGTGGAGCTCCTCATCGGTCAGTACCTCGACGTCACCGGTTCGGCCCGCGGCGACGTCGATCTCGCCGATGCGCATCGCATCGCGGAATACAAGTCCGGCAAGTACACGATCGAGCGTCCCTTGCACCTGGGCGCCGCTCTTGCCGGTCGCTTCGACGAGCTCGAGCCCGTGCTCACCGCCTACGGCAGCCCACTGGGTGTGGCGTTCCAATTGCGCGATGACGTGCTCGGCATCTTCGGCGACAGTGGGATCACGGGCAAGCCCGTCGGCGACGATCTGCGCGAGGGCAAGCCCACTCCCCTGCTCGCAACCGCGCGTCAACACGCCAGCGAGGCCCAACGTCTGCGCCTGGCTCGGGTCGGTGCACCGGATCTGAGCGAGGAGGAGATCGCCGAACTGCAGCAGATCGTGATCGACACCGGTGCGCGCGCGTCGGTCGAACGATCGATCGACGAACTCACGGCCACCGCCATCCACGCCCTCGACGGCGTCACCCTCGCCGGAGGCGCCGAGATCGCGTTGCGCGAACTCGCTGCCTACATCGGCGCCCGACAGCTCTGACACCGGCCCGAACCGGGGTGTGCGGGCTCGTCGTACACTCGGCGCCGTGAGCAGCACGTCGGCCCGATCCCACCAGCACGATGCGCCCATCGATGCCGTGCATGACACCGCCGACGAGCGACTGCGCAACGACGGTCAGCGCTACACCGAGAACCGTCGCATGCTCGTCGCGGCTCTGGCCGATGCCGACCGTCCCGTCACCGTGCCCGAACTGCTCGATGCCACCGACGGCATGGCCCAGAGTTCGGCCTACCGCAACCTCGCCGTGCTCGAGGTCGCCGGAGTCGTTCGTCGCCTCGTGGCCACCGACGACACGGCGCGCTACGAGCTGGCCGAGGACCTCACCGGCCATCACCACCACCTGATCTGCGAATCGTGCGGGTCGATCGTCGACATCGAGGTGCCGGCCGCACTCGAGACCGGCGTCGCTCGCCTCGCCTCGGATGTCGCAGCTGCGCATGGGTTCCGCATCGAACACCACCGACTCGACCTCGTCGGCGTGTGCGCCGCGTGCGTCCGGGCGGGCGCCTGATGAGCACGCCCTCCGAAGAAGCGTCACGACGTCGAACCTTCGCCATCATCAGTCACCCCGATGCCGGCAAGACCACGCTCACCGAGAAG
>CAYVUO010000094.1:0-4792 GCA_964454715.1 uncultured Bifidobacterium sp. | reverse complement strand
TCAAGGCCCGTTCCGGCCGGCGTTCGGCGACATCCGACTGGATGGCGCTCGAACAGCAACGAGGCATCTCGATCACGTCGACCGTGCTGCAGTTCCCCTATCGAGACTGCGTGATCAACCTCCTCGACACTCCCGGCCACCGCGACTTCTCCGAGGACACCTACCGCGTGCTGGCTGCGGCCGATGCCGCGGTGATGGTCCTCGATGCGGCGAAGGGCATCGAGCCGCAGACTCTCAAGTTGTTCGACGTGTGCCGCCAACGCGAACTTCCATTGCTCACCTTCATCAACAAATGGGATCGACCGGGGCTCGATGCACTCGAACTGCTCGACGAGATCGAGAAGCAGATCGGCCTCGTCGTCACACCGATCACGTGGCCCGTCGGCATCGCCGGCGACTTCCGCGGCGTGATCGATCGCCAGACCGGCGAGTACACCCGCTTCACCCGCGTCGCGCGCGGTGCCACCGAGGCCCCCGAGGAGATCGTCGATCCCGAACGCGCGATGGCCGAGGAGGGCGATGCCTGGCGCGCCGCCTTCGACGGCATCACACTCCTCGACGAGGTCGGGGCCGACTTCGACTCCGAACTCTTCCTGGGTGCGCAGTCCACTCCC
Organism: uncultured Bifidobacterium sp.; assembly: GCA_964454715.1. Classification (GTDB taxonomy): domain Bacteria; phylum Actinomycetota; class Acidimicrobiia; order Acidimicrobiales; family Acidimicrobilacustridaceae; genus Acidimicrobilacustris. The sequence goes on along the minus strand of CAYVUO010000094.1, from coordinate 4,178 downwards.
GCCTTCTTCGGGTCGGCACTCACCAACTTCGGTGTGCGCAAACTCCTCGACGCCGTGGTCGACCTCGTGCCATCGCCCTCGGCTCGCGTCGACGTCGAGGGTGAGTCGCGGGAGCTCGACGATCCGTTCTCGGGGTTCGTGTTCCAGGGCCAGGCCAACATGGATCCGTCGCATCGCGACCGGATCGCCTTCTTGCGCGTGTGCTCGGGCCGATTCGAACGCGGCATGGTGATCACCCACGGTCCATCGGGCAAGCCCTTCGCCACCAAGTACGCACATCAGGTGTTCGGTTCCGAGCGCGAGACGATCGACGAGGCCTTCCCCGGCGACGTCGTCGGCCTCGTCAACGCCACCGAGGTGCGCGTCGGCGACACGCTGTGGCTCGACCGTCCCGTCGAATTCCCCCCGATCCCGAGCTTCGCCCCCGAGTTCTTCTCCGTCGCTCGTGTTCGTGACACCGGACGGTTCAAGCAGTTCCGGCGCGGGGTCGCCCAGCTCGACGAGGAGGGCGTCGTGCAGGTGCTGCGCGATGCCGATCAGGGTGACTCCGCGCCCGTGCTCGCCGCCGTCGGCCCGATGCAGTTCGAGGTCGCGATTCATCGCCTCGAGAACGAGTTCGGGGCCCCCGTCGAATTGTCGCCGACCAACTACAAGGTGGCCCGTCGCACCGATCGAGCCTCTGCCTCCGCCATCCAGGGCCAGCGGGGCGTCCGGATCCTGGAGAAGTCGGACGGTACGCTCATGGCGTTGTTCGAGAGTCAGTACTGGCTCGAGCGCTTGGAAGCCGACAATCCCGACCTCGTCCTCGAACGACTGGTGGCCGAGGGAAGCGTCGGCTGAGCGCCCGGGCGATCCCGCCCAGGAGCGCACATGCAACACGCCAAGCGACCGCCCCGCTCTCCGTGGTGGGTGCTCGGAACCACCTTCGCCATCGTGGTGGTCGTGCTCGGCGTCATCCTCGTCGTGACCCGCGACTCGAGTGGCTCGCAGAACGCGTCGGCCAACGGTGAGCCGGCCACGACCGCGGCGCCGAAGACCACCACGACCACCGAGCCCCCCTACGACGGTTGGGTGAACCCCAAGTCGTCCCAGGAGATGCCGAGGACGAAGACGGTCGGGCTGCTCACGTTCCGCGGCAACCCCACGCGCAGTTGGTACGGACTGGGACCAGTTCCCACCGCACCTCGCGTGATCTGGACCTATCCGAAGACCGGCGGCATGTGTGGCACGTCGACCGATGGTGCGACGACGTCGACGTGGTGCGGCGACGGATGGACCGGTCAACCCAATGTTTTCGAACGCGATGGCAGGACCATCGTCTCGTTCGGTGGATACGACTACTCACTGCATTGGGTCGATGCGGCGACCGGCGACAACTTCATCCAGCCCTACAAGACCGGTGACCTCGCCAAGGGATCGATCACCACCGACCCCGACGGCTATCCACTGTCGTACAAGGGGTCACGGGACAACTTCCTCTACATCGTCGCCACCGATCGCGGCGACAAGGCTGAGGTGCTCTGGAAGTTGAGTGCCACCGGGAACGGTGTGCAGCAGGTCTGGAACGACGACTGGGATGGCGCACCGCTCATCATCGACGACTACATGTTCGAGGGTGGTGAGAACAGCAACTTCTACATCGTGAAGTTGAACCGCGGCTACGACGCCAACGGCAAGGTCACGGTCAATCCCCAGATCGTCTTCACCGCGCCCGGTTGGGATCAGGAGCTCTGGAACACCATCAGTGACCATCAGTTCTCGATCGAGAGCTCGGTCGCAATCTCGGGCAACACGCTGTACTTCGCCAATTCATCGGGCCTCGTGCAGGGTTGGGACATCAGCGGCGTGAAGCAGGGTCAAGCACCGAAACGCGTGTTCCGCTTCTGGACCGGTGATGACACCGACGCCACGATCGTGATCGACAAGCAAGGGATGCTCTACGTCGGTTCGGAGTGGGAGCGTCACAACGAGCGCTCCAAGCAGGTCGGTCAGATGATGAAGCTCGACCCGACGAAGCCCGACAACCCGTTGGTGTGGTCACTCAAGGATCAAGGTGCTGGTAAGGCTGGCATCTGGGCGACACCTGCACTCGGTGACGGTGTCGTCTATTGGGCCACCAACGGCGGCCGCGTGCTCGCCGTCGACATGGCCACCGGTGCAGTGGTGTGGGAGAAGAACCTCGGCTCGCAGACGTGGGGCTCGCCGGTGATCGTCGACAAGACGCTCATCGAGGGCGACTGCCAGGGGAACCTCAATGCGTACGACGTGTCCGATCCCCGTGTCGATCCACCGCTCAAGTGGACGGTGAAGCTCAACGGCTGCATCGAGGCCACGCCCGCCGTGTGGAAGGGCCGCATCTATGTCGCCACGCGGGGTGGTCAGCTCTACGCGATCGGCGACCAGTAGTCACCAGTCGAGGTCGTCGCACCCCAGGTGATCAGCGGGCTCGACCTGCAAGGTGACGTGATCGATGTTCCACCGTTCGCGCAGCATGTGGCGCGCCCGATCGAGCACACCGTGGAGATATGACTCGTCGGCCACGACGAGATGCGCGCTCGCAACATCCATCTCGGACGTGAGCGTCCAAACATGCAGATCGTGCACGCCGATGACGCCGTCGACAGCATTCAGATCGGCGCGCACCGCGTCTACGTCGAGATGATCCGGAGCGGCCTCGACCAGCACCCTCACGGCCTGCGCACCTAAGCGCCATGTGCGGGGGAAGATGAACAGACCGATTCCAGCGCCGATGACGGGGTCGACCCACTCCCAACTCGTCAGCGCGATCACGATCGCGGCGATGATCACACCGAGGCTCGTGAGTAGATCAGCGAGCACCTCGAGATACGCACCCCTCACGTTCAGGCTCTCTCGCGAGCCCTCGCGCAAGAGAGCGAAGCACACGACGTTCGCGACCCCACCGGCGATCGCGATCACGAACATCTCGCCCGTGTGCACCGACTCGGGAGTGCGCAGGCGTCCGATCGCTTCGACGATCACATAGATGCCGACCGCGAACAACAACACCGCGTTGGCGAGCGCCGCCAGGATCTCGAGTCGATAGAGACCGAAGGTGCGATGCGCCCTCTGCACCGGTCGATCGGCCACATGGATCGCTGCGATCGCCATGCCGATGCCGACGAGGTCGGTGAGCATGTGCCCGGCATCGGAGAGCAGGGCCAGCGAGTTCGTGAGCCAGGCGCCGGCGGCCTCGACCACCAGGAAGACGGCGAGGATGGCCACCACCGCCCACAGACGGCCCCGGTGCCGGGAGCCGGCCCGCACATGGGTATGGGCATGCCCGTGATGACCGCTCGGCGCTTGACTCGGCCCCGGTCCGAGCTCGTGGTCGTGGGCCCCGGGATCCATCGGGCCATGTTCGCAGGCCGCCCAGCGCCACTGCGGCGTCCCCGGGGGAGCATTTCCGGTCCGGAACCCCCTTCGGGGTACTGTCTGCACCACGCACGGGACCCATCCCGTGCGCTTTTCTTGCCCGCCCCGGGCCGACCGGGGCCCTCACCAGGATGGACTCGATGAGCCTTCTCCTCGCCGCCGAAGGCGGCTACCAGAACTTCACCCTCAGCAGCGCCGAATGGGGGTGGCTCATCTTCGCCGCCGCCGTCGCCGTGCTGGCGCTGCTCCTCGGCGTGATCCTCATGAAGGGGGTGCTCAAGCAGGAGACCGGCACCGAGAAGATGCAGGAGATCGCCGGCGCCATCCAGGAGGGGGCGCTCGCCTATCTCAAGCGTCAGTTCCGGACCATCGGCTTGATCGTCATCCCGCTGGCGGTCGTCGTGTTCGTCACGTCGACGGCGATCAACAAGCCGCCGACGCTCGAGACGCTCATCGAGGGATCCCAGGTGCTGTCGTTCGCGCAGTCCGGCGCGTTCCGCACCATCGCCTTCCTCGTCGGCGCGATCTTCTCCGCCGCCATCGGCTTCTTCGGCATGTGGCTCGCCGTGCGCGGCAACGTGCGCACCGCCGCAGCTGCTCGCCGCAGTGACTTCAACGCCGCGTTGAAGGTGGCGTTCCGCACCGGTGGCGTCGCCGGTCTGCTCACCGCTGGCCTCGGCCTGCTGGGCGCCGTCGTCATCGTGATGCTCTTCCAGAACACCGCCACGTCGATCCTCGTCGGCTTCGGCTTCGGTGGTTCGCTCATCGCCCTGTTCCTCCGCGTC
>CAYVUO010000093.1:0-8277 GCA_964454715.1 uncultured Bifidobacterium sp. | reverse complement strand
CACCGAGGGATGGTTGCGATCGCGCTCGACGAGTTCCTGTACCTGCCGAACCAGTGCGGCCTGCGCCTCGGCCCGGATCGGGCCCTCGCCGAACGTTGGCGCCATCGGTCCACCCATGATGCCGCCACCGACGCCGAGGTTGAGGCCGACAGCGGCCGTCTCGTCGATCACGACGATTCCGAGGCGATCGGCGTGATCGAGGATCTCCTCGGCATAGGGATAGTGCGAAGTGCGCAACGAGTTGGCGCCGATCCACTGCAGCAGTGCGAAGTCGTGAACCATGCTCGCCTCGTCGTGGCCCTTGCCTCGGACGATGTGGTCCTCGTGCATGCCGAAGCCGCGGAAGTGGAACGGTTCGCCATTGATGAGGAACTGCGTGCCGCGTACCTCGACCGTTCGGATCCCCACGGGGAGCGAGTACGAGTCGACGACCGCGCCAGCGGAGTGCAGTTCGACGTCGAGGTCGTAGAGGTTCCCCTGCCCGGGCGCCCACAGGAGTGCGTCAGTCACGCGGAGCGATGAGTCGGTGCCCTCGGCGGTCGCGACGATCTCGCCGGAAGCGCTGCGGAGCGTCAGGTGGACGTCATCCGATCCGACCGTGTCGATCGAGCACTGCACGATGCCATCGCGACCGTCGATGTCGGTGCGCACCGTGACGCCGGCGATGTGTGTCGGCGGAGTGGTGTGCAGCCAGACGCTGCGGTGCAGACCGGCGTAGTTGAAGAAGTCGTGGAAGTAGCGCAGCTTGCGACGACCGTCGGCGGTCTCCTCGACGGTGCCCGGCGGGATGGTGGCCCATGACAACTCGTTGTTCACGCACACCGTGATGCGCGCCGTTGCGCCTGGCTGGACATGGGCGCTGATGTCGGCCTCGAACGGCAGGTAGCCGCCCTCGTGTTCGGCCACGAGCTCGTCACCGACCCACACCGATGCACGATGGGTGGCGGAATCGAAGCGCAGGAGGACTCGCTGGCCAGTCCAGCCGAACGGCACGAACACCGTGCGCTGATACCAGGCGTCACCGACGTGATCGTGCACGCCACGATCGACCAGTACGTCGTTGTAGCTCGCGGGCACTGGAACCGTCAGGGCATCGACGAGATCGTTGTGCCACCAACCCTCAATCCGACCCACGCCCTGCGGGTCGAGTCGGAACGACCACAGGCCGTCGAGCTTCCTTGCGTCGCGTGTCGCTGATTCACGGGGTCGGAGCATGCCGAAGTATCGCCCGTCGGCGTCGACCACGCTGACACCGGGCGCGACCGGCGGCATCGCCGGACCTAGGGTCGTCCCGTGGAGCGAACCGCCACCGAGACCGCGCCCCCGAGCGCCTGGCGAATCGTGATGTGGTGCGCGATCGGCATCGTCATCCTGCTGTGGCGCTCCGGCTGGGGGTCATTCCCCGACGCGGAGTTCCTCGCCACGAGGGTCGTTCCCTCGCTGCCCTCACTTCCGCGCATGGACCCGCTGTTCCAGTACCTCTACTCCTCGCCGATCGGGGCATGGACCGCTCGACTCGTGGGCGCGACCTCGGTGGGCTGGTTCGACGTCGTGCACCTCGTGGCGTTCGCGGCGTTCGTCGTCGCCACCGCCGTGCTCGTGGTGCGACGTTGGGGTCTGAACGCGGGCGCGCTCGTGGGCGCGGCGTTCGTGGGCTCGCAGGCCGGCGTCGTGTGCCTGTTCTGGGTCGGTTCGTACGACGTGTTCATGGTCGGCCTCTCGTCGCTCGTCGTCGTGGTTCACGACCGGCGCGTGCAGGCCCTCCTCGGCTTCGCCTTGGCGTTCACAGCGTTCGAGCAATCGGTGATCGTGCTCGTCCTGCTGTTGCTGCTCTCGTTCGTCGACATCGTCGAGGACCGGTGGCGATTCGTGGCTACGGCGGCGGGCCTCGTCATGGGGCGCATCGTCCTCGGTCTGTGGTTGGCGGCGAACGATGTGCATCACGGGCGACTCGAGTTCCTCCGGCACTTCGGTGTTCAACACTTCCTCGACCAGTTCTGGACCGGACTCCCGTGGCTCCTACTCACGGGTCTCGGTGCATCGATCGTGGCCGTGGTGTTCGCGCTCCGGGCCGAAGGGGCGAGGGCGCAGCTGATGTTCGTGGCGGTGCTCATCGTGGCCCTCGTGCCCGTCGCCCTCAGCGAGGATCAGACGCGTGTGTTCGCTCTCCTCACCTGGCCGCCGGTTCTCGCGCTCATGGTGAGGTTCGCGTCGAGGGCTGATGGGCGAGCGGTGCGCACTGTGTCATTGGCGACGCTCGGGGCATCGGTCGTGATCCCCGGTGTTGTCGTGTGGACCGGGCACGTTCGTCTCGCCGCGCATCACGCCTTGCGCACGTTGCGCCGTTAGTTCTCGAGTGGGAGCAGCTCCTCGGCCAGCAGCTCGAGCTCCCGATCGGCATCGACGTCCCCCACCAGCGGCACGATCACGAACTTCGAGAAGTCGGCGTCGATGAACGAGCGCACGACGTCGGCGAGTCCCTGCCGTGTGGGGATGACGGTTCGGGGATCGCGGCCGGGCAGACGGCGCTCGATCGAGGCCAGGAAGCGATCGGGCAAGGGACCATCGCAGTAGGCGATGAGGGCTCCGTAGTGCTGGGGGTCCATCGTGCGACCCGCTTCGGCTGCGGCGAGTTCGATCACCTCGCGACCGGCCACGACATCGTCGACGGTGCAGAACGACGGGAGCCATCCGTCGCCCACTCGTCCCACTCGGCGCAGTTCGCTCGGGGCGATGCCTCCGAGCCACACATCGAGCCGCGACTGTGTGGGTCGCGGTTCGACGATCACATCGTCGATGGAGAAGTGGGTGCCGTGGAAGGAGAACGGTTGGCCCGTCCATGCCCTTCGCATGATCTCGAGCATCTCGTCGTGCAGAGCTCCGCGTGTCGCCCGCTCCACGCCGAACGCGCGCTGTTCGGCCGGGTCGACCGCACCCAGTCCGACCGCGGGCAGGAACCTTCCGCCCGACAGTACGTCGAGCGTCGCCATCTCCTTCGCCAACAACACGGGATTGCGGCCGGGGAGGACGAGCACCGACGTTCCGATCTTCATGCGCGTCGTGCGCGCTGCGGCCATCGCGAGCGCGATGAGCGGATCGGGAGCGGGCGACGCGATGCGTTCCGACATCCACAACGAGTCGAAGCCGAGCGACTCGCAACGGTCGACGATCGACTCGAACACCCCCGGTCGCCCGGCCGCGGTGAGTGTTCCGAGACCGATGCCGATGCGGATCTTCAGGGCGTCCATGGCGAGATCTTCGCGCCGGGTCGCGTCCGCGGCTGACGAGGGGAGGGGGCCGCGTAGAGTCTCTCCGTGCTGTCGACCCATCGTCCTCGCTTCGTGGGGCCCCTGGCCGTCCTGGGTCTGTCCCTGTGCCTCCTGGCGGTGGCGTGCTCGGGCGGGGGAGCGAAGGGCACTGCGACCACGACGTCGACGACTTCGCCCCTCCCTCGCTCGGGCGGGGTGCTCGACATCGCCGTGCCGGCGACTCCCATCCGCTGGTCGCCACTCACCGTCGACCCGACCACCGGCGACCTGCAGGCCCAACGAGCGGTGTTCGATCGGCTCATGGCCCTCGATGCGAGTGGCATCCCCGTTCCCGACCTCGCCGATTCGGTGACGTCGAACGCCGACTACACGGTCTGGAACATCCGTCTGAGGCCCGCGGTGACCTTCAGCGATGGCACTCCACTCGATGCCAGCATCGTGGCCGCCGACCTCCTCGTCCAGAAGCTCTCGCCGGGATCGGCCGCCCTGCTCGCGCCGATCCGTTCGATCGACGTGTCGGGGCCCTTCGCCGTCCGCGTCACGATGTCGACTCCTTGGTCGACGTTCCCGTTCGTCCTCGCAACCCCAGTGGGTGCGATCGCTTCGCCCGCGACGATGGCGGGCACCGCTGCTGTGCCGGTCGGGTCCGGCCCCTTCGTGTACTCGGCGACCGAGGCCGACGGCTCGGTCGTGTTGACGCGCAACTCGACGTATTGGCGCAAGGGGCTCCCGCTGCTCGACTCGGTTCGTCTCGTGCCGATCGCGCAGGCCAATGACCGACTCGATGCATTGCTCGCGGGACGCGTCTCGATGGTCGCCGTCGACGAACCCTCACAACTCGTACGCCTGCAGAACCTCCCCGAGGGTGGCACGAGGGTCACGGTGCACGAGGATCGCAACGCCGAACGTCCCAAACTCGTGGTCGCGTTCGACACCGGTCGACCACCGTTCGATCGTGACTCGGCGCGACGGGCAGTGCTGTTGGCGACCGACAGGGCCGAGATCCTCGCCAAGGGTTTCGACGGTCAGGGTTCGATCGCGCGCGGCCCGATCAGTGATCCATCGCCATGGTTCACCGATCATGCGCCGCCGGCGCGCGATGTGGCCGTCGCGAAGAAGTTCGCCGAGGAGTACCAGGAGGAGACCGGTCTCCCACTCACGTTCCATGTGCTGGTGCCGCCCGACATCACCATCGCCCACTCGGCCTCGCTGTGGCGGTTGCAACTGGCGGCAGCCGGCATCGACGTGGTGCTCGATCCCGTCGACGCTGCGACCGAGGCGCTCGTCACCCTCACCGGTCAGTATCAGGCCGCCATGTTCGTCGGCTTCGACAGCGTCAGCCCCGATGCGTATGTGCCCATCTTCTCGGGCACGCCGGCCGAGCAGCCGGCGATCACCCCCAACATCACGCGTTACGTGAATCCGTCGGTCATCCGTGCGCTCACCGACGCGCGCACCACGACCGACGCATCGCGACAACTCGCCGACTACGGGATCCTGCAGGAGCAGGTGTCGGTCGACATCCCGTACCTGTTCCTGGTGCAGACGCGTCAGGTGATCGCGAGTTCACCGAAGGTGCGCGATCTCACGCAGTGGCAGACCGGGTCTGGGTCCGCCGGCCTCGGGCAGGACGCGACGACCGTGTCGCTCTCGCAGGTGTGGATCGCCCCGTAGGGGTCAGATGGAGGTGCCGGCGAACGGAGACGGGTCGCCGGCGTCGGGCACCAGCAGCTCGCTCCAGTCCATGCGAGCGGAGAGGTTGTCGGTGACCATGCGCCATTGCTCGGGCTGCCAGCCCGAGGCGATCGACTCCACCGAGCCGTACTGATCGAGATGGGCGATGCCGGGTAGCGACTCGAAGCCGAGTCCTCGGACGACCGAACGATCGGCATCGGTGAAGACGAGGAACTCGTCGACGAGGGGGCCCATGAACTGCCGGGCCTCGGCCGCGGAGCAGGTGAGCAGGAAGGCCACTCGGACGTCGGCCTCCTGGTAGTGGCGCAGCACCCGGAGTGCGGTCTCGAGGATCCAGGAGCTCTCGAGCGTGAACGGATCCAGGGCCACGACGGCGAGGTGGAACGTGGTGGTCCACTCCCGGACGGGGCGACCCTCTCCGGTGAGGGGGGTCAGTTCGAGATCGGCGGAAACGTCACTGGTCACGGCGCAAGACGGTAGCGCGAGTAGGTTCGGGGGACCGTCACCGGAACACAGGAGCGCCCCATGACCACCCCGGTACTCGCCGCCATCGACTCGACCGGCTACAAGATCGTCCTGCTGCTCCACATCCTTGCCGTCGTCGTGGGCTTCGCCCCGGCGTGGTTCACCCCGATCATGGGCCGTCTCATCGCGTCGGGCGACAAGGAGGCAGGTGTCCAGCTCGAGGCCTCGATCCTCCGCTTCTCGCTCCCTGGCATCGCGATCGCTGGCCTGCTCGGCTTCGGTCTCGCCGGCATGAGCGACAAGATCTACAAGATGTCGCAGACCTGGCTGTCGCTCGCGGCACTGCTCTGGATCGTGCTGCTGCTCGTGGTCGTGTTCGTGGCGCGTCCGGCGGTGAAGGCGCTCGCCGCGGGCGACATGGCTGCGCGCAGTCGGGTGATGGCGGCGACGGGTGTCACCCACCTGGTGTTGATCGTGATGCTGTACCTCATGATCTTCAAGCCCGGCCTCAGCCTCTGACCCGAGGGGTGCCGTGCACCCGATGGAGCGCCTGCGTTCGGTCGCCGGCGCCACCGGTTATCCGGAGGACCTGATCGTCGACGAGGCGGCGCGGGCATTGGCTGCGTTCATCGACGATCCGCAGGGCCTCGTGACCGCATGTCGTCGTCTCGTCTCGCATCGGCCCACGGCTCCGGTGGTGTGGATGTGTGCGCGCCTGCTGACCGCCAACGATGTGCGGGCCGAGGTGCGTCTGGTGCTCGACGAATTGGCCGATGATCCGACGGCCCGCTCGTTGGCCCATGCCCTTCCCGACGAGGCTGGCGTCGTGGTGCTCGGTTCGCCGGCGATCTCGGGCGCTGCGCTCGTGCGACGTGGTGATGTGCTGCCGTTCGTGATCGACATCCACGGAACGTCGGTGCCACTGGAGCGTCGCCTTCTCGAACGCGACATGGACTTCGAACAGGTCACGGTCGAGGGACTCGGCGCGGCGGTTCGAGAGGCCGATCTCGTGCTGCTCGAGGCGAGCGCGGTCGGCCCCACGGAGTTGCTGGCTGTCGCTGGATCCCTCGCTGCTGCCTCGGTCGCTCGGGTGAGCGGCAAGCAGGTGTGGGCCGTGGCCGGGGCTGGCCGGCTCCTCCCTCGCTCGATGTACGAACCGGTGCGTGACTCTGCGATCGGTGACGAGCCGTGGGATGCCGATGACGAAGTCGTGCCGCTCGACCTCGTCGACGCGATCGTGGGACCTAGCGGTGCGCAATCGGTGTCGGTCGCGTTGCAGCGCACCGATTGCCCCGTCGTCACCGGGCTGTTCAAGGGCGACGTCTTCTGATGGGTACATCGCGAGATCCGGAACCGATCGTCGAGCGGTACCTCGACCTCGGTCTTCGTCTCGGTCGTCATGTCGACGGTTTCGTCGATGCGTACTACGGCCCCCAACTGCTGGCCGAACGGGCCGAACGCGAACCGGTCGTCGATCCCTCCGTGCTCGTGGCCGAGGCATCAGGTCTGCTCGCCGATCTCGATGCCGGGGTCGACGCCGACGCGGTCGACGCGTCGCGCCGGCACTGGCTCCGGGCGCAGGTCGTCGGCCTGCACACGAGCGCGCGCCGACTGACCGGTGAATCGATCGCGTACGCCGACGAGGTCGAGTGGTGCTACGGAGTGAGACCACATCTCCGCGACGAGGAACTCTTCGCCGCCGCACATTCGCGGCTCGACGCGGTGCTTCCCGGATCGGGGCCATTGCGCGAGCGCATCATCTCGTGGCGCGAGTCGCTTGCCATCCCGGCCGATCGCATCGAAGGGGTCTTGCGCTCACTCGCCGAGGACTTCCGAGCGCGCACCGCAACGTTGTTCGGGCTCCCCGAGGGCGAACACATCGAATGGGAACTCGCCCGCGATCAACCGTGGTCGGGCTTCAACTACTACGAGGGCGATCTTCGCAGTCGTGTCGCGATCAACATCGACCTACCGGTGCTGGCCACGTCCATCGCCCACCTCGTGGCCCACGAGGCGTACCCGGGGCATCACACCGAGCACTCCCGCAAGGAGGCCGGACTCGTGCGTGAGCGCGGGCATCTCGAGGAGACGATCTTCTGTGTCGGAACGCCCCAGTGCCTCATGGCCGAGGGCCTCGCCGATCTCGCACTCGAGGTCATCGCCGGATCGACTCCCGAGCCGCTCGTGGCCGAGCACCTCCGCAGTGTCGTCGACGGCTACGACCCCGAGGTCGTCGGTGCCGTGCGCATGGCGAGCGAGTCGCTCGATGCCGTGCGGGCCAATGCGGCGTGGATGCTCCACGCCGAGGGTGCCGACGTCGACGATGCGGTGGCCTATCTCGAGCGATGGTCGTTGCTGCCGCACCAACGGGCGGTGAAGGCGATCGAGTTCCTCACCTCACCGACATGGCGGGCCTACATCAGTTGCTATGTCGAGGGGCTCCCGTTGTGCCGCAACTGGGTGGCGGGAGATCCGGGACGATTCGAGACCCTGCTCACCGAGCAACTGACTCCGGCCGATCTCGCGGGGACGCACGGCTCCGGCCGGTAGTTTCTGGGCATGCGCAACCCCAAGGACTTCTTCCGTCCCCTGGCCGTCGGGGCCCCCGAGCCGCTGCGGGAGATCCCGATCCGTCCGTCACGGGTGATCCACTTCTTCCCGCCCCACAACCAGAAGATGGTCGAGAAGCTTCCCGGCATCATCCCCACCGTCGACGTGATCCTCGGCAACCTCGAGGACGGCGTGCCCGCGGCCGACAAGGAGACCGCACGCGCCGGTCTCGTGCAGGTCGGCCGGAGCAACGACTTCGGTGCCACCCAGTTCTGGACGCGCATCAACTCGCTCGACT
>CAYVUO010000092.1:3993-8280 GCA_964454715.1 uncultured Bifidobacterium sp. | reverse complement strand
GATTGTCATCGGAGGTCGGGCCGTGGCCGCGGAACCCCCGGCGCGGAATGCGGGGCGACGCACGGCCCGCCGTAGCCTGAGCACCCCATGATGCCCAGTTCACTGCACTCGATGATGGCCGGCAACCGCGACGCGATCGCCGATGCGCGGATCGGTCGCCGCACGATCCGGAGGGTGCTCTCGTTCGCCCGACCGTTCAAGGGTGCGATCGTCGGTTTCGTCATCGTGATCGTGCTGCAGTCGGTGCTCGGTCTCGCACCGCCCCTGTTGTTCCGTCAGATCATCGACAAGGCGATCCCCGAGTCGAACCGCGGCCTGTTGCACGTGCTCGCCGCGATCGTGATCGCCGCAGCGGTGGCGAGCGCCGGCCTGTCGTTCGTCGAGCGGTGGTACTCGTCGCGCATCGGCGAGGGGCTCATCTACGACCTGCGCGTGACGCTGTTCGATCATGTGTCGGCGATGCCGATCGCATTCTTCCTGCGCACGCAGACCGGTGCGCTCATGAGTCGCCTCAACAACGACGTCATCGGAGCCCAACGGGCGGTCACCACCACGCTCGGCTCCGTCGTCTCCAACGTGATCGTCCTGGCCACGACGCTCACGGCGATGTTCCTCCTCGAATGGCGCCTCACGATCATCGGACTCGTCGTGCTGCCCGTCTTCATCATCCCGGCCAAGCGCGTCGGGCGTCGCCTCTCGAGCATCACCCGCCGTGGCTTCGACCTCAACGCCGCGATGAACACCCAGATGACGGAGCGATTCAACGTATCGGGGGCGTTGTTGGTGAAGCTCTTCGGTCGTCAGCGCACCGAGAGCGAGGAGTTCTCCACGCGTGCAGCCGAAGTGCGCGACATTGGCGTGCAGAGCGCGATGTACAGCCGCACGTTCCTCATCGCCCTCGCGCTCGTGGGTGCGCTCGGAACGGCGATCGTCTACTGGCTCGGTGGTCAGCTCGTCATCTCCGACACCATCACCCTGGGCACACTCGTCGCCCTTGCGGCGTTGGTGACGCGCATCTACGAACCACTCACCGCGCTCTCCAATGCGAGGGTCGACATCATGACGGCGCTCGTGTCGTTCGACCGCGTGTTCGAAGTGCTCGATCTGCGCAATCCCCTCACCGATCACGAGGGAGCCAAGGACCTGCCCGCAGCCACCGGCGCGATCGAGTTCGACCATGTGACGTTCCGGTATCCCGCCGGTTCCGAGGTGTCGCTCGCCTCGCTCGAGATCGGGCTCAGCGGTTCGATCGACGATGGTCCGGGTGCCGTCGTGCTCCATGACATCACCGCTCGCATCGAGCCCGGTCAGCTCGTCGCCCTCGTCGGTCCCTCCGGTGCGGGCAAGACGACGATGAGTTCGCTGGTTCCCCGCCTCTACGACGTCACCGAGGGAGCAGTTCGCATCGATGGCCACGATGTGCGCGACCTCACGCTCGATTCGGTGCGCGCCGCAGTGGGCGTGGTGTCGCAGGATCCCCATCTCTTCCACGACACCATCGCGTCGAACCTGCGCTACGCGCGTCCAGATGCGACCGATGCCGACATCGTGCGGGCCTGTCAGGCGGCACAGATCCACGACATGATCGTGTCGCTTCCCGACGGGTACGACACGGTCGTCGGCGAACGCGGTCATCGCCTTTCGGGCGGCGAGAAGCAGCGACTCGCCATCGCTCGTGTGTTGGTGAAGCAGCCAGCCATCGTGATCCTCGACGAGGCGACGAGTCATCTCGACTCCGAGAACGAGTCGCTCGTGCAGCAGGCCCTCGCCACTGCGCTGGCCGGCCGCACCGCACTCGTCGTGGCGCATCGCCTCTCGACCATCACCAATGCCGATCAGATCCTCGTGCTCGATGGCGGTCGCATCGTCGAGCACGGGCGTCATGAGCAACTGCTCGAGGCCGATGGGCTCTACGCCGATCTCTACCGCACACTCGTGCGTGGCGACCTCGAGGGAGTCGAGTAGCGGTCGTTCAATCGCCGAGGCGTTTCCGCAGGCGCGGCAACACCTCTGCTGCGAGCACCGCGATCTGTTCGCGAGCAGCCAACGGGTCGATTCCGGGCGCGTGGATGCGGAGATTGAGACACGACGCCGCAGTTGCGTCCATGGCCTCGGCGAGTTCCGTGGCGAGCGCATCGGCATCGTCGTGGCAGATCCACCCGTGGTCGCGCCAGTGCTCCATGGCGATGTCATCCGAATAGCTGCGGTACACCTCGAGCTGGTCCTCGAACGCCTGCTTCGGCGGTGCGCCGAGCCAACAACGTCGGATGAGCACTCGTGGGCCGGTGCCGCCGGCCTCGGTGTATGCGTCGACGAGTTCGCGCACACGGCTGACGACCGTGCCACCGTCGAAGAGGATGCCGGCACCGGCTGCTGCTGCGCGTCGCACGGCTGCCGGACTCATCGCCGCGCTCACGACGGGGATGGGATGTTCGGCGCGCGCTTGCAACGCACGATCACCGGCGAGCTGCCCGAGTTCGCGACCGGCCAGAAGATCGACGAGACGGGGGAGGTCGACGCGGAACGACGGCACGGCGTTCGTCTGGTCGACGTCCATCACCTCGAAGTCGAGCGCGAGCGACCCCGGGGCGACTCCGATGCCCACGCGGCCGGGGAAGCGCGCATCGAGCCAGGCGATCTCCTCGGCGATGCCGGCCACGGGGCGCAGCGGCAGCAGCAGGGGACAGGGGGCGGCCCAGCCCGAGCGCATCGCATGGAGTTGGAACGACGTGGTCTGCAGCGGATTGGGCAGATACCCGGCGAACCCTCCGTGATGCTCGGCGGTCATCACGCCGTCGAAGCCCCCATCGGTTCCGATGACGGCCTGTTCGCACAGCTGCTCGACGATCGTGCCGGCCGACTGCTCGTTGTGGGGGTAGATGCGCAGCGAGATCGAACCGTCGGCGAACACGGCGGTGGAGGGACGAGCCATGCGTGGACACTATGCCCACGGCTCTCCCGGCGTTCTAGGTTGTCGCCATGGCCGGAATGCCCCTCGACGAGACCATCGACCGCCTGTGGTCGCACGAACAGATCCGCCAACTCGTGGCCCGGTATGCCGTGGCCGTCGACTCCCGCGATCTCGATGCTCTCGTCGCGCTGTTCGTCGACGACGTGCGCGTCGGACGCGACACGTTCGGACGAGCTGCGCTCCGCGAGTCGTTCGTCGAGTCGCTCGGCTCGATCGGAGTCTCGATCCTCAACGTCGGCACGCACGTGATCGACATGGTCGACGCCGACCATGCGATGGGGCTCGTCTATTGCAAGGGTGAGATCCAGGACGGCGAGCGCTGGATCCATCAGGCGATCCTGTATCGCGACACCTACGAGCGTCGTGATGGCGAATGGCTCTTCGTGCGTCGTCGCCATGAGCTCTGGTACGGGCAGGCGCTCGAGCGCAGCCCACTCGACCAACCGCCCGCCGACTGGCCCGTCAACCACGACGGTCTCGGCACGGTGCCGGGCACATGGCCCTCGTGGGATGCGTTCTGGTCGGAGCGCGGGCAACGCTGACCATCGACGCGGTCGGGAACTAGCGTTCGGACATCCGGCTCGGGGCCGGTCGACGAACGGAGTCGTCATGTCCGACATCCCGCCTCCCCCTCCTCCGGGGTCGATCCCGCCCGCGGGTTCGCCGCCGCCCCCTCCACCGTCATCGGTGCCGCCCCCTCCTGCGCCGTCAGCTCCACCACCTCCACCGCCTGCGCCCTCCGCGCCACCAACTCCGCCTGCGGCGCCGGCCGCCATGCCGCCTCCGGCTGCGCCCGCCGCTGCTCCACCTCCCGCGCCGACGAAGTCGCGCGGTGGCAAGGGTTGTCTGATCGCCGCGATCGTCGGTGTCGTGCTGCTCGTCGTCATCGGTGTCGGGGTCGTGATCGGCGGCCGGATCCTCATCGACAAGGCGAGTGACACGCTCCAGAACATCGGTGGATCGGCATCGCCCTCCTCCTACGAGATCAAGGCCGAAGAGTGCACCTTCGACGGGATCGCAGCGTCGTTCTCGGGCACGATCAAGAACACCACCGGGTCGACGAAGAACTTCCTCCTCTTCGCTTCGGTCACCGACTCGAACGGCGAGGATCTCGGTGCCCTCCCCGTCGTCATCACGGGCCTGGCTCCGGGCGCGAGCAAGCAATGGGACTTCACCGTGTTCGGCGAGCCGCAGGGCGAGATCACCTGCAAGATCCAGTCGGTCAACAACGCGCTCAACTGACGTGCGCATCGCATTCGTGACGACCGCCGATGCGGCGGCCGTTCACGATGACGTCGACATCCCACTGCAGCGTG
>CAYVUO010000092.1:0-3983 GCA_964454715.1 uncultured Bifidobacterium sp. | reverse complement strand
TTCGCGAGCGCGGGCCACGAATTGTTCGAATGGGCATGGGAGGACGAGCACGTCGACTGGGACGCCGTCGATCTGCTCGTGATTCGGAGTCCGTGGAACTGGACCCGGCACGTCGAGGCGTTCAGGCGGTGGCTCGACCGCATCGAGTCGACTCGCCTGTTCAATCCGGCGGCGGTGGTGCGCTGGAACCTCGACAAGCGATATCTCGCCGACCTCGCTGCGCTCGGAGTGCCGATCGTTCCAACGACCTTCGTCTCGTCGGTCGACGACATCGATGCGGCGTTGGCTGCGTTCGGCTCGAACGAGGTCGTGGTCAAGCCGACGGTGTCGGCGGGGAGTCGGCTCACGGGACGATTCGCTGCCGACCATCCTGCGGCACGCGAACTGTGTCTTTCGATCCTCGATGACGACAACGAAGCGATGGTGCAGCCCCATGTAGCCAGCGTTGCCGTCGACGGTGAAGTGGGAACTGTGGCCTTCGACGGTGTCATCTCGCACGCGTTCCGCAAGGGTCCGTTGCTCGCGCTCGGGGGAGGATTCGTCACCGGCGACTACTCGGAACGGATCTCACCGCACATGCTCGCGCCCGATGAGCGAGCCGTCGTCGACACGGTCCTCGACGCACTCGCATCAGTCTGCACCCAGCGCGGATTCGCGGACGAGCCCCTGCTCTATGCCCGCGTCGACACCGTGTACCTCGACGACGGATCGGTGGCGCTGCTGGAACTCGAGGTGTTCGAGCCCTGTTTCTTCCTCGAGGTCGATCCCGATTCCGCGGACCGCTTCGTCCGCGCAGTCGAGCGGCGGGCCGACGCGTTCGACTGATCAGCCCGCGTGTGCGGCGGTGACGACTGCGAAGCGGCGGTCGGCGAACTCGCCACCGTGCGCGCGAACCGTCACGACCTCGTGCAGTGAGTACGAACTGAAGACGACGAGGGTGTTGTCGACGCAGGCGTGGATGCGGGAGGTCGCCGCGGGTGTCCATGGGCCGCGCGACGACGGGATCTCGGCATGGTCCCAGATGCGGAGATCCCCGCCTTCGAATCGCTTGGGCTCACGGAATGCATGCCACGTGAAGCTGATGCGACGGCTCACGCCGGCCGGAACGCCGCCGAACGGGTCGTTGTCGATGTGCGCGGCGTGGAAGGAGCCGTGTCCGCTCGCAGTGGCCGTCGCGTCCTCGAGCTCGCAGAGCGTCACATCGTCGACCGGTGCGCCGAGCTCCGCGAACGCGGCGACGAACTCGTCGAACCTGGCGCGGATTGCGTCGGTGACGATCGCGGATTCCTCGAACGAACGGAGCACCAAGCCGTCGCGTCCAGCAGTGGTGTTCGGCGCGAACTCATGTTCACGACGGATGAGCGCCTCGAACACGGTGTCGCGCGCATCACTCGGGAGGAAATCACGGACGACGAGTACCGGCCCCGAGCGGGCGCTGTTCGCGACCGTCTCGGCCCGCATGCGGGCCAGCGCGTCGAGATCGGCGTCGTCCAACGATCAGCCGGTGACCTTCGGCGTGACCGGTTCGATGGTCGTCGTCGTCGTGGTGGTCGCAGGCGCCGGGGTCACGGTGATGTTCACGACACCCGGTGTGACGCCCGAGCCGGAGATGGTGGTTCCGGTCGGACAAGCGTCGACGGCGTACTGGGGGGCGGGGTAGAACGTTCCGATCGCTCCGTAGCACTCGCCGACCGTGTAGGTGAAGACGTCCGGCCCGGTGTAGCCGGGGTTGGGTGTGTAGGTGGCGTACGCGCCCGTGTTGGCACCGCCGGACGAGGTGTTGGTGATCACGACGGTGCCATGAGCGGGTTGGACCGTTGCCCAATACACGCTGTCGGCCACCACGTTGTTCTGGGCGCTCAGGTTGATCACGACTGCCGTGCTCTCCGGTGTGGTGGCGGTCTTCGAATCGACGATGATCGGTGCTGGCTGCGCGCCGGCCGAACGTGGTCGCGAGATCGACGTGATCACCGGGAGAAGTGCGACGCCGGCGGCGCCGAGGGCGAATCCGCCGATGAGCGCACGGCGAGAGAGCCCCTCCTTCGCGTCGGGCTCGAGCAGTCCGGCATCGACGAGTTGGCCGAGCGCCGTTGCGACGACTGCTCGCTGGGTCGGCAGTCCGGTGCGCACCGCCACACGTTCGACGAGTTCGTCGCGCCCGACGGTGCCGTCGCAGAGATCGAACACGATGGCCGTGGTGCCCTCGAGCACGTGACCGGTGTCGGTCACGGGGTCGTAGACCAGCACGCCGTCACCCGAGGGACGGGGCGAGACGACGAGGTCGGTGCGGGTGAGGAGGGTCATGGCGACTCCGATCGAAGGGTGTGCAGAGTCCACCACTCGGCGGGCCGATTGGCAACAGGTCGGGGGCTCGGCGCGATCGCAGTACTGGTGCGAGACTCGCCCGATGCAGGTGCACCTCGTCGACGGTACGTACGAACTCTTCCGCCACCACTTCGCCCTTCCCTCACATGTGAATGGTGAGGGTCTCGAGGTCGCGGCCACACGCGGTGTGCTGGGCTCGATGCTCATGCTGCTCGAGGAGGGCGCGACCCACGTGGGCATCGCCACCGATCGCACCGTCGAGTCGTTCCGCAACGCGCTGTGGGACGGATACAAGACGGGTGAGGAACTCGACCCCGAACTCGGCGACCAGTTCCCCGTGCTCGACGAGGTGTTGATGGCCGCCGGGTTCACCGTGTTCCCCATGATCGAGCACGAGGCCGACGACGGGCTCGGCTCCGCGGCGATGATCGCAGCGGCTGATCGTCGCGTCGAACAGGTGATGATCTGCACACCGGACAAGGATCTCGGCCAGTGCGTCGGCGGCAAGATCGTGCAGTACGACCGTCGCAAGCAACTGCTCATCGATCGTGACGGCGTGATCGAGAAGTTCGGTGTGCCGCCCGAGTCGATCGCGGACTACCTGGGACTCATGGGCGACACCGCCGATGGATTCCCCGGTCTACCGGGGTGGGGAGCCAAGTCGGCGTCGACCGTGCTCGCTCGTTACGGCCACATCGAACACATCCCTCTCGACGCCGCCGAATGGGACATCACGGTGCGCGGCGCGGCGAAGTTGGCCGACACCTTGCGCGAGCAGTACGACCTCGCGTTGTTGTTCAAGCGCATCGCGACCATCGCCTACGACGCGCCGACCATCACCTCGGTCGACGAACTGCGGTGGACGGGGCCGTCGGACGATGTCGTCGACGTGCTCACCCGCATCGATGCCACGCGCATGGTGGCGCGCATCGAGAAGTTGGCGGCGTCCCGAGCCTGAGGCCCGAGCCGTCCATCAGGCCTCGGACTTCTCCGAGCCGGAGTCCTTGTCGGCCTTCTTGTCCTCGGGCGCGCCGTCGCGCAGGCCCTTCTCGAACTCACCCTTGGCCGAACCCAGCGAGCGGGCGAGCTTGGGCAGCTTCGCGCCACCGAACAGGAGGGCGATGATGGCCAGGACGATCACGATGTCCCAGCCGAGGATCTCAGCGAACATTGGGTTGCTCCTCATTGCCGGCAGCCGATGCTGCGGTGGTGGCGGCAGTCGATGCTGCGGTCCCCCGAGGCTACGGCATCGCGGGTGCTCAGGTGTCATCGCTCCCCACCGTCGCCCTCCGAGCACCGGGTTCGGGCGCCGGGTGGGCGATCGGTAGTGTTGCCGCCATGTCGGAACACCCCATGTCAGAGCGCCTGGCCGAGTTGGCCCGCCGCAAGGAAGAAGCCCTGCACGCCGGCTCGGAGCGCTCGGTCGAGCGTCAGCACGCCAAGGGCAAGATGCTGGCCCGTGAGCGGATCGACTACCTCCTCGATCCGGGCTCGTTCAACGAGCTCGACATGCTGGCTCGCCACCGTGCGCACGAGGCCGGTCTCGAGGAGCGTCCCTACACCGATGGCGTGGTCACCGGTTGGGGCACCATCGATGGTCGCAAGGTGTTCGTGTTCTCGCAGGACTTCACCGTGTTCGGTGGAGCGCTCGGAGAGGT
>CAYVUO010000091.1:7525-8313 GCA_964454715.1 uncultured Bifidobacterium sp. | reverse complement strand
GGCGATGAACATCGTGGCCAGTGAGAAGGCCGTGACCGAGATCGGGCCGATGCCGGAGACGAACATGTGGTGCGCCCAGACGCCCCAGCCCATGAAGCCGATGGCCACGCCCGAGAACACGATGAACGGGTAACCGAAGATCGGCTTGCGCGAGAACACAGGAAGGATGTCCGACACGAGACCGAATGCCGGGAGGATCATCAGGTACACCTCGGGGTGACCGAAGATCCAGAAGAGGTGCTCCCACAACAAGGGGTTCGCACCCTTGGCCACGTTGAAGAAGTTGGCGTCGAAGGTGCGGTCCATGAGGAGGAGCACCTGCGCCGACGTGAGCACGGGGATCGCGAACAGCAGCAGGAACTGGGAGACGAGCGCCATCAACGTCATGCCCGGGGCCCGCATGTTGAGCACGGTCACGATGAGGTTCACCGCACCGGTCAACGACGCGATGCCGGCGATCAGCAGACCGATGTTCCAGAAGTCGATGCCGTGGCTCGGTGAGAACAGGACACCGCTGTTGGGGGCGTACATGAACCAACCGCCATCGGCGCCACCGCCGAGCAGCCAGCTGGTGTTGATGAAGATGCCGGCGAACAGGTACACCCAGTACGAGAACGCGTTGATGCGCGGGAACGCGACGTCACGCGCACCGATCTGCAACGGGATCAGGTAGTTGGCGAACGCGGCACCGATGGGCATGACGACGAGGAAGACCATCGTCGTGCCGTGCATCGTGAACATCTGGTTGTAGAGGTCCGCGCTGAGCAGCGTGCCGCGAGGGGCCCACA
>CAYVUO010000091.1:0-7515 GCA_964454715.1 uncultured Bifidobacterium sp. | reverse complement strand
CCCGAGCAGGAAGAAGATCGCGGTGGCGCAGTACATGATCCCGCTCTTCTTGTGGTCGACGGTCGCCACCCACGAACGCCAACCGGTGTTCGCAGTGGGACGGGTGAAGACGCCAGCCGGCTTGAAGGCGGTGGTGTCTCCTGACTCGAGGGCCAGGGGTCGGGCTTCGGTGAGTGCCATGAGGTGCTCCGGGATGGCCGTTAGTTCAGCGTCATGAGGAAAGCGACCAACTGGTCGATCTGCTCTTCGGTCAGGCCCAGGGCCGGCATGCCGCGGCCACCCTGGGGATACATCGGCTTGAGGGCGGGCGCATTGCGCAACCAGGCCTCGAGCGTCACGCGGTTCACCCGCGACTTGTCGACGGCGCCTCCGGTGAGTGCAGCGCCGGGATCACCCGCAGCGGAGATGTCGTCCGCTGGGAGCACCGTGCCATCACTGGCGACCGGGTCGTAGAGGTTGAAGATCGAGCCGGCGAACGTGCCGCGCGTCATCAGATGCGTGAGATTGGGAGCGACGCCCGAGACCAACGGCGGCGGGGTCTCCTTCATCTTGGCGTCGTTGATGCCGTTGATCACGTGGCACTGCGCGCACAGTGACTGCCATACGGCCTTGCCCGCCGCAGCCGTGGGATCGGTGGGCGTCTCGCCATGCGTCTTGAGCTGGTTCCTCACCCACGCGTCGTACTGATCGGCGGGGAGGGCACGAACGAGCATGCGCATGTTGGCATGCGAGAGTCCGCAGAACTCGGTGCACTGGCCGCGATACACACCCGGTTCATCGGCCTCGAGCTTCCAAGGGCTCGTCATCCCAGGAACGGCGTCGCGCTTGCCATTGAGGGCCGGGATCCAGAACGAGTGGATCACGTCGTTCGAGGTGACGGTGAGTTCGATGGGTCGGCCGACGGGGATGACCATCTCGGTGGAGGTGGTGACGTCACCGACACCGTCGAACTTGCCATCGCCGTTGAGGTCGTACCTGTACTGCCACCACCACTGCTGACCGGCGACCTCGATCTTCACCGAGTCCACCGGCTTCTTGTTGAGGTCGATGATCGTCATCACCGTGCCGACGGCGATGCCGGCGAGGATGAGCGCGGGGAGGATGGTCCAACCGATCTCGAGCACCGTGTTTCCGTGCGTCTGCGACGGGAACTCCTCGGGATCCTCGCCCTTGCGCGAGCGGAACTTCCAGGAGATGAACAGCGCAGCGCCCTCGACGAGGAGGAACACGACGAAGGCGATGATGACGACCGGGATGAGCAGCTTCTGGATGCTCTCGGACGACGGACCCTGCGGACTCAACGTCGTGAGCGGCTTGCCACCGTTCTGGAACGTGTTGATGATCAGGGCCGTGAACAGCGCGATCACCACGACGAGGGTGAACGCTCCGAAGATGCGTACGAACTTCGATCGGCGGCCCATCACTTGGACTCCTCGGAGAGGTGAACGGGGTGAACGAAGTGTT
The DNA here is from genome assembly GCA_964454715.1 of uncultured Bifidobacterium sp. Lineage (GTDB taxonomy): Bacteria > Actinomycetota > Acidimicrobiia > Acidimicrobiales > Acidimicrobilacustridaceae > Acidimicrobilacustris. Next base: position 6,051 of record CAYVUO010000091.1, on the reverse strand, counting down.
CCCCACCATGCGCCACGGGCGCCATTCGGACGAGACATTCACGCATCAGGCGTGCTCCACCGTGATCACGACGGCCGCGGGGGCACCGTTGTGATGCTCCTCGAACTCGCGCTCGCCGCTGACGGCGCCGGCGATGCCCGCAGCGACTACGGCCAGCGCGGCCAGCACGATCAGCACCGTGGCGACCGAGCGTGACTTCTCGGGTCGGAGGGCCAGCACGACGGCGACCACGAAGAACAACAGGGCGACGAGACCGAAGACCACCACCGAGGCGGTCTTGGACACGGCGAGCAGCACCCGGGAGAGACCGATGACCAGCACCGCGATCGAGAGGACCGAAACGATCGGCAGACGCAGCGGTGTCATGAAGCGCTGGTAGAGCTCGGCGTTCGTGGCGTCGTCACCGGTGGCCCGCTCGGCCCAGGCCCGGAGGGTCCAGGTGAAGGCGACGGCCACGAGGATGGCGACCGACACCCATGCCAGTGCGCCCGACTCGGTGCCGAGACCGACCAGCAGGAGGACCAGGGAGAAGCCGGCGAGGGCCGGGAGGTAGTTGATGCCGGCCGGTGCACGCGTGAGCGGGACGGTCTCGGCGTGCACGACCTGGGCCTCGGCCTCGGGGTCGGCATCGCGGAACGCCACGAGGATGCCGGCGACCGCACCGGACGCCACGGCGAGTCCGACGAGGAACACGTAGGCGAAGTGGTTGCCGATGCCGCCCTTCCAACCGAGGGTGAGCGGACCGAGGACGCGCTCCATCGGTGACGCGGTCTGGCTCGAGATGCCGACGATGAACGCAGCGACCAGCGAGAAGACCGTGAGTCCGGCGAGGAATCGGAAGGCGGGGGTGAACATCCGCGACGAGAGCATCGTGCCTACTTCGTGACGTAGATGATGATCCAGATGAGGGCGTAGACCGCCACCATCGTGTACCAGAACAGGGCGGCGGCGGTGAGGCCGTCATGCTGCAGGGCGTTGAACTGTCCGCCCAGTGCACGGAACGCCATGAGTGCGAGGAACGCCAGGGCGAGCACGATCATGGCGACATGCGCACCGGTGATCGCGTAGATCAGGACCGCCTGCGGACCACTGCTGATGTCGAGCTCCATGAGGCTCCACAGGTAGGTGGTCATCGTGATGGTGGCGAAGCCGAACAGGAACGTCATGCCGAGCGCGAGGTAGGCGTTGACCCGATCGTTGTGGACGATCGCGTGGACCGCCCACTGCATCGTGACCACCGACAGGATGAGCGTGATGAACATCGTGTTGGGCTGCTGCAGCGGGATCGTGGCGCCCTCGGGCAACCACTTTGGAGCCTCGGCGAGCACCGACGAACGCTCGAGCAGGTAGACGCCGAGCATGGCGGCGAAGACCATGAACGAGGCCGCCGAGAGGAATGCCGTACCCACGACGAGCACGCGCGGGCGCTGCAGCGGGGCGGCGGGAAGGGTCTGGGTGGCCATCAGGCCTCCTTCGCGTCGAGCAGGGGCTCGGCCGAGACGACCGGGGCGAGGGTTCCGAAGTTGCCGGACGGGGGCGGCGAGGGGCAGGCCCATTCGAGGGTCTGACCGACGCCCCAGGCGTCGTCGTCAGCATCCGAGCCCGAACGCATCGAGGCGGCGAGGCCGACCAGACCGAGCAGCACACCGAGGGCGGTGAGGGCGGCGCCGATGACGGCGATGGAGATGAGCGCGGTCTGCGCATCTCCGATGGCCGAGACCTTCGCCTCGAAGCCGAGGATGCACAGCGCCAGACCGGAGATGCCACCTCCCGCGAGCAGGAGCAGCACGGCGAGCTTGCCGGGACCATCGGTGCCGATGCGACCGGTCATCTTGGGGCTCCACCAGAGCACACCGGCGATGGCGCCGAGAAGGGCGGCGGTGAGGGCGAAGGCGAACTGGCCGATCTGGAACGAACCGTCGACCCGGAGCTCGAGCGGCGTGATCGCCAGCAGGGCGCTGGTGAGACCGGCGAGCAAGGTGAACAGCAGGACGAGACCCGACAGCGCCACCGGGCTGCGCAGCGAGGGCTTCCCGCCGGCACGGAGCGCCTGGGCCACACCGCCGAGCAGGGCGAGGATCGGGAGGAGGATCACGACCGAGGCGATCTGCCAGAACCAGTTGTCACCGGCATCGGGGAACAGTGTGGGCACCGTGTAGGCGCCCACCGCCAGCACGCCGAGCACACCGAGGATCGTGTTGACCACGTGGCGCTTCGGCAGGCGAACACCGGCGGAGCTGACCAGCACGTCGATGGCGATGCCGAGGGCAGGGATGACGAGGGCGAAGTCCTGGGGCTGGGCCACGAGCCAGCGCAATCCGAGGTACCAGCCGTCGGCCGTGCCCCATGTGGTGCCGCCGCCCCAGCGCAGGTCGACCCACGAGAGCAGCGACTGGGCGAACAGTACGGGAAGGGTGAGCACCCAGATCGAGCCGCCGACCACGAACGCCCACGTGGTGGTGGGCACGAGGTCGAGGGTCATGCCCGGGGTGCGAAGCGCGATCGCAGTGGTGAGCACGCAGGTCGTGGCGACCACGATCGCCACGACGAGGCCGATGACCGAGAGGATGGCCAGGGCGAGGGCCTTCTCACGGTCGCCGCCAGCACCACCGCCGATGCACTGCGAGACGACGAAGACGCCGCCCGAGAGCAGCCACGCCCACAGAGCGGCCGCAGCCGCTCGGGGGAAGGCCACGGTGTTGGCGCCCACCTGCAGCGGCACCACGTAGGTCGCGATGCCGAGCAGCAGCGGGATGACCGAGAGCAGCACGATGCCCACCCATGACGCGCCCTCGAGGGTCTGCGCGGTGGTGCTCGTGAGGAACGATTCCGATGCCGAATGGGCCATCCACAGCGCCGTGACGACGAGTGAGGCCACGCCGAAGACGAGCGATGCGACGATCCAGACGAGCCCGATCGCCTTGTGATCGGCCGATCCGATGATGGAGACGGGGCCGGGAGCGGCGGAGGGAGCGACCGAAGTCGTGCCGGCCTCCGGTCTCGTGTCGGTGAGCGCCATGTTCGTGTGGACCTCGAGTGCGGCGACGTCCTGCGGGTGCAGGGGAACGGGTGTGCAGCGCACGCGACCGCGGTGGTCCCGTGACACCGATACGGATCCGACCCTACACCGGGTCGCGGGGCCCATCGGAAACCTCAGCCCTGTCGTCCCTAGGGATCCGAGCACCCCGACGAGGCGAGTGACGAGCGCCACAGACCCCGGTCGGGTGGGGTGGTCGGACGGTCAGAGACCGTGCTGCACGAGCTGGTCGAGCGCCATGCCGAAGAACAGGACCGTGACCCATGTGATGGAGAAGGTGAACAGTCGCATCGCCCGCTCGGTGGTGGGCCGACGAAGCACGTCGATCGCCATGCCGAGGAACACGAGATCGGCCACGACGGCGATCACGACGTAGATCCAACCCAGTTCCGCCACTGGTGCGAGCACGATCGTCAGCGCGCACACGAGCACCGTGTAGGCGACGATGCGCACACACGTGTCGTGCAGCGACACCACGACCGGGAGCATCGGGACATCGGCCGCGGCGTAGTCGTCCTTGTAGCGGATGGCCAGGGCCCAGAAGTGCGGTGGCGTCCAGAAGAAGATGACGGCGAACAGCACGATCGGTGCCCATCCGAGCGAATCGGTCACCGCCGACCATCCGATGAGCACTGGTGCGGCGCCCGCCGCACCCCCGATGACGATGTTGCTGGTGGAGGATCGCTTGAGCCACAGCGTGTAGACGAACACGTAGAAGAGGCAGGCGGCCACGGCCAAGGCGGCGCTCAACAGGTTGACGAAGCCCCAGAGCCAGAAGAAGGCGACGACCTCGAGCCCGATGGCGAACACCAGCGCCTCGCGCGGACCGAGCACCCCGGTGACCAGCGGGCGATTGCGGGTGCGGCGCATGATCGCGTCGATGTCCCGATCGACGACCATGTTGATGGCATTGGCGCCACCGGCAGCGAACGTGCCACCCACGACGGTGGCGACCATGAGCCACACCGACGGCAGTCCGCGCTCGGCGACGATCATCGTCGGCACGGTCGTGATGAGGAGGAGTTCGATGATCCGCGGCTTGGTGAGGGCCACGAATCCCTTGAGTCGCGCGGAGAGGGGGAAGGGCGCGGACGACTCCATGACCCGCCGATCGTAGGGCGACCCCTGCCGGAGTGGGGAATCGCATGGACCGTTCGGCGCGGAGGCCCGACGCACCGGAGTCACCCGATGGAGCCACTTGTACGATCGAACCGTGCGGCCGCCTCGCCTCTCCCCCCGGGCCTACCAGCGCATCACGCTCGCTGCGTTGATCGCGCTCGTGGCGATCATCATCACCGGTGCCGCGGTGCGGCTCACTGGTTCTGGACTCGGCTGCTCCGACTGGCCGACGTGCGAGGAGGGGCAACTCGTCGCACCCCTCGAGTACCACGCGATGGTCGAGTTCGTGAATCGGACGATCACCGGCTTCGTCTCGGTGCTCGTGATCCTCGCCGTGCTCGGTTCGTTGCTGCGCACACCGCGTCGTCGTGATCTCACCTGGCTGTCGCTCGGCCTCGTCGCCGGAGTCATCGGGCAGATCGTGCTCGGTGGGCTCACGGTGCTGTTCGAGTTGCGACCACCGTTCGTGATCGCACACTTCGTGCTCTCGCTCGTGCTCGTCTGGAATGCAGTCGTGCTGTTCCGACGCGCCGGCACCGACGGCTCGCGACCATTGCCCGTGGTCGCGCCGCGAGTGCGCGCGCTCGGCCGCGCACTCGTCGTGTTCGCGAGCGCCGTCGTGCTCAGCGGCACCATCGTCACCGGCACGGGCCCACATGGCGGCGACGAGGAGGTCGTGCGCCTGTCGTTCGATCTCGAGTCGGTCGCACGCGTGCATTCGTTGTGCGCGTGGGCCCTGCTCGCGCTCACGGTCATCACCTTGGCGACATTGCATCGCCGCGGTGCTCCTCTCGACGTCGTGCGCGCGGCACGAGTGCTGACCGCAACCATCGTCGTGCAGGGCGCGATCGGCTACATCCAGTACTTCACCGGTGTTCCGCCATGGCTCGTGCTTGCGCACATCGCTGGCAGCGTCGCCGTGTTCATCGCCGTGCTGTGGTTCGACCTCTCACTCGTCGCTCGTCCGACCGAGGAGCACGCACCGCACCACATCGGGGCCGTTGCGTCGTGACTGCACCGATCGAGGTCGAGCGTCCCGATACCGACGACGTCGTCGACGTCGATCGGCCGTGGATCGTGCTGGTGTGGAACGACCCGATCAATCTGATGTCCTACGTGACGTTCGTGCTGCAGAAGGTGTTCGGCTACAGCCGCGAGAAGGCGGAGTCGTTGATGCTCGACGTCCATCACAAGGGTCGTGCCGTCGTATCGAGCGGTGAACGCGAGAAGGCCGAGATCGACGTGTTCAGACTCCACGAGCACGGCCTGTGGGCCACGATGCAGCAGGACTGACATGTTCGGATTCCGTCGCATCGTGAGGGCCAAGGGCCCCGACCGCTTCGTGATCACCATGGGTGACAACGAACGCGAGGTCATCGGGTCGGTGTGTGCCGATCTCGCGGGCATCATCGCCGGTGACTCGGGAGAGCCGATGTTGCGACGCGTGTTCCCCGCCGCACATGCGACCGATGAGAGGGTCGAGCAGGAGTACCGCGACCTGGTGCACTCCGACCTCGTGCGCACGCGCTGCGAACACCTCGAGCGCATGGCGGCCACGGCCACCGAACCCCAGGTCGACCGCCGCACGATCGAGTCATGGATGATCGCCCTCAACACCGTGCGCCTCGTGCTCGGCACCCGTCTCGACGTGGCCAAGGACGTCGCCCCCGAGCTGGAGCCCGACGACCCGGAACTCCCCGCATGGGCCCTGTACGAGTACCTCGGTGCGGTGGTCTCCGCCATCGTCGACGCGCTCATGGACGCCCCCGAGCCCGCCTGACCCCGGTGCATTGGCAGGCACCTCCGGCCCTGTTCTAGGGTGACCCGGCCCTTGAGGGTCGAGCCCCCATCGTCCAGCGGCCTAGGACGCCTGCCTTTCACGCAGGTAACACGGG
>CAYVUO010000090.1:812-8330 GCA_964454715.1 uncultured Bifidobacterium sp. | reverse complement strand
GCGGGTACGACACCGCTGCCGAGCAGCGCATCCCAGAGTTCGCCGGCACGATTGCGGTCGATCGCGATCTCCACGCCGTCCTCGCCGGTGTATCCGGTACCGGCCGCGGTGACGGTGGTGCCGTTCCATTCGATCCGAGCGACGGTGAAACGTGCGACCTCGGCCATCTCTGCCGAAACAGTGCGCAGCCGTGGGCGCGCCTCGGGCCCCTGCACGGCGAGAACGGCTCGGTCGGAGGTGACGTCGACGGCCTCCACGGGCTGCCCTGCGCTCGCCACCAGCGAGGCGGCGAGCGCGTCGGTCACTCGGTCGGTGTTCGACGCGTTCGGCATCACGTCGAAGTGCTCCGGGTCGACCCACCAGACGATGATGTCGTCGAGCACCGACGCATCGGACTCGGCGAGGAGATGGGTGTACTGGGCTCTGCCAGGACCGATGCGATCGAGGTCGTTGGTGAACGTGTTCTGCAGTACGGCGAACGCACCGGGGCCGGTGACGCGCACGGTGCCGAGATGCGAGACGTCGAACACGACCGCACCGTGGCGGCACTCGGCATGTTCGGCGAGCGTGCCCGACGGATACGACAACGGCATGTCCCAGCCGCCGAACGGGACCATCTTGGCACCGAGTGCTCGGTGACGATCGTCGAGGGGCGAGTGTCGTTCGGTCATCGACGGGACACTACCGGTGCCCCGAGGTTCACTCGCCGATGGCTGCGGGGCGCTCGTCGCTCGCCATGTCGGCGTCGGCCGGGCGCAGTTCACGGATGCGGGCATCCATCTCGTCGCGCACGCCGCCGAGGGGAAGGATGTTGAGCACGCCCTGCCCCTTCTTCACGAGATCGATGAGTTCACCGTCGGTCTGGATGAGCACGGACTTCGAGCCCTGGATCACGAGGTTCGCACTCGTGATCTCGGCGCCGAGCTGCTCGCGCAGGTAGCCGAAGATGTCGCGCACCGTCTCGAGCTTGATGCCCGCATCGAGGAGGCTCTTGATGACGCGCAGTTCGAGGAGGTCGGTGTAGCCGTAGCGGCGACGGGTGCCACTCCCGCTCGCGTCGGCGAGCGTCGGACGCACCAGATCGGTGCGGGCCCAGTAGTCGAGCTGCCGGTACGAGATACCGACGATCTCGGCGGCTCGGGCGCCGCTGAATCCCTGCTCATGGTTCGGCTGCATGGTCGTGGTCAACGTTGCTCCTTGGGGCGCGGCGCGCCGGGCGCGCCGGAGAACTGTCCTGCGATCGAGTGGTTCGGCTGGTCTTGCTGGATGGGGCCCTTGGGCTCCAGATCACACAGGCGGAATTACGCAGATGTGAGATCCGGAACGGTACCGGGGCCCGCGCGCGCCGTCAACGACGCGTCGCGATCCCTTGTGGGGAGCGCGATCTCTCCCCCCGATCCACCCTGGGTCAGCGGAGGAAGTCCTCGGGATCGACGTTCTCGATGAACTCACGGAAGGCCTCGAGATCGCTGCTGTCGTCGAGTTCGACCAGCTCGCCGTCATCCTCGTCGTCAGGGACGACGCCAGCGGTGTCGATCACCTCGTCGGCCACCTCGATCGGGCACCCGGCTCGCAGGGCGAGGGCGATGGCATCGGATGAACGACTGGAGATGCGGTGTTCGGCGGCCCCGACCCGGACCGTGAGCTCGGCGTGGAAGGTGCCGCCGACCACCTCGACGATGGTGACGCGCTCGAGCACTCCCCCGAGCTCGCCGATGACGGACATCAGGAGGTCGTGGGTCATCGGCCGCGGGAGTTCGACCTCCTGCAGCGCGAACTCGATCGACTGGGCCTCGGCCGGGCCGATGTAGATCGGGAGGACACGGCCCTCACCCGCGACCTCTCGCAACACCACCACGGGTGGACTGCCGGCGAGGTCGACCCTCACGACGAGAACTTGCACCTCGACCATGGGGCGAGCCTACCGGCGGCTCGCGGCGCTGACTCAGGAGCCCTGGAGGTAGGAGCGCAGGGTGGCCTGCACCATGATCGCTCGCAGGTCGTCGGCCATCTCGGCCAGCTCCTCGAGCATCTCGACCGCCCGATCGCGGGCCTCGGCCCGACGCTGCCGCAGCAGCGGGGTGATCAACTGCTGGAACATGTCGGCTTCGCGCTCGGCCGCGACCTTGTACATGCGTAGATGGCGGGGCTCGATGCCGTACCGGGCGAAGCCAGCGGCCAGACGGGCGATCGCCAACGCATCCTCGTCGTACGACTCGACCCCGCCGATGGTGGTGGCGCCGATCAGTCCGAAGCGCTCGAGCTCGGCCAACTCGCGCTCCGAGAGGCCGCTGCGTTCACACACGGCGGCACGATCGAGTTCGACGAGCGTCGGCGAGGGATCCTCGTGATCATCACCGGACGGGGTCGGGTCGCCCTTGGAGTGAGCGGTCGGGTGTCGACGACCTCCGCGGGGCGCACTGCGAGGCTCCGGTTCGGGTTCCGGTTCCGGTACAGGCTCGGCGACGAGTTCGGCGGGGGCCTCGAGCAATGCGGCGATCGCACGTGCCCGCTCGCGTTCGGCCGATCGGGCGTCGGCGACGACGTCGACGACGGCCACCTGGGGCACTGCTGGTTCGTCGGTCGTCGCGATCGCGTCGGTGGCCACCGCAGGTGAGGTCGCGACGGCGACATCGGCGAACGGGAGGATGCCGTCGGACGGACCGTTCGAGAGATCACCGGCGGCGAGCCGCTCCTTGATGACCTTCAGCGGGAGGAAGTGGTCGCGCTGTTGGGTGAGGATCCACCGCAGCCGCTCGATGTCCTCGTCATGGAACTTGCGGTACCCCGACGGTGTGCGTTCGGGATCGATGAGTCCCTGACTCTCGAGGAAGCGGATCTTCGAGATGGTGACATCGGGGAAGTCCGATTGCAGGAGTGTGAGCACCTCGCCGATCGCGAGGTGTGAACGATCGGCCATCAGTGATCGACCTTCGACTGCAGGAACACGAGTTTGAACTTGCCGATCTGCAACTCATCGCCATGGTGCAGGAACGAGGTGTCGATGCGAGCTCGGTTGAGATACGTGCCATTGAGCGATCCGACGTCGCAGGCGAGGAACGTGCCGTCCGGTGAACGGCGAACCTCGGCATGTCGGCGCGAGACCGTGATGTCGTCGAGGAAGATGTCGGACTCGGGATGACGACCTGCGGTGATGACGTCCTTGTCGAGCAGGAAGCGGCTACCCGCCTTGGGGCCCTTCTGCACGATCAGCATCGCCTCATCGGCGGCCAGTTCCTCGACGACGACCGGCATCTCGTCGGTGACGGGATCGGTCGGCGTGATCGGGTGGAAGGTGATGGTCGTTGTCTCGGGCGCGCTGGACTCGAGCACACCGCCACACGACGAGCAGTAGTTCGCTCCGAGTGCGTTGCGGTGCCCGCAGTTGCTGCAGAATCCCTCGCCGACAGCCATCAGGAGCCTTCGATCAACCGCCGGTAGGCATCGGCATCGAGCAGCTCGGATACCGCAGCGGGATCGGACGGTTCGATGATGCAGATCCAACCCTCGCCATACGGATCGTCGTTGAGTCGCTCGGGTGAATCGGCCAGAGCACCATTGACCTCGACCACTCGGCCCGCGACCGGTGCGTAGATGTCGGACACCGACTTGGTGGATTCGACCTCGCTCACCTTCGCCGCAGCCGCCACCTCTGTGCCGACCGAAGGGATCTCGACGAACACGACGTCACCGAGCGCATCCTGCGCGTAGTCGGTGATGCCGAGACGGAGTCGCCCATCCTCGAGGCGCACCCATTCGTGGTCGGAGGAATAGCGGAGGTCGTCGGGAAGCTGCATGGTCGGCACGCTATCCGATGGCCCCCGACCCGATCACGGGCCCCCGGGAGCGCCGTCAGACGTCGTCGGCGGCCGGCTGTGACCGACCCTCTCGCAGCGCCCCAAGACCGATCGGGACATACAGGACGGCGGCCCAGTACGACAGCACGAGACCCGGCAGACCGGTGATCCAGGCACAGACCTGGGCCGCCGAATGCAGTGACCAGTCGCTCGAACCGAGCAGGAACAAGGGGAACGCGAACATCAACCCGAACGTGCCGGCCTTGCCGTACCAGGTGACGTCGACCCGCCGGGCCCCGAGCGCGGCGAGCACGAGCGTGGCGATCGAGATCACCAACTCGCGGGCGAAGACCGCGATGCAGAACCAACGGGGCGCTCCACCATCGATGACGATCACGACGATCGTCGTGAAGAACAGCGCCCGATCGGCGACCGGATCGAGCACCTTGCCGACGGTGGAGATCTGATGGAAGCGCCGGGCGATCCACCCGTCCACCCAATCGGTGGCGCCGAGGAATCCGAGCAGCACCGCGGCCCCGACGCGATCGTGGGCCGAGAGCAAGAGCCAGGCGAACCACGGGAGGCAGGCCAGACGCACGACGGTGATGACATTGGGGATGGTGAGGATGCGGTCCTCTCCCCCGGTCGTCGGAGTCCCCGTTCCGTTCGTCGATCCGTTCCTCGATCCGTTCGTCGCCCCATCGACCATCCCGGAACTCTACGATCCCCGTTCGATGACAACGATCTTCTCCCGCATCATCGACGGCGAGCTCCCCGGACGCTTCGTCTACCGCGACGACATCTGCGTGGTGTTCCTCACCATCGCCCCGATCACCACCGGCCATGCACTGGTGGTGCCGAGGGCCGAGGTCGATCGTTGGACCGATCTCGACGAATCGACCATGGCCCACTTGGGTGCCGTCGCCCATCGCATCGGCCGGGCCCAGCAGGAGGCGTTCGGCGCCGATCGCATCTCGTTGGTGATCGCAGGCCTCGAGGTGCCCCATACGCATCTGCACGTGATGCCCATCCGCAGCGAGTCCGACATCGACTTCGGCAAGGCCGACCCCAACGTCGATCCCGCAGTGCTCGACGATGCCGCTGCGCGCCTGCGTGCGGCGCTCGGCGAGTACGGCACCGACTGATCAGAGCAGCGAACCCTGACCGGGGATCTCACGCGGATCGGTCGGTTCGATCGGTTCGATGAGTCGGGGTCCGGAACCGCGCGCGCTGTTGACCTCGGTGCTCACCGGCCACAGTTGCAGCAGGTCGTCCGCAGCGGGGCGCATCAGGTCGGCGACATCGGTGGACGTCGGATCGGTCCACGACCACCAGTCGGCACGGTCGAGGATGACCGGCATCCGGTCGTGGTACGGCTCGATCGTCGCGTTCGGGGTCGTGGTGATGATCGAGCAGGAACGCAAGATCGATCCGTCCGGTGAACGCCAGAGGTCCCACAATCCGGCGAACACGAGCATCGACCCACTCCTGGCACTGATGTAGATCGGCTGCTTGCGCTTCGTGCCGGGGGCCACCGTCCACTCGTAGAACCCAGAGACCGGGATGAGGCAACGTCGGCGCTTGTAGGCCGAGCGGTACGAGGGCTTCTCGGCCACGGTCTCACAGCGAGCATTGATCGTGCGTGACGAGTTGGATGGGCCATCGGACCAACTCGGGACGAGTCCCCAGTGGGAGGCATCGAGTCGACGCCCGTCCTCGTCCTCGATGACGGTCCAGATGTCGCGTGCGGGAGTGATGTTGTAGTCGATGCCGAGTTCGAAGTCGGGAACATCGAGATCGAACAACGCGGCGATGTGTGCCGCGTCGGTGGTGATGCTGAAACGACCACACATGGAACGGACGCTATAGGCGCGGTTCAGTCCGCGTCGATGATCGGGCGCCCGGGGTGAGCCACCGTTCGCGGAAGGAGGAAGCGCCCGATGATCGGCAAGGTCAGCATGCCCTCGGCCGCCGAGTAGAGCAGCGCCACGCGCGGAAGTCCGCGGAAGTCCTCGTACACGATGCAGCGCGGCACCCACTCGGGATGGAAGCGCTGGTTGAACTCCTTCAACGACTTGATCTGGTAGAAGGGACTGAGAACGTTGAGCACGAGCTTCACCACGCGTTGGGTGATCGTGTAGTCGACGTCGTCCTCGAAGAACCTCCCCCACGCCGCGAAGTTCATCGAGAATCGATCGAGGCCGAGTTCGTCGAGTTTCATGATCGTCCTCGTGAGCAGGAACTCGGTCATGCCGTTCGGCGTGTCGGGCTCCCGCCGCATGATGTCGAGCGTGTACCCGGGCTCGGCGCCGTACACCGGGGCGATGCGGAGGAACCCCCCGACGTGACCGTCCTCCCCCACTGCGAGGCAGAGGCGGAAGTCCGGGTTGGTGCCCTCGACGTCCTGACTGAGGGTCATGGTGAATCCGCGCTCGGGGCGCTTCCCCCTCCAGCGGGCACTGATGGCATTGAGCTCCGCGATCAGTTCCGGGGACGCGTCGGTCTCGGCCATCCATTCGAAGTGGTAGGAGCGCTCGACTCGTCCTGAGGATTGGCGGATGCTCTTCCACTTCTTGCCAGCAAGCGAGAACCCCTTCACCCTCACGACGGCCTCATCACCGAGGTAGACGGTGTGCAGGCCATGGTCGAGGTACATCTGGCGATCGACCTCGCGCACGGCCAGGAATGCCACCGCCCACGCCCTCTGCGCGCACATCTCGAGGAACTCGTCGACGACGAGCGGGATCGATCCGGGATCCCCGATCGGGTCGCCCGACACGAGTGCGTGGCGATTGACGTAGGTGTAGGCGATGAACGCTCGACGATCCGACGAGAAGAAGAACATCTTGTCGTCACGCAGTGCGAAGTAGTCCAGCGTGTCGACGCTGAATTCCTTGACGATCGTCACCGCGTCATGCCAATCACCGCGGTCGGAACTCGGCTTGGCGACGATGGGACGGAAGAGCAGGTAGACCGCTGCAGCGAGGCCGCCGATGCCGAGCGCGAGAAGCGACGACGGGAACGCCCACTCGAAGAACTGGTTCGAGAACTCGTACGGACCATCGATCCCGACCAACCCCAGCACGATGGTCTGCACCGAATCCCAGATCGTGGGCGACGGTGTCATCTGATTGCGCTCGAGGAAGATCGCGATGAAGCCGTAGACGAACACGACGAGGAGGAATCGAGGGATGAAGCGGAGGAATTCGAACAACGTCGGCGGGTCTCCGGGAGCGGAGAACTTCCTCCGGCCCACGATCAGCAGCACCACCATGCACATCGAGTAGGCCAATGCCACGAAGTGGTGCACGCGCAGGATGTTGACGATCGAACTGGTTGCGAACAGCGCCAGTGCGAGCACCCACGCCAGATGGCGACGACGAGCCAACTGCCCCGCCAGGTACAGCAGTGCCACACCGACGGCCACCGACACGACGTGTCCCGTGACGCGGAGCCCGAACGGCCGCACCCACTCGGAGAATCGACCCACTCGGTTCTGGAACGGCGGGAGGGTCGAGGAGATCAGGATGAGCCCACCGATCGCGGTGAGCACACCGGTCAGGCGAGCCCGCTTCGAGGAGGTGCGAAGCGAGGTCGCCGCCGTGCGGCTGAGCGTCATCGGCCTTCTTCGACCGTGAAGTCGTCGTCGGAGAGGCCCTGTTCGGGCCGCAGGGTCGGGAACAGGATCGTGTCGCGGATGTTGGCCGCACCCGTCAGCAGG
>CAYVUO010000090.1:0-802 GCA_964454715.1 uncultured Bifidobacterium sp. | reverse complement strand
GCGGATGCTCGACGACTGCGTGAGCAGCATCACGAGCCGGTCGATGCCGATGCCGAGACCCCCCGCTGGCGGCATGCCGTATTCGAGGGCGCGCACGTAGTCGAGATCGACGTCGCCGGCCTCGAGGTCACCGGCCGCCTTGGCCGCGGCCTCGTGGCGGAATCGCTCGAGCTGTTCGACGGGATCGTTGAGTTCGCTGTACGCGTTGGCCAATTCACGACCGGCGACGATGACCTCGAACCGCTCGACCAACGTCGGATCGGCGCGATGGGGCTTGGCCAAGGGTGAGGTCTCGCGAGGATGGTCGTAGACGATCGTCGGAGCGAGCACCTTCGATTCGACCAGTTCGTCGTAGACCTCGTGCGTCAGTCGACCCGCACCCCATGTGGACTTGTAGGTCAGACCGAGACCATCGAGCACTGCACGTGCATCGTCGACCGACATCGACGGATCGATGTGCACACCGAGCGTCTCCTCGATCAGCTCGACCATCGTGACCCGTCGCCATGGCGGGGCGAGATCGACCGCCTCGCCCTTCAACTCGACGATCGTCGATCCGTTCGCGCGCACAGCTGCGGTCGACACGAGCGTCTCGACCAGCTCCATCATCTCGGTGTAGTCGGCGAAGGCCTCGTAGGCCTCGAGCATGGTGAATTCGGGGTTGTGACGAGTGTCGATGCCCTCGTTGCGGAAGACGCGACCGATCTCGAACACGCGCTCGAGCCCGCCGACGATCAGGCGCTTGAGGTACAGCTCCGGCGCGATGCGCAGGTAGAAGTCGCAGCCGAGCGCGTTGTGGTGC
>CAYVUO010000089.1:0-8344 GCA_964454715.1 uncultured Bifidobacterium sp. | reverse complement strand
TTCCTGCGCGTGCACGACATGGACAAGGTTCGCGTCGCCGCTCGCATCATCGAGGGCTCGAACCGCACCATCGTGTTCTTGCGCACCAAGCGTGCCGCCGATCGCGTGGCCGAGAACCTCAACAAGGAGGGCGTGAAGGCTGCCGCCATCCATGGTGATCTGCGTCAGAGTCAGCGCGAGAAGGCGTTGAAGGACTTCTCCGACGGCAAGTTGAAGGCGCTCATCGCCACCGACGTCGCGGCGCGCGGCATCCATGTCGACGATGTCGACGTCGTCGTGCACTACGACCCGCCCGAGGATCACAAGGCGTATCTGCACCGTTCCGGTCGCACGGCGCGCGCTGGCGCGACCGGCGTGGTGGCAACGCTCGTGCTCTGGAACGAGGAGCTCGAGGTCAAGCGACTGCTCAAGCGCCTCAAGCTCGATCAGCCGATCGTCGAGGTGTTCTCCAACAACCCGAACCTCAACGATCTGGCGGCGTGGGATCCCCGCGCCGATGCCGCGATCGCCTAGAGCTCGACCTTCGTCATCGGGATCAACCGACTGTCGGCCAACGCGACGGTGCGGTGATGCATGTTGGCTTGGTACTCCTCGCACGACACCATGGCGAGGAATGCCGCGCGATTCGGGTAGCGCACGAGTACGACGTCGTCCCATTGCTCGCCGGCGGGTGCGATCAGCGACGGTGACGCGGTTCCCATGAACTCGAAGCCGCCGCCGTGCTCGAGCACGAGGCGCACCGCGACCGCCGAGTAGTCGGCATAGGCCTGGCGACCGGTGCGACCGGTGTCGTCATCGGCGAGGTCGCGGTAGCGCAGCAGGTTCAGCATCACGACGGGGCCTTCGTCGGTCGACGAGGCGAGGGTGGCCAACTGGGCCCCGGTGGGTTCGACGGCGGTCACGGCGGGTTCGGTCATGGTCGCAGCGTAGGACTGCGCCGGGTGTTTGACCCCCGGGCCTGCCGGCGGCCACGATAGGGGTCCACATCATGAGTGGTCCGGTACGCCGGGCTCGGCAACCTGGGGCGAACACCCAAGGTGCCCACCCACCTCCACGGTGGGGATGCGGCCCCGCAAGGGGCAACCAACAGTTCACGCAGTTCGAGGAGTCAGATGTCAGAACCGAGCCGTCGGGCGCCACTGAGCGTCGACCTGCTGCCCGCCAGTGGCGCGTGGCGTCCCGGTGACCCGGTGGGTCGTCGACGCTTCCACGCGCTCGGTCGGCCGCTGTCGCTCGAGGGTGGCGGACGACTCGAATCGGTGCAGGTCGCGTATGAGACCTGGGGCGAGCTCGACGCCGACGCGTCGAACGCCGTCCTCATCTGTCACGCGCTCACCGGTGACAGCCATGTGCACGGCGACAGCGGGGTCGGACATCCCACCGAGGGATGGTGGAACGGTTTCGTGGGCCCCGGTCGTGCCATCGACACCGACCGTCACTTCGTCGTGTGCGCCAACGTGCTCGGCGGATGTCAGGGCACCACGGGTCCGTCGTCGATCGATCCCGCGACCGGTCGTCCCTACGGATCGTCGTTCCCCGTCGTGTCGATCCGCGACATCGTGCGCACGCAGGCCTCGTTGGCCGACGCTCTCGGGGTGCGACGTTGGCATGCCGTGATCGGTGGATCGATGGGTGGCATGCAGGCCCTCGAATGGGCGGTGATGTTCCCTGATCGCGTCGGCGCGCTCGTGGCCATCGCCACCACCGCCGCCGCCAGCCCATGGCAGATCGGGTTCTCGAGCACCCAGCGCACCGCCATCGTCACCGACCCCAAGTGGCGCGGTGGCGACTACTACGACGCCGCACCGGGTGATGGGCCCCATCTCGGGCTCGGTGTCGCCCGCGAGATCGCGCAGATCACCTATCGCAGCGACGACGCCTTCGAGCGCAAGTTCGGCCGCAGTGAGGCCGACCCCACCGATGACGGCTTCACGCCGTGGCAGCGCTATTCGGTCGAGACCTATCTCGACTACCACGGGGCCAAGTTGGCTCGTCACTTCGATGCCAATTCGTACCTCTACATCAATCGCGCCATGGATCTGCATGACCTCGGCCGCGGTCGCGGCGGACTCGAGCGCGCGCTGTCGCGCATCACTGCGCCGGTGCTCACGATGGGCATCACCTCCGATGTGCTCTATCCGTTGCGACAGCAGGAGCAGTTGCACGAGACCATCAACGCCGTCAGTGGATCGTCGCGTCTCGCGCTCATCCACTCCGACGAGGGCCACGACGCGTTCCTGATCGCCCTCGACCAGATGACCGGTGCCGTTGCGCCGTTCCTCGACGAGCTCTCGAAGGATCACCGATGACCGACGAACTGCATCCCGAGACCCGCGCCATTCGCGCGGGGCGCGCCGACAACGACTCCGCTCTCGCACCGATCCTGTGGGCATCGACGACGTTCACCGCCGACACCGTCGACGAGGGACGTCGTCGTGCCACCGCGGTCGGCGACACCCGGTTCTATTCGCGCTACGGCAATCCCACCGTCGCCGGATTCGAGGATGCGATCGCGCAACTCGAGGGCGCGGAATCGGCCCGAGCGTTCGCGTCGGGCATGGGTGCGATCAGCGCGGTCGTGCTGGGGCTGTGTTCGAAGGGTGACCACATCGTCGCCCAGCGTCAGCTCTACGCCGGCACGCAGTTGTTGTTGCAGACGGTGTGCCCGCGCTTCGGCATCGACGTCACGTTCGTCGACGCCACCGAGCCGGGCGCGTTCACCGCTGCCGTCATCCCAGGGCGCACCACGCTCGTGTTCGCGGAGACGCCGGCCAATCCTCGTCTCGACCTCGCCGATCTGGCCGAGGTGGGCGCGATCGCCGGACCCATGACCGTCGTCGACTCCACGTTCGCCACGCCTCTCGGGCAGCGTCCGCTCGACCATGGCATCGACCTCGTCGTGCACTCGGCGACCAAGGCCATCGCCGGTCACAACGACGCCACGATCGGTGTCGTCGCTGGTGAGAGCGAACTCGTCGACTGGATCTATTCGTTCGCCGTGTTGCAGGGCGCCAACGCATCGCCGTTCGATGCGCTCAACGCCCTGCGCGGTCTGCGCACACTTCCCATCCGGCTCGAACGTCAGACCGAGTCGGCCGGTGCGATCGCCGGTTTCCTCGAAGCACACGACGCAGTGAGCGAGGTGCGGTGGCTGGGACTCGACTCGCATCCGCAGCGCGAGCTCGTGGCGCGGCAGATGACCTCGTACACCGGGCTGCTCACGTTCGACCTCGCCGGTGGTCTCGACGCCGGTCGTCGTTTCGTCGAGTCGGTTCGTCTCGCCCAGTTGGCGACCTCGCTCGGTGGCCCCGAGACGCTGGTGACGCATCCGGCATCGACCACGCATGTGAATCTCACGCCCGAGGAGCTCGCGGCCAATGGCATCTCGCCCGGCACCATCCGGGTGTCGGTGGGGCTCGAGCACGTCGACGATCTCATCGCCGACTTCGCACAGGCGTTGGCGCCGGGGGAGTGACCAGTCGTGCCGGAGATGCTCGAGGTCGAGATCTACCGGCGGGCCGCGGCGAACACCCTCGGCCGCACGATCGTCGGCGTCGATGCTCCCGATGCCTGGTTCCTGAAGGGCGGCATCACCCAGCGCGATGTGCGGCGCGCGCTCGTGGGTCGTTCGTTCGTCACCGATCGTCGCATCGGCAAGTTGCTGTTGCTCGACACCAGCGATGACGGCCCGACCGTCGGTCTGCGCTTCGGCATGACCGGAGTGCTCGAACTCGATGGTGAACCGGCGATCGACGGACTCGAGTACTCGTCGCACCGTCGTGATCCGGCGTGGGAGCGATTCGTCGTGCACTTCGACGGCGGATCGTTGCGACTGCGCGATCCACGTCGACTCGGAGGTGTCGAACTCGACCCCGATGAACGACGACTCGGTGTCGACGCGGCCACGCTCACGCTCGCGCAGTTGCGGGTTGTGCTCGACGGCGCGAACACACCGCTCAAGGCGCGGCTCATGGATCAGTCTCGCCTTGCCGGTTTCGGCAACTTGCTCACCGACGAGGCGCTGTGGCGCGCCGGTCTCGACCCGGCCCGAGCCGCCGGTGGGCTCGACGACGACGAGGTTCGCACACTGCACCGGGCGATCCGCACGACCGTGCGAGTGCTGGGGCGACGCGGGGGCTCGCACCTCGGAGACCTCCAGGCGTCGCGGGTGCGAGGAGGGCTCTGTCCCGCCGATGGATCGCCCTTGCAGCGCCGCACGATCGGTGGTCGTACCACCTACTCCTGCCCCCAGCACCAGCAATGACCACCACTAGGGTGACCGACGTGACCCGCCGTCGACTCGTCGCCACCCTCGGAGCCGGACTCGTGCCGATCCTCGGTGCACTCGCGCTCTCCGCCGGCATCGCCGGTGCGCAGACGTCGTCGACGACCAGTTCATCCACCACCAGTTCGTCGACCACCTCGAGCTCCACCACATCGTCGTCGAGTACGAGTTCGACCTCGTCGTCGAGCACGTCGAGCACCTCGTCATCGACCACGACGACCACCCAGCGCACATCGTCGACCACGTACCGTCCGTCGACCACGTCGAGCTCGACCACGAGTACGTCGACCACCAGCACCACCGCCGTGCCCGCGGTCGTGCCACCGGGCTACAAGGATCCGGGTTCGCCCTCGACCTCGTTCTGGACGAGCGGCCGCAAGATCGCCGGTGTGATCTCCATGCTGCTGGTCATCGCGGTGGCGATGATCGTGTTGAACGTCCTCTACTGGCGCCACACGCGACCGGCGACGATCGGTGGCGACGGTGACGGCGGCTCGGGCGGCGGCACGGGTGTTCCCGACCTCGGCCCGCCCACCGGCCCCGTCGGTCCCGTCGATCCGATGGTCGCCGATGCGCTGCGTCCCGATCCGTTCGTGACCCGCGACGACCTCGGTCTGGCCTAGCGTTCGGTCATGGCTGACTCCCTCGACCTCGACGCCATGCTGCAGCGGTTCCGCGACCGAGCGCATGCGGTGAAGAGCCGTCCGCTCCCGCCGATCGCCGGCGAGGAGCGCACCCGGTTCATCGAGCAGGCCCAGAACGACTTCCTGGACTTCGCCATCATCGGCGATGCCAACGCCGAACTCGTCGACGGTGTGCTCACCCTCACCATCGACCTTCGCCCCAAGGACTGAACCCTCCCGGCGGCAACTGCTCGGCGATGGACCCCGAGCAGGCTGGCGAGCCGCGGCCTACGCTCGTCACAGGGCGTGGACCGGGGCTGCGCCACTGGCCCGCGGGGGTCCTCATGTCGGAGTCATCGGAACGTCGATCGGAGTCGTTGCTGCGCAAGGGCACGCTCGTCGGTGGAGCTGGCGCATTGCTGGCGACGGGCCTGCCGCTCGTCCTGTCGCAGGCACCGGCAGGGGCGGTGGGTCAGACCTTCACCGTCACGAACAACAATGACTCCGGCGGTGGAAGTCTCCGACAGGCCATCCTCGATGCCAACGCGTCGGGCGGGATCAACAACATCGACTTCGCCGTCTCGTCCCACGGCACCATCACACTGCAGTCGGATCTGCCCGAGATCACGAGCCCCGTGCGCATCGCTGGCGATACGAGTGTCGATCTCTCAACCCATTACAACTTCATCAACGCCAATGGGCATGCCGTCTTCGATCTTGGTCCGGGAGCGGGCGACGGCACCCACATCGAATTCCTGACGATCTCGATGGCCTACACGACGGGCAGCGGTTCGGTGATCAGTGCTCAAGGGGAGTTGAACACCCTCGTGCGAGGGGTCCGCGCCTCGGTGAGCAACGCAACGGTGACGGGTGGCGCCATCAACGTCTCCGGGCACGGTTCGTTCCGACTCGAGGAATCGGAGATCACGGGGTGCTCCTCCCAAACTGGTGGCGCCGGCTACTTCGTGTCGGATGGAACACCGCTCAACGTGTACATCGGTGGCTCGACCTTCAACGCGAACAGCGCATCGACGGTCTACGGCGGTGGAGCGGTCAGGGCGAATCTCGGCGGAGGCTGGTTCGACGTATCGAACAGCGCCTTCGGGAACAATTCGACGAGTCTCGGTGACGGCGGTGCCGTGAACGTCCGGGGCGCCGACATCGTCTTCGACGGCGTGTCGATGCACGACAATTCCTCGTCATATGGGATGGGAGGTGGAGCGAATCTCAATTCCGATCAGGGATATGTGATCCTCATCCGGCGCTCGGCGATCGAGAACAACTCGGCGGGCAGCTCGGGTGGCGGGCTGTTCATCTCCAACAGCGATCTCGATCTCCAGTCGACCACGGTCTCGGGCAACGTCGCTCAAGGCTCCGGAGGGGGAGTCGCCGTCTCGACGCTCGACGCTGGTGGCTTCGTCTCGGTCGAGAATTCGACCTTCGTCGGGAACTACACCAGTGCGAGCGGGAATGGCGGAGCGATCTTCGCCGGTGGAACGAACCTGTCCACCGGACAGATCCACAACTCGACCTTCTCGGGGAACCATGCCGACCGCGGCGGGGCCATCGCCGGATTCGCCGAGGGCCTCGACATCATCTCGTCCACCATCGTCGACAACACGGCCAACAACTACGCCGGAGGGGTGATGATGTCGGGGACGTGGGACGGTCTGCCTCCCGCCGGCGCCTCCACCGGTGTGTTCGAGTTCACCCAGACGATCGTGCTCGGAAACACCTCCTACCCCAACACGCCCTACACCTCGGCGAGCGACATCGCTCCGGAACCGGCGACCTCGCCGTACTCGCTGCTGAATCACTCGATCGTCGGTTCCCGCACTGGCAGCGGTTCGCTCGGTGACGGCGGCAACATGGTCGGCACGGTGTCGCGATCGGCGCTGAAGCTCGGTGATCTTGCCGACAATGGCGGCTACACCAAGACGCACTCGTTGCTGCCTGGTTCGCCGGCCATCGATGCTGGCTACACGGTGTCTCCGGCGTTCAACGGCGACCAGTTCGATCAACGGAGCGACGGCTTCTACCGTCGGATCGGCACCAAGATCGACATCGGCGCGTTCGAGGTGCAGCCGGCGTTCACGCCACTCAATCCGGCTCGTATCGTCGATACTCGGCCCACATGCGCTCATCCGTGCACGGTCGA
The DNA here is from genome assembly GCA_964454715.1 of uncultured Bifidobacterium sp. Lineage (GTDB taxonomy): Bacteria > Actinomycetota > Acidimicrobiia > Acidimicrobiales > Acidimicrobilacustridaceae > Acidimicrobilacustris. The sequence goes on along the minus strand of CAYVUO010000089.1, from coordinate 1,278 downwards.
CGACAACCCGCCCACGACGCCATCGGCCGATGCGTATGCGGGAATCGGCGTACTCGGCGCTGGTGGAACGCTCAAGGTGAAGGTCGCGGGGCGCGGCGGAGTTCCGGCGAAGGGCGCAGGCGCAGCCGTTTTGAACGTCACGGTCGTTGGCCCGAGTGGCGCGTCGAGCAGCTTCATGACGGTCTACCCGTCGGATGAAACGCGACCCGATACGTCGAACCTCAACTACGTTCCCGGGCGCACAGTTGCGAACACCGTGATGGGCAAGTTGAGCAATGACGGATACATCACGTTCTTCAACAACGCGGGTACGACCAACCTCATCGTCGACGTCCTCGGTTGGTATGCCGACGGTGGTGACTTCCAGTCGCTGTCCCCGCGGCGCCTCCTTGACACCCGGTCGCCGAACGGCCGGACCTTCGACGGCCTCTTCCAGGGTGCTGGCAAGGTCACCGAGAATTCGACCGTGAACGTCACCATCGCTGGGCGCGGCGGGGTTCCGCTCACTGGCGTCGAAGCGGTCGTGCTCAATGTCACTGCCACCCGAGGGAGCGCAGGTAGCTTCCTCACCGTGTTCCCCGCCGGGATCGCCACACCCACGGCGTCGAACGTGAACTTCACGGCCGGTTCGAACGTGCCGAACGCGGTGATCGTGAAGCTCGGTACCGGCGGTGCGATCTCGATCTTCAACCGATTCGGTTCGACTGATGTTCTCGTCGACGTGGCCGGGTACTACTTGGCCGGTGGCGCCTTCCATGCCCTCGATCCGGCTCGGGTGGTCGACACCCGCCCCAACAAGACCACGATCGATGGTCAGGACCAGGGTGGCTCGCTCGGTGATCCTGTGGGCGATGATGAGGAGAGGACCGTTTGCATCGGCGGTCGGGCCAACGTTGCCGCATCCGGCCAGGTCGGTGCCGTCGCACTGAACGTCACGTCGACCCGCTCGACCGCTGGAGGATTCCTCACCGTCTTCCCGAATGGGATCACTCGACCGAACTCCTCGAACGTCAACTTCGGTGCTGGGGCAACGGTTCCCAACCTCGTCATCGCCAAGGTGGCCGGAGATGGGTGCTTCAAGGTGTTCAACCGGAATGCTCCGGCCTCGGTGAATCCCGCCGACCATACGGACGTGCTGATCGACGTGGCCGGCTGGTTCCCGGTGGTGGTGCAGTGATCTGCCCCGCTTTTCCTTCAGGGCCGAGCCATTGGTAAGGTGTCGCTCCCTGCGGACGTGGCTCAGTTGGTAGAGCATCACCTTGCCAAGGTGAGGGTCGC
>CAYVUO010000088.1:6812-8347 GCA_964454715.1 uncultured Bifidobacterium sp. | reverse complement strand
TTGGCGCAGGATCTCAAGGTGCCGGTGCGCGAGGTCACGCGCACGCGCCTTCACGCGCAGGCTCGTACCGAGGCGCCACAGGGCGTCGTCGCACGTGCTGCAGAACTCGAGGAGCACGACCTCGAGACCCTGGCTCGACGCAAGACGCGCACAGGCGATCTCCCGTTCCTGCTCGCGCTCGATGGTGTCACCGATCCCGGCAACCTCGGCGCGCTTCTGCGTTCGGCCGAATGTGCAGGTGTTAGCGGCATCGTGCTGCCCAAGCATCGAGCGGTGCACATCACACCCACGGTCACCAAGGCTGCAGCTGGTGCCATCGAGTACCTCCCGATGTCGTTGGTCGGCGGTCTTCCCAACGCGCTCACCAAGTTGCGTGAGATGGGCGTATGGGTCGTCGGTCTCGACATGGGTGGCAGCACCGAACTGTTCGATCTCGCGGTGGCCGATCAACCGGTGTGCCTCGTCATGGGCGCCGAGGGCAAGGGCCTCTCGCGCTTGGTGCGCGAACGGTGTGATGCCATCGCCAGCATCCCGTTGTTGGGTGAGCTGGCATCGCTCAACGTGTCGGCCGCCGGCGTGCTCGCCTGTTACGAGGTCACGCGTCGTCGTCTCGCCGGTCGGGTGACCGTCGAGTTCGACAGCGATGGCTTCGAGTGACGTTCAGTCGCTCGCGGCGCTGATCGCCCGCCACACGCGCTCGGGAGTGAGCGGCATGTCGAGATGGCGCACGCCCAGGTGGGAGAGCGCATCGATGACGGCGTTCTGCACCGCCGGCATCGCTCCGATCGTGCCGGATTCACCGATGCCCTTGGCGCCCAAGGGATTGAGCGGAGTCGGTGTCTCCATGGCGATGCGCTCGAACGTCGGGAATTCCGCGGCCGACGGCACGCAGTAGTCGATGAACGTCGCCGTCATCGGGTTGCCCATGTCGTCGTAGACGACCTGTTCGTACAGCGCCTGCGCGATGCCCTGTGCCAGACCTCCGTGCACCTGACCGTCGACGAGCAACGGATTGAGGATGCGGCCAGCATCGTCACAGGCCACCATGCGAACGAGTTCGACCTCACCGGTGTCGGAGTCGATCTCGACCACCGCGACATGCGTGCCGAACGGATAGGTCGGGCCGGCTGCTTCGAAGTCGGAGATCGCGAGCAGCGTTCCGTCGGCCGGTTCGAGACTGTCGGCCACCGCCGCCCAGTCGACGGAGACAGCTGGGGTGCCGGCCACATGGAAGCGACCGGTGTCGGCATCGAGCACGAGGTCGTCGACCGACGCCTCGAGCAGTTCTGCGGCGCGTTCGCGTGCGAGGTCGACGAGCTTCCCGGCAGCGTCGAACACGGCGCTGCCCGCCACCTGGAGAGAACGTGATCCGCCGGTGACCTCACCGCTCGGCACCAGGTCGGTGTCGCCGTAGATCACGTCGATGGCGTCGAGGGGAAGACCGGTGAGTTCGGACACGAGCATCGACCATGCGGTGACGTGTCCCTGACCGTAGGGATTCGAACCGGTCACGACGCGCGCGCGACCACCGGGGA
>CAYVUO010000088.1:0-6802 GCA_964454715.1 uncultured Bifidobacterium sp. | reverse complement strand
CCGTACTCCTTGCCGCCGGTGCCAGCGGTGATCTCGACGTACGACGACACGCCGATGCCCAGCAACCTGCGGTCGCCGGCGGCGCGGCGTCGGGCCTGCTCGGCGCGCAACTCTGAATAGCCCGCGGCATCGAGCGCTCGATCGAGTGCGCCCTCGTAGTCGCCGCAGTCGTAGGTCGTACCGGTAGCGGTGCGATGGGGGAACTGTTCGGGTTGGATGAAGTTGCGACGCCTCACCTCGGCGGGATCCAGACCTGCTTCGAGCGCGAACAGATCGACGGCTCGCTCGATGGCGGCGGCCGCCTCGGGCCGACCAGCGCCGCGATACGCACCCACCGGAGTGGTGTTGGTGGCGACAGAGCGCGCGTCGAGTTGCACGCGACCGATGTCGTAGCAACCGGAGGCCATGATGCGCACCGCGTAGGGGAGCATCGCGGCAGTACCCGGATACCCGCCCGCCTCCTGGATGACGTTGATGCGGTACGCGAGGAGATCGCCCTCTCGGGTGCCTCCCAGCTCGATCGTGTGCACCTGACCGCGACCGTGGGTCATGGCCACGAGGTTCTCCGAACGGGTCTCGGCCCAGCGCACGGGTCGTCCGACGCGACGCGAGATCGAACCGAGCAGGAGGGCCTCAGCCGGCGCCTGGGCCTTCGCACCGAAGCCGCCGCCGACATCGGGACAGATCACGCGCACCTGGGCCGGGTCGAGGCCATAGAGCGTGGCGAGGGCGGTGCGGATCGGGTGAGCACCCTGGCAGCCGATCTCGAGCACGAGGCGGCCGGCTTCGTCCCACCATGCGATCGCCGAGCGCGACTCGATCGGTGCCGGTGCGACGCGTTGGTTGATCGTCGTGAACTCGACGACGATGTCGCAGTCGTCGAACGAGATCGGGTCGCCCTTGTGATCGATGGCCATGACGACGTTGTCATCGAGGTCGGGGTAGAGGCGTGGCGCATCGGCGTCGAGCGCTGCGATCGGGTCGATGAGGACTGGAAGTGGCTCGATGTCGACGATCACCGATTCGGCGGCATCGACCGCAGCCTCTCGCGACTCGGCCACCACGACGGCCAACGGCTCGCCCACGAACCGCACACGATCTCGGGCGAGCACGGGGCGCACCATGCCCTGGTTGAGCATCATCGGCGCCGGCAGGTCGGGCAGGTCGACGTCGGCCGCCGTGAGCACGGCCACGACGCCGGGAGCCGCGACGGCCTCGCTGGTGTCGATCGAGAGGAGGTCGCCATGGGCGATCGTCGATCGCACGAAGACAGCGTGCACGGCGCCATCGATGGCGAGATCGTCGACGTAGGTGCCGCCGGCGGTGAGGAGAGCGGGGTCCTCCCGCCGCACGACTTCGTGTCCGAGGATGCTCATGCCCGGACGCTACCGGGCCCGGCGCAGCGACGGGGGAGGCGAGTAGTTGCGCTCCTGCGGTTGCGGGGCAACGATCACATCCGACGACGAGGGGGATTCGTGGCCGGTACGACCTACATCTGGCAGGCACCTGCGGGGGCGGAGCATCTGATCGGCCCGGGTTCACCCTTCGAGGTGGTCACCGAGGACGTGCTCGGCGTGCCCGTTCCTGTCTTCAAGCACCGCATGCGCTCGATGCGCGAGGTGCTGCAGATGACCCGCGAGCGCTTCGGTCCGTTGCCGAACCTCGTGTTCCCCGACCTCACGCTCACCTATGACGATCTGAGCGCATCGGTCGCCCGCGTCGCAGCGTTCTTCGCCGAGCGCGGTCTGGTGAAGGGTGATCGCGTGGCGATCGCGTCGGCCAACACCGTTCAGTTCTATGTCGCGTGGTGGGCCACGGTCGTCAGCGGCGCGATCGTGTCGAGTCTCAATGGTTGGTGGACCCCGCCGGAGATGCGGCACGGAGTCGACCTCTCACGTCCGAAGCTCGTGTTCGCCGACGGTCCCCGCTACGAGCGTCTCGTCGAGGCCGGTGTGGTGGCCGACCACGAGGTGCACGACCTGCAGGTGCTCGATCCGATGCTCGGTCCGCCTCGCAACGGCGACCCGGCCCTGCCGACCGCTGCGATCGACGAGGACGACGCCGCGCTCCTGCTGTTCACGAGTGGCACGACCGGACGACCCAAGGCCGCGACCCTCTCGCATCGAAACCTGATCTCGTTCCCCCAGTGCGTGTTGTTGCAGGGGGCGATCGGGGCCACGCTCAACCCGGCTCCGACACCGGCGCCCGATGCGCCGCCCCCTGCGCAGCCCTCGAGCATCCAGGCCGGCCCGCTGTTCCACGTCTCGGGTGTCGCGCCCCTGGTCACCGGCGCGTTCACCGGGTCGCGCATCGTGTTCGCGCCCGTGGGTGCATGGAGTGAGACGACCCATCTGAAGCTCACGGAGGAACATCGCGTCGGTGGTTGGAGTCTCGTTCCCACCCAGTTCTGGCGATTGTTCGAACATCCGGACTTCGACAAGTACGACACGTCGAGTGTGATGCAGATGGGTGGAGGCGGCGCCACCTACTCTCCCGAACTCATCAAGTTGATGGGCAAGAAGGTTCCGCACGCGCGCATCGGCATCGGTTACGGCATGAGCGAGACACTTGGTTGTGGCACGCGCATCGGCGGAATCACCCTCGAGACCCATCCGGCATCGGTCGGCATGGTCGATTGTCTCCACGAACTCGAGATCCGCAACGAATCGGGTGAGGTCGTGCCCGACGGCGAGGTGGGCGAGATCTGTCTGCGCGGTGCTGCGGTGTTCCTCGGCTATTGGGACAACCCGGGCGCCACGGCGAAGGCCCTCGATGAACGTCGCTGGTATCGCACCGGCGACTTCGGTCGCGTCGTCGACGGTGTGCTGCAACTCGAGAGTCGCATGCGCGACCTCATCATCCGCGGCGGCGAGAACATCTACCCGATCGAGATCGAGAACCGACTCGAGGAGCACCCCGATGTGCTCGAGGTCGCGGTCATCGGCATCCCTCATCATCAGCTCGGTCAGGAGGTGGCGGCGGTCGTCGTGGCCCGTCCCGGTTCGATGCTGATGCCCGATGAGGTGAAGGCCTGGGTGGCGGCGACGCTCGCCAAGTTCAAGGTGCCGGCGTATGTGGTGTTCCGTGACGAACTCCCGCACAACGCGTCGGGCAAGGTCGTCAAGCACGAACTCGAGACCGAGGTCATCGCCGAGCTCGGCGTGAACTGACCGGTCGCAGATCACCAGTACCGACTCAACGACACAACGAAGTGGGGGAACCATGCAGAACAATCCAGTGACCTCGTGGGACGACTATCCGGTGCACCAGTCCGCCAACTGGATCGCCCATCCCGTCACCAGCGATCGCAACTTCTACGACCGCTACTACTTCAATGCGTTCGACACGGGCGGCGCGTTCATGGCGGTGTTCGGTCTCGGCCAGTATCCGAACCTCGGCACCACCGATGCATTCGTCACCGTTCGCGTCGGTGAGAAGCAGTACGTCGTGCGTTCGTCCAAGCCGCTGGTCGATCGGGCCGACATCTCCGTCGGTCCACTGCGCATCGAGGTGCTCGAACCACTGAAGCGCCTTCGCTTCGTGGTCGAACCCAATGATCACACCGTCGCCATGGACATGGTGTGGGAGGGATTCGGTCCCGCCATCCCCGAACCCAACCAGTTCATCCGCCAGGGCGCGCGCGTGCTGTTCGATACGCAGCGTCTCGCACAGATGGGGTCATGGACGGGTTCGCTCGTCGTCGATGGCAACGAACTCACGGTCGACCACGCCACGACTTGGGGATCACGCGATCGTTCGTGGGGCGTTCGTCCGGTCGGTGAGAAGGAGCCCGAGGGCATCCGCGCCGGCACTCACGCGATGGGTGGCGGCATGTGGTCGTACTTCCCCATGCGGTTCGAGGATCATTCGATCTTCTACATCTGCTCCGAACAAGCCGACGGCTCGCGTTCGCTCGAACAGGCCGAGCGGGTCTGGCTCGACGGTCGCATCGAACAGTTGGGTCGCACCGAGCACGATCATCGCCTCGTGCCCGGAACGCGCATCCTCGAGTCGTCGACGATCTCGTTCCCCGACGCAGGGTTCGAGATCGAGGCGCAGTCGATCATGCCCAACTTCCTCGCCATCGGAACCGGCTACGGCTTCGAGGAGGATTGGCGACACGGCATGTACCAAGGTCCCGACACCGTCGTACAGGGCGTCGTCTACGACGTGCCCGCCATCGCACCGATGGGTCAGTATGCGGTGGTCGACCACTCGGCGCGCTTCACCTACGACGGGCACGTCGGCTTCGGTCTCTACGAGCACGCGTTCAGCGGGGCGATGCCGAAGTACGGACTGCAGTAGCGAGCGTCGGGCAGCGGGGTGGGAGGCCGGACCGACCGCGGTCTAGCCTCACTCCTCCTGCCCGGATAGCTCAGTTGGCCAGAGCACCTGTCTTGTAAACAGGGGGTCGAGGGTTCGAATCCCTCTTCGGGCTCCGTTCGTCCAACAGTGCCGTCTTCGGCCGCGTCACACGACGCGATCGACGACGTCGATCACTGCAGTCGGAACCGGCGTCGATGTGCGATCTGCAGCGAGGCACCGGCGGCCGAGAGCAGCACGCCCAGCACGATCTGCCACGGCAGATCGGCACCCGTGTAGGGAAGTGCGCCCGCTGGTTCGGGATCAGCGGTGACGATGTTCATCTCCGTGCCACCGACGATCTGAGTGGGCCCGTCCGGTGTCGTCGAGCCATACACGACGACCTCGTAGACGATGTCCTCGGGCGTGTCGGTGGGTGGATCGACCGGGAACTTCACGCGCCCGACGGCCACGTAGCAGGGCGGGAGATCGTCGGCGACCCCGTCACCGTCGAGATCGACGAGACCGTCAGTGACCATCGGGTACTCGGTCACACCGTCCGCGGTCTGCACCGTCACGACCGGGTCCAGGTTGTAGATCGGCGTCGTCTCGTCGGGGTTCGCCGGGCAGTTCGTGTCGAGTTCCTGGTCCACGATGATCCTCGGCGGCAGCGGGGTCTCCACCGCGGGATTCGCCGGTGCGGTCGTGGTCGGCAACTCGAGCACGGTGGTGGGCGGCGTCGGAGGCTGTGTGGTGGGCGGCACGTACGGCGGAGCCGGATCCTCTGCGATCACCAGCGAACTGACACCGCACACGTCGGTGGGCCAGTCGCCGGGGAAGAACGAGATGGACCACACCTGGCCGGCCACGAGTGCGGCAGGGTCGAAACCGGACCACCAACCGGTCTGACTGAACAGCCCCACACCATCGGCGTTGCCGAGCAGGGTCGTCGACACGGTTGTGCTGCCGTCGAGGCCCCACTGCACGTACACCGCTCCGCCCGCCGGGAGTCCGGAGATGCCCCATACCGGTACCGACGAGGCATCGATCGGCTCGTTGAAGAGTGTGAACGTGCAATCCGGCGCCGGGATCGTGGTCGTCGTGGTGGTCGGCGCCTGGGTCGTCGTGGTCGACGAGGTCGACGAGGTCGTCGTCGCCGCAGCACTCACCGTGACCGAGATCGTGTTGCAGGTGTCGACGGGCCAGTTCGCGGGGAAGAACGAGAACTCGAGGGTCGCACCTGCGGTCACGATCGACGTGTCGAACCCGGGCCACCAACCATCCTGTGTGAAGCTCCCACCCGTTGCGGTGCCGAGCATCGTCACGAAGGTGGTGCCGCCCTGCACGTTCCACTGCACGTACACCTCACCGGGCATTCCGGTGATCGTGAAGCGGGGTGCGACTCCCTCGGTGAGCGTGCCACCGGTCAACGCCGCCGAGCACACCGGCGCGGGCACCGTCGTGGTGGTGGTGCTCGTGGTGCTGGTCGTCGTGCTGGAGGGAGCGGTCGTCGTGGTCGACGATGATGTGGTGGTGGTCGACGACGTCGTGCTGGTCGTCGTCGTGCTCGTGGTTGTGGTCGTCGTCGTGGTGGTCGTCGTCGTAGTCGCCGGATCCACGATGGGCACGCTCAGAGTGCCGCAGGTCGAAGCGGTGAAGTTCGATGGGAAGAAGCGCAGTTCCCAGGTCTGTCCGTAGGCGAGCGCGCCGGTATCGAAGTCGGGCGACCATCCGTTGCGAGTGAAGTGGCCCGTGCCGTTGTCGAGCGCCAGAAGGGTCACGTACTTCACCGACGATCCCTGCTGGTTCCACTCCACGTAGAGGTCACCGTGAACACCGGTGATGTCGAACACCGGAGCCGTGGAGAGATCGAGCGGCCCGTTGGTCAGGGTGGCGGAGCAGACCGGTGTGGTCGTGGTGGTCGTGGAGGACGACGTGGTTGTCGTCGTCGTCGAGGTCGTGGGTTCGGGGCCGACCCAGAAGGTGACGGTGTCCCCGCACGAGCCCCATGAGCCCTCCTGCGCGATCTCGAACTCGTAGCGCTGCCCGTCTGCGAGTGTGATCCCAGCGGACTGCAGATCGTCGAGGAATCCCATGCTTCCGCTGTATGCGTCAACGGGCCAGCCCGTGTAGGTCCCGTCCCCGCCTCCGATGTTCGGTCCGATGTAGATGCCGTTCGCGTACTGCTGGTTGGGCGCGATGCCCCAAGAGTTGGGATCTGCGACAGGAACGGCTCGCCAACGCGCGTAGAGCCAAAGTGACATGTCGGTATGCACGGTGAACACCGGCGGCACGGTCGACGACACCTGAGTCCGATTGTCGAGCGTCAGATAGCAGTAGTTCGAGGTCGGCAACGTCGTCGTGGTGGTCGCCGCCGTCGTGGGCGTTGTCGTGGCGACGCCCGCGAACGTCACCGACGTCGTGCCGCACGATCCGATCGCACGACCTCCGGCGAAGAACTGGAAGTCCCAGGTGTCGCCACCGTTGAACTGCGAGGTGT
>CAYVUO010000087.1:0-8438 GCA_964454715.1 uncultured Bifidobacterium sp. | reverse complement strand
GTCTCGATCAGCACCGCGGTCTGGATCGTCATGTGGAGCGAACCGGTGATGCGGGCGCCCGCCAGCGGCTGCGAATCGGCGAACTTGGCCCGCAGGGCCATCAGGCCGGGCATCTCATGCTCGGCCAGCTGGATCTCCTTGCGGCCGAAGGCAGCCAGGGAGAGATCGGCGACCTTGTAGTCGATGCCGGTGTCGGACACGGATGCGGTGAGCGTCATGACGTTCCTCGTGGTCGGGAGACGCCGAGTGTAGATGGGTCAGTCGGGCCGCAACCGTGATGCGAAGCCGTCGATGGCCGGCACGGGACCGGGGTCGATCTCGGCGTCGGCGGCCAGATGGAGCGAGACGAGGTCGCCCACGAGCATCAGGTCGAGGAGCTGGGCGAGCGCCCCCTCGCCCTCGGCCCGCACCTCGTCGACCGAACCGACGAACTCGACGAGCTGCTCGGTGGCCAGATCGAGGGCGAGGGCCACCGACGGATGTTCGTCGTCATGACGCAGCACGACCGACCGCAGTACCTGCCGGGTGATGTCGCCATGCTGCCCCCAACCCGCCACCTCATCGTGGAACAGTTCGGGAGCGTTGGAGCAGAACGCCGGCACCTTGGCATTGGCGTTGAGCTGCGACTTCCAGTGGCGGGCGGCGACGCGTCCCGGGCCATTCCCGCCGTAGATCAGGGGGAACGAACCGACGAGTCGACGAGCGAGACGCGTGCCGAGGTTGGACGGCGTGATGAGTGAATCGCGTCGACGCGTCGACTGCGCGATCGCAGCATCGATCCACTCCCCCGCTCCGGGATAGAGCCCGACCGCCTCGAGCACTGTCAGCACCGGCACCACGATGGGTCCGACGCCACAGCGCGCAGCGGGCATGGCCGGCGTGGCATCGACATGCGCGAAGCCCCGCCGCTTCGCCAACTCGGCCAGCACTCCCCCATGGCCGAACGACACGATCGACGCGTCATCCTCGAGGGCGTTCTCGACGGCTTCGATCGTCTCGTCGGTGCGACCCGACATCGAGACGGCCAACACCAGCGAACGGGAGTCGACGAAGCTCGGCACGCCATAGCCATGGTGGACGACGACGGGAACCGGCATCAACGGACCGGCGACCTCGCGCACGATCTCACCGGCAGTACCCGACGCACCCATGCCGAGCACGACGATGTTGTCGATGTCGTCGTGCTCGGGAAGCGGCAGATCACCGAGCTGCGCCACCGCGGACTCCCGGGCGACGCGCATGTTCTCCGGTGTGGCCGCCGCGGCATCGAACATGCCGAGGGTGTCGAGAACCACGTCAGGCCTCGAAGGTGGGAGCGATGCCCTGGTCCGCGGCCTTGGTCATGAGTCGCTCGTGCTCGGCATCGTCGACGATGGTCGATTCGTCGATCAACATCACCGGGATGTCGTTGCGGACCTCATAGCGACGATGCAGGCGCGGGTTGTAGAGCGACTGCTCATCGGCGAAGTAGAGCAATGGGCCCCGGTCGTCGGGGCAGGCGAGGATCTCGAGGAGTTGGGGGTCGAGCGTCATGGAGGTTCCCCTCAGGAGAGTTCGGCGACGAGGGCACGGATCTCGGCGACGTGTCGAGCACACGCTGCCGCATCGGAGGCCTCGAGGTTCAATCGGAGCAAGGGTTCGGTGTTCGAGGGGCGCAGGTTGAACCACCACGGATCGCCAGCATCGGCATCGGAACCGGTGGTGAGGTCGACCGTGAGGCCGTCGAGGCGATCGAGGTCGGCGAACGAGAACCTCTCGGCCACCCTCTCGATCACCGCGAGAGGATCGGGCACCTCGGTGTTGATCTCGCCCGAATCGGCATAGCGCTCATAGGGCTTGCGGAGCTCGGAGAGCGGAACACCGGCGCGACTGACGACCTCGAGCACGACCAGAGCGGCGATGATTCCCGAATCGGCCCGGTAGTTGTCGCGGAAGTAGTAGTGACCGGAGTGCTCACCGCCGAAGCAGGCTCCCGTCTCGGCCATCACCTGCTTGATGAACGAATGGCCGACGCGGGTGCGCACCGGAGTGCCACCCCGTTCGGTGATGATCTCGGGCACGGCCTTCGAACAGATCAGGTTGTGCAGCACGATCTCACCGGGATGACGGGAGAGCATCGCGTCGGCCACGATCGCCGTGGTGAGCGAACCCGAGACGAGTTGACCGAGGTCGTCGACGAGGAAGACGCGATCGGCGTCGCCGTCGAAGGCCAGTCCCACATCGGCGCCGGTGGCGAGCACGCGGGCCTGGAGGTCGCGGAGGTTCTCGGGCTGGATCGGATCGGCGGGATGGTTCGGGAACGTGCCGTCGAGCTCGCCATACAGCATGTCGAGTTCGAACGGAAGCCCCTCGAACACTGCGGGAGCGATCAGGCCGCCCATGCCGTTCGCGGCATCGGCGACGACCTTCAGTGGTCGCAACGACGGCACGTCGACGAACGTGTGCACGTGACGCACGAAGAGATCGAGTACGTCGTCGCGTCGCGAGATCGATCCCGAAGTGGGCGCCGGAGCCGGAGCATCGAGGGTGAGCGCACGGATGGTGGCGAGTCCCGTGTCGGCGCCGATCGGCTTCGCTCCGGCGAGGCACAACTTCACACCGTTGTATTGGGCCGGGTTGTGGGAGGCGGTGAGCATCGCACCCGGTGCATCGAGTGCACCTGACGCAAAGAACAACATGTCGGTGGACGACAACCCGAGCAGTTCGACGTCGATGCCCTGCGAGATCGCGCCATGGGCGAAGGCGTCGGCGAAGATCGGACCAGTCGGGCGCATGTCGTGGGCCACCAGCATCCGGGTGGCACCCGAATCGGCGGCGAATCGCCCGACCGCGGCGCCGATGCGCTCGAGCAGGTCGTCATCGAGCTGATCGGGCACCGTGCCACGGATGTCGTAGGCCTTGAAGATGGCGCCGAGGGATGCGTCGTCAACGGGGGGCATGGGTGACGACCCTAGTTGAGGCGCGATGCCGCTCCCGGGGTCATCGACTCGTCGGACGCCGCATCCGCTACCACCAAGAGGTCATTCGCGGTGAGGTCGTAGCGGCCCTCGGCCGACCACTGCCGCACACGGAAGAGGTCGCGCACGAGCCGCATGGCGTCGCGCACCACGCGGACCGTGGAACGACCCGAGTTCTCGATGCGCACCGGCACCTCGGTCAGGGAGAGGTGATAGCGCTCGATGAGATGGAAGACCTCGACGTCGAACGCGAAGCCGTTGACGAACGTATGCGAGAAGATCAGACGAGCGACGTCGGAGCGGAACGCCTTGAGCCCGCACTGCGTGTCGCGGTACTGCCCGAGCAGCACGGCGCGGGTGACGAGGTTGATGACGCGTCCTCCGACCTCGCGCACGCGTCGTGCTCGCACGAGCGTCGTCGTGTCGGTGTGCCGACGACTGCCCACGACGACGTCCCAACCCCGTTCGATGCGCTCGACGAGTGCGGGGATCTGATCGGGCGAATACGAAAGATCGGCATCGGTGAACACGACGCACCGACCCGAGGATGCGAGCACACCGCTGCGCACCGCAGCGCCCTTGCCGCGATTGCGGTCATGGCGGATGACCAGGTCGGCGCCTGCAGCCGCTGCTTCGATCTCGGTGTCATCGTGCGATCCGTCATCGACGACGATGATCTCGAGCCCATCGGCACCGGCCCACGCACCGAGGGTCGCCCGTATCTCACGCACGGTGTCGCCGATGCGACCGCTCTCGCAGTAGGCCGGCACCACGATGCTCACACGACGGTCGCCCGGTGGCGCCGGTCGTTCCCGTCGACGATCGAGATCGGCTCGCAATGGGGACAACCCCCGCTGCCAGCGCAACAGAGCAAGTGCGGTGACCGCGCCGCCAGCGATGGCAGCGAGCGCAAGCTCGGCCCTGCGCAGATTCACACCGACTCCTCGGGCGACGCGCCGAGTGGCGCGCCGCCATCCGGCACGACGGGCTCTGGGTCCGAACCGTGCGACTCCTCATCTCCGTGTTCGCCGTCGCTGCCATCATCCGATGAGTCGTCGGATCCGATCTCGGGACGCACACGCTCGGGGAACCAACGCCGTGGCGCAGGCATGTCGACCGCGCCGGCGCGTGCGACGAGGATCAGGCAGGCCACGCCGATGAGCGTGATGAGCAACGAAACCCATTCGATCGGCGTGTGGCCGTAGTGGAGCTTCACCGTCGTCGCCCTTCCCGTTCGGGAAGTACGACGCCTCCACGAGCACCGCCGTTCCGATCTTGCTGACGTCGAACGAGATCGTGTCGGTGCCGGTCGAGATGTTCGTGACTGCGATCGGCGTGGTCGGCGTCGTCTCGACCGCAGAGGTGCCGAGTTCAGACTTCGTGATGCGTTGCCACTCGGCAGGACCACCAGCGGCCGGGTAGACCGGCCACTGGGCCGGATCCATGTACCAAGCCTCCACCGCCTTCAACCAGTCATGGGGCTTCACGTCGGTCAACACCGCCGGATCGTTCGCGAGACCCGTGACGAGCGCGCTGTCGGCCACCTCGTAGACCTTCCACGGGCCCGACTTCGCCACCTCGGTGAGCGACTTGTTCTTGGACGCGAACACCTTCATCTGATCGGTGATGGCCATGTAGTACTTCACTCCGAGCATCTGCAGGTGCGACACGCCGAGATCGAACTGCGTCTGATCCGGCGCGCCCGGGAAGTACATGAGGTCGCGCTGTGCGTTCGACGGCGAGAACGAGAGTTCGTCCTGATTGAGGAAGTGGTACGGCGTGGTCGAGGAAGCCTCGAAGTAGAGACCCTCCATCGAACCGATGCAGCCATCGGTCCAGAACGGCAACAGCATCAACGCCATGGGCGTTCCGTAGCGATCGTGCTGGGGTTCGTGCTCCCACATCGCTCGCCCACAACCGCGCGACTGACCGAGCTGATCCATCGTCTGCACGATGTCGTGGTCCTCGGGATAGGCGGGCTTGCCCTCGTAACCGCTGAAGTTCCACTTCGCCCATGACGGGATGAAGCTGCTGTCCTTCGTGGAGAACATCAGCCAGTGGTACTTGCCATCGCTCTCGACTCCACCGATCGACACACTCACCGGTCCGATACCGATCGAATCGGGCAGTGCTCGCAGCGGGAGCGCTATGGCGACCAGCGCGAAGAATGTGCCGAGCAGTGCGGTCGCGACCGTGATCGACCTACGCGGCGTGTCGGGATCACGGGAGGTCAGCGAGGCGACGGTGCGACCGAGTTCACCCACGCCGAGCGCCGCGAGCAGATAGAGGGCGAGGAACCAGAACGGCAGCACACGCGCGTTCCAGAGGCGGCCCTGCGGCATGTAGATGAATGCGAGTGCCGAAACCGCAGCGATGCCGACGAGGAACGCTCCACCTCGCCGCTTCCATGCGATCGACATCACGACGCCCAACAGCGCCAGGACGAGCAACCACTGGATCGGCGGTGAGTTCACGAGGCCGGGATCGAGCTTCGTACGCTCGAACAACTGCGAGAAGTAGTCGGTCTTCTTCTCCCAGCCCATGTCGTTCATGTACCCGGACTGGTAATAGAACGGCAGGATCCACCACGCCATCAGCGCGCCGCCGATGCCGAGCGCGCAGAACGACCACCACAGTCGCTTGGTGAAACCGGTGCGCCGAGCGAGTGAGACGAGGAACCACACACCTGCACCGGCGCATGCGAACAGGAACGGGATGAGATGACACAGGCCCGTCAGCGCGAGCAGCACCGCAGCGAGGCCGCGATGACGACCGTTCTCCAGGCCGCGACCAATGACGCCGAGGAAGAGGATGGCGAAGGTGAGCGAGATCGAGAACGCGAACTCACCGGCGAGCGTGGAGGCGATGTTGCCGCCGTAGATCGAGAAGGAGCGGTCGAAGAGGAACGCCGTGCCCGCGACCGCCATGAGCGGCGGCACCGGGAACGGGAGTCGCACGAGGCGACCGAACGCCCAACACGCGACCGGCAGTGACAACAGGCCGCTCACGGCGACCAGCTTGAACGCGATGCCGTACGGGATGAACCAACTCAGCACCGCGATCGCAAGGGACGGCAGCACCATGTAGAACTGGAACGCGGGGAAACCGGCGTACCAGTCAGGGGTCCATCCGGTGAGTCGCAGCGATGGGATCAGGTGATCGCGCAGGTAGGCGGGCGCCCAGACATGGGCTCCCATGTCGCCCCCGGCTGGCGTGGTCGAGGAGAAGAGGTTCGACGGGCCGAGTTGGGCCAGGGTGAACAGGCTGCAGCCGGCGACGATCAGCAGGGTCAGCCATGCCGTCACGTCCCATCGCTTCAGACGCTCCACCGCACCTGTCGCCGCGTGCCCGAGCCGAGTGAGCAGTTGCGACACGCGACCCGGAGGATCGATCGCGTTCCCGAGACCCACCACGACCGGATCGTCGAGGTCAGCAGGAACGGGAGGGGTGTCGGTGGCGTCGGACATCGGACCCCATCGTGCCACTCCGTGGCGGCGGCGGCGGTTCAGGGGAACAGCAGCACGTACGCCGTGGTGAGGTTGAATCCGACATGGGCCCAGATCGCAGGACCGAGCCGGTCGTAGCGCCAACGCAGTACGCCGAGGATCACACCGAACACGAGCAGGGGCGGGAACAGCAACGGATCGAGATGCGATGCCGCGAAGAAGGCCCCAGCAGCGGCGATCGCCCACATCGGTGCGAGGCGTCTGGCGAAGATGGTCTGAGCCATGCCGCGGAAGTAGATCTCCTCGGCCACGGGTGCGCCGATGCCGACGATGAGGAACACGAGGACGATCGATGCAGGATCGGTGGCGCGATCGGTGAGCGCGCGGGCCGAGGCGGAGACGTCATGGGTGCCGATGAGCGGCGACATCACCCAGTAGATGAGCGGCACCATCAGGAGTTGTGCGGCGACGCCGATCACCAATCCCGTTGGAACATCGATGGCACGCATGCGCAGCGCCAGGTCGGCCACGATGCCGCGTCCCTTCTTCCACGCGAACCACATGGGGATGCCGGCGAGGCCGAGCCACAACGGCAACTGCATGAGTGCGGTCGCCCAAACCGGTGGCGGCACACTGATCGACAGTGCTTGACCGGTCGTGGTCTGGCCGGCGGCCTGACCGATCGAGCCCCCGATGCCCGCCGGCACGTCGAAGTCCCAACTCGAGTTGGCGCGCACGATGCCATAGACGATCGACGAGAGCACCTGGGCACCGAGGAAGGCGATCACCAGCGCCCAGCCACCGTAGGGATACTTGCGCGCGGGCGCTGCATCGACGGTCGCCGCGTCGTCGTCCGATCGAGTGGGCTTCGAGTCACTCGCCTTCGAGACCTTCGACCGCTTCACGCGATCGGCCTCGGCCCACGCTCGTGCGCTTGCCGTTCGCGTCGCCTCGGGTCGACGACCGCGCGTCGTGCGCGGATCACCACCTCCGGTGCGCTTCGAGGGTCTCGGCGTGTCGGCCACCGCGGCACGCTACCGGGTGTCCGCGCCGACACCGGCGACCGGCAGTACGGTCACTTCGTGACCCGCTCGTGCTCGCGCCCGGGGTGTTCGGCCGGCGCCGACGCCACCTTCACCTACGACTACTCGCGCTCGACGGTGTTCCTGGACGTGCTCAGCGCCACACCCGACCCCAACGAGTACGACGTGTGCCACCGTCATGCCGAGCGTCTCACCGCGCCACGGGGCTGGACCCTCGTCGATCGCCGTCGTGGCACGGCCGGGCTCGCCGGATTCCTCACGGCCCCCTGATCCCGATTTTCGCCAGACCCCTCTAGGCTGAGCGGCCATGAGCCCCGACGCCACTCCCCCTCCCTCCGGCGGTCGCCGCACCGATCAGGGCTGGCCCCGTTGGACCATCGCGGTGCTCCTCGCCGTCGTGCTGGGTGCCATCGCGCTGCAGTTCATGGCCTCGTCCACCCCGAGCGACCAGATCTCCTACGGCGACTTCATCGAGAAGCTCTCGTCCGACCAGGTCAAGGACGCGACCTTCGACAACGCCAATGGCCACATCTCGGGCACCCTCGACGACGGCACCCGGTTCAGCACCACCGGTCCCATCAAGCCCACCGACGCCGATCAGGCGCTGTTCACCGACAAGGGCGTGGAGTACTCCACCCCGACCGACAGCATCTGGAGCACGCTCATCCCGTTGTTGCTGCCCGTGGTGCTGCTCATCGGCTTCTTCATGTGGATGCAGCGGAGGGCCTCCGGCGGCATGGGCAACATCATGTCGATCGGTCGCAGCAAGGCGAAGACCTACAGCAGCGAACGACCCGGCACCACCTTCGCCGACGTCGCCGGCTACGAGGGCGTGAAGCAGGACGTCACCGAGGCCGTCGACTTCCTCAAGTACCCCGAGAAGTTCGGCGAGATCGGAGCCCGCATCCCCAAGGGCGTGCTCCTCGTCGGCCCTCCCGGCACCGGCAAGACGCTCATCGCCCGCGCCGTCGCCGGCGAGGCCGGCGTGCCGT
>CAYVUO010000086.1:0-8465 GCA_964454715.1 uncultured Bifidobacterium sp. | reverse complement strand
GATCGCTGACAACACCACCACAGAGATAGTGCGCGGCGGGCGCGATCGGCAGAAGGTCTCGCTCCGGGTCGAGTCCGCACTCGGCCAACACACGGGCGAGGGTGGGGAACCTCGTACCGAACGACTCGAGCATCGTGACGTCGAGCAGACAGTGATCGACATCGAGTTCGTGCATGCGCAGGGTGATGGCGCGGCTCACCTGGTCTCGTGGAAGCAGTTCATCGACGAATCGTTCACCGTTCGTGTCGCGGATGAGCGCGCCATGACCGCGCAATGCCTCGCTGAGCAATGGCGCCGGGGTGCGACCGATGGCGAGGGCGGTGGGATGGAACTGCACGAACTCGAGATCGGCACAGGCCACTCCGGCCCGCAATGCCATGGCGATGCCGTCGCCCGTCGACGCCCTCGGGTTCGTCGTGACCGCGAACACCGACCCCGCGCCGCCCGAAGCAAGCACCACGTCGGCGGCGTGCAGTTCGCGGATCGCGCCGTTCACATCGGCGACGCGCACTCCCGTGCACCGGTCGCCATCGACGAGCAGATCGAGGGCGAACGCGTGCTCCATGACTTCTGCTGCGGTCTCACGCACAGCGGCGGCGAGCGCGCGCTCGATCTCCGCGCCGGTGGCCGCTCCTCCGGCGTGCACGACACGGGCGACGGAATGTCCGCCTTCGCGTGCGAGTTCGAGCCGGCCCGCGGAGTCACGATCGAACTGTGCTCCGAGTTCGATCAGTTCGCGTACGCGATCGGGACCCTCATCGACGAGCACCCGAACGGCGTCGACATCGCACAGTCCCGCTCCCGCAGCGAGCGTGTCGCTCACATGGAGATCGGTGGAGTCCCCATCGGCGCCCAACACGGCGGCGACCCCACCTTGGGCCCATGCCGTCGTGGAATCGGAGAGCGAATCCTTGGTCACGACGAGCACGCGCCGCCCAAGTCGCGCGGCGCGAACCGCGGCAGTGAGTCCGGAGATGCCGGAGCCGAGGACGATGAGATCGAAGTCGTCGGCCATTGGCGCGGGGGCGCGATGCCCTAGGCGATGAAGCGCGAAGGGTGCTCGTCGGCGGCGAGCGAGGCGGCGTCGATGTCGATGTGGATCACCCGCGCCCGCGGTGCGAAGCCATCGAGTTCGGACTCGTCGTAGTCGGCGTAGCTGATGACGATGATGCGGTCACCGGGCTGCACGAGGCGAGCGGCGGCACCGTTGAGGCACATCGTGCCGGGGCCACCGGGGATGACGTAGGTCTCGAAGCGGGCACCGTTGTCGATGTCGACGACATGCACCTGCTCCCACTCGCGCAGGTCGGCCAGCTCCATGAGTTGGGTGTCGATGGTGATCGACCCGACGTAGTGCAGGTTGGCATCGGTGACGCGCGCCCGATGGATCTTCGACTTCATCATTCGTCGCTGCATCGATGCTCCTGTCGCTTGGCGCCTCGGGGGTCGCCGTACCGGGGGGAACGGAGATCAGCCTACGCCGATGCCCCGGTTGTCGAGCAAACGCGTGGTGCCGAGACGAACGACGCCGAGGAGTCGGACCGTCGTACCTCCGACCAACCGGTCGGGTGTGACCAGCGTCTCCGGGTCGACCACCGTCAGGTACTCGGGCTCGGCCAGCGGCTCGGCCGCGACGACGGCGAACATCGCGGCCGTCACGACTGCTGGATCGTGTTCGCCCGCCGCCACCAGATCGGCCCCGTGACGCAGGGCGCGATCGAGCACCAGGGCGGCAGCCCGCTGCTCGGGCGAGAGATAGACGTTGCGACTCGACATGGCCAGACCATCGGGTTCACGCACGATCGGACACGGCACGACCGTGACCGGTTGGTCGAGATCGCGGGCCATGCGGGTGACGACGGCGAGCTGTTGGAAGTCCTTCTCACCGAAGTAGGCCCGGCACCGACCTGCGAGGTTGAACAACTTGGTGACGACGGTGGTGACACCGTCGAAGTGGGTGGGTCGCGATGCGCCCTCGAGCATTGCGGTGAGTTCGTCGACATGCACCGACGTTCGCATCGGTTCGGGGTACATCTCGTCGGTGGTCGGGGTGAACACGATGGTCGCCCCGGCACCCTCGGCGAGTTCGAGATCGCGTTCGAGCGGGCGCGGATACGCGGAGAGATCCTCGGTGGGCGCGAATTGCAGCGGATTCACGAAGATGGTGACCGCCACGACATCGCAGTCGGCGCGTGCGGCGGTGATCAGCGAGAGGTGTCCCTCGTGCAGAGCTCCCATCGTGGGGACCAGGCCCACCGTGCGACCTGCGAGTCTCTCAGCGTCGAGAGCTTGCGCGAACTCTCGTCGCGTGGTGACGACGCGCATCACTCACCGCCATCGAGTGGACCGACGAGCTCGATCTCGCCCTCTGCCGATCGTCGCCAGTCGGAGCCGGCGACGTCGGGGGCGATGTCGGCGAGCGGCGCCATCACGAAGCACCGTTCGCGCATGCGAGGGTGCGGGATCTGGAGATCGGGTTCGTCGAGTTCGACACCATCGATCCATTCGATGTCGACGTCGAGCGTGCGCGGCCCCCATCGCACGATGCGCACGCGATCGGCCGCGGCCTCGAGCCGATGACACTCTGCGAGCAATTCGTGTGGCGTGAGTTCGGTGTCGACGGCGACGACGATGTTGAGGTACGCGTCCTGCCCCTCGGGACCACCCATCGGCGCCGTGCGGTACACCGGCGAGACAGCAGTGACGCCCTCGAGCGACGCGACGGCCTCGCGCAGCAGCGCCCACGAGTCGCCCATGTTCGATCCGAGTCCGAGCAGCGCCCGGGTCATCACCGACTCCGGGTGATCCGCACGCCAGAGGTGGCCAACGCCTGCGGAACCGGCGGCCGAAGCTTGCGCAACGACACCGTGACCTCGACGACGCGAGGGTCGGCCAGCACCGCATCGGCGACGCGGGCAGCGGCGTACTCGAGCAACTGGGGCTCACCCTCGACGAGCACTCGCTCCACGGTGGCGGTGATCGCGCCGTAGTCGAGCGTGTCGTCGAGCACATCAGAAGCACCCGACGGGGCGAGATCGGCGACGACATCGAGATCGACCTCGAGCGGCTGACGACGCTCGCGCTCCTCGGGGAGCGCGCCACAGATGGCGACCACCACCAGTCCGCGCAGTTCGATGCGATCGGTGATGGCCATCAGGCGGGAGGAGGGGGAAGTGTGAGGGCGGTGGCGACGAGTTCGCGGCCGAAGGGGCCGAGCTGGCGCTGCGTGAGTTGTTCGATCACGTTGACCGTGCGCGGAGCGCCATCGATGAGACCGGCCCAGAGCAGGTAGCCGGCGATGGTGCCGCAAACCGCATCGCTCAGTTCGTCGGCGTGCACGAGGATGCGCTCACCGGCCGCCAACATCGTGCGCAGTTCCGGGAAGAACCGGGCCTCGAACGCACCGAGTTCGTCATCGGGCACGGGACGATGGCGCCAAACGACACCCATCTCGTCGTAGTGGTGGAGGTTGTGAGGAGCCGGGATGAGCGAGAGCACACAGGTGAAACCCTGCTCGCGCACCCAGATGATCTCCTCCTGGCGGCGGACATTTCGATGGTTCTGGCCGTAGCCACCGGGTCGCTCGCACACGGCGAGACGATCGGCGATCACCCAGTGGAAGTTCCGAGGGCGGATGCCCTGTGCCCATTTGCCCTTGCTCGCCACGGCCCTCATGCTGCCACGACTTTGGCCGCCTGTATCGCGCTTCTGACGTCGTGGACGCGAATCATGCTCGCACCGAGATGCATCGCCCATACCTCGGAGGCGATCGAACCGGCGAGACGATCGTCGGTGGACACCTCATCGACGCCGTCGGACTCCGCGAGCAGACGGCCCAGGAACGCCTTGCGGCTCGTGCCCACCAACACCGGCCAACCGAGAGCGGCGAGACGATCGATCGACGAAAGGAGCGCGAGGTTGTGGTCGAACGACTTGCCGAAGCCGATACCGGGATCGATCCAGATCTCACTCACGCCCGCGTCGGCGGCGCGGATGGCCCGGTCGACGAGGAACGAACTCACCTCTGCGACGACGTCGTCGTAGTGCGGAGCGGTCTGCATCGTGCCCGGCTCGCCCTTCATGTGCATGGCGACCCAACCGACTCCGCAGTCGGCCGCTACCGACCACAACGAGGCGGAGACATCGTTGATGAGCGTCGCACCAGCAGCCACGGCAGCACGCGCCACCTCGGGCTTGCGGGTGTCGATGCTCACGCGTCCGTGGGGCGACAGCGCCTCGACAACGGGGAGCACGCGAGCGAGTTCGGTCTCGACATCGACGGGCTCGGCACCCGGCCGAGTGGACTCACCGCCGACATCGAGGATGTCAGCTCCCTCGGCGAACAGTTCCAGACCATGCGCGATCGCGGCATCGGGCTCATGGAACCGACCGCCATCGCTGAACGAGTCGGGTGTGACGTTGACGATGCCCATCACGAGCGGCACCGAAGCATGGGCGACCCCGAGACGGGGTTCGACGTCGCGTTCCGACACGTCAGTCGCGCTCGATGAAGCGCATCGCTTCGTAACGCGTCGCGACACTGTCGCGGAACAATCCGCGCACTGCCGACGTGACGGTCGACGAGCCGGGCTTGCGGACACCGCGCATCGACATGCAGAGGTGCTCGGCCTCGATCACGACCAACACACCGCGCGGGTTGAGCGAGCTCTGCAACTCGTCGGCGATCTGCGCAGTGAGCCGCTCCTGCACCTGCGGGCGCTTGGCGTAGGCGTCGACGAGACGAGCGATCTTCGACAGACCGGTCACTCTTCCGTCGGGGCCCGGGATGTAGGCGACATGGGCCTTGCCCATGAAGGGAACGAGGTGGTGTTCGCACATCGAGGTGAGGGCGATGTCTCGCACCATGACCATCTCGTCATGATTGGCCTCGAACATCACCTGCAGGTGCTCCTCGGGGTCCTCGCGCAGACCCGCGAACACTTCGGCGTACATGCGGGCGACCCGCTTGGGCGTGTCGAGTAGGCCGTCGCGCTCGGGATCCTCGCCGATGGCGGCCAGGATCTCGCGCACTGCGGCTTCGATTCGGGGAAGGTCGACGGGTTCCAAGGTCAGCTCCTCGGGCGGGGACTGGGAAGTGAAGCAGGGGAAGGGGCCGGTGGCACGATCGGGGTCAGTGTCCGCTGCCGGGGCCCACGTACTCGCGCAATTCGTCGAGGTGGCGATAGCGCTCACCGACGTCGAGGCCGTAGCCGACGACGAAGGCATCGGGGATGCGGAAGCCGACATAGCGGAGGTCGGGTTCGACCTTCTGGATGCCGTCCTTCACGAACAGCGCGCACACCTCGAGGCTCGCCGGATTGCGCGACGCAAGGTGCTTGCGGAGGTAGTTGAGGGTGAGACCGCTGTCGACGATGTCCTCGACGACGATGACATCTCGGCCGTGGAGGTCGATGTCGAGGTCCTTGACGATGCGCACGACACCGCTGGTCTTGGTGGCGGTGCCGTAGGACGAGACGGCCATGAAGTCGAACTCCACCGGCAACTCGATGCGACGTGCGAGATCGGCGAGGAACATCACCGCGCCCTTGAGCACACCGATCAGCAGCGGCGAACGGCCGGCGTAGTCACGGGTGATCTCGGCCCCGAGCTCGTCGAGGCGCCGATGCAGGTCGTCGCCCGACACGAGCACCCGACCCAGATCGGGATCGTCATCGGGTCGAGGATGGGCGACGGGGGCGACGGTCACGACCCGGAATGTAGTGCAGGGTCTGCCGGGACGAGTCGGAGTACGCCAGCAGTGCGCTCCACCCGACGGCCAGCACCGACCTCGGTGGCGACGATGTCACCGCGTGCGACCGCGAGGACGCGATCGACGGTCGCCAGATCGGGCGGATGTGACTCGTCGGCACCGGCGCGCAACCATTCGCGCACGGCGACGCGCGCCACAACCTCGGGTACCTCACGAAGGGCCCGGGCATCGGTGACATCGATCGCAGCCGCCTCGTCGCGTAGGTGATCGGCGAGCGTGGCGAACAATTCCCCCTGTCGGGTGAGCAGCGGAACGACATCGCGCCCCGCGATGTCGTCGAGCAGGGGAAGGAGTTCGTGCCTGATGCGATTGCGCACGAACATCGGGTCGCTGTTCGACGGGTCGATGAACGGCACGAGCCCCTCGATCGCGCAGACGGCCTCGGTGTCGGCGCGCCGCAGGCCGAGGATGGGATGACGACCCCCCGCACGAAGGGCACCGAGCCCGTCGGGGCCGGCCCCGCGCACCAGGTTGAGCAACATCGTCTCGGCTCGATCGTCAGCGGTATGACCGAGCGCCGCATCGGGGCCGAGCACGGCGTGGCGCGCAGCGCGGGCCCGAGCCTCGAGGTTGGGGCCGGCGCCAACCTCGACCCTCTCGGAGCGGAAACCGGCACCGAATCGATCGGCGGCCACCCGCACTGCGTCGGCCTCGGCCGCGGAACCGAGCCGCAATCCGTGATCGACGTGCACGGCAGTGACCTCGCAACCGGCCGCGACGGCGAGCACGAGGAGCGCGAGCGAATCGGCGCCTCCCGACACACCACAGACGAGCGCGGTGCCAGCGGGCGGGAAGGTGCAACGCGCCAAGGACTCGCGATGACGCTCGGCGAGTTCGAGGCGGTCGATCATCGCCGTCAACCGGCGATCGGAACGGCGACGCCCATGCGTTCGATCCAGCGCCA
This sequence comes from uncultured Bifidobacterium sp., assembly GCA_964454715.1. Taxonomy (GTDB): domain Bacteria; phylum Actinomycetota; class Acidimicrobiia; order Acidimicrobiales; family Acidimicrobilacustridaceae; genus Acidimicrobilacustris. Next base: position 1,791 of record CAYVUO010000086.1, on the reverse strand, counting down.
CGGTTCGCGCACCTCGAGGAGGCTGGGCAGGTTCTCGGGCCGCTCCCATGCGCGCGACAGAAGGGTGGAACCACCAGCGCGCTCGACCTCGACGATGAAGCGTTCGCCCTGCGCGTACTGGTTCATCTTCGCTTCGAGTCCAACGAGCCGTTGCACGATCCGCGCCAGACCACGCACCGACTGTCGTCGTTCGTGCAGCACCCGAGAGAAGCGTTGCGCGCTCGGCACGAGTTCGCGTCCGGCGCGATCCATCGTGATGTCGCCGTGGCCCTCGAGCAGACTCATCATTCCGTTGACCTGATCGAGGATGGCGCGTTGTTCGGGCGAGGCCATCAGTGCGACGAGGCCACCATCGCCCAGCGGCTTCTCACCAGCGCGGATCGCCGCCGTGATTCGCGCCACCGTCTCGCTCATGCGCGCCGGGTCGGGGTCGATCGCCTGCATCGATGCGTGCACCAGCGACAGGAAGTGCCCGCGCAACCACGGCACACCGGTGAACTGCGCGCGATGCGTGACCTCATGGAGCGCGAGCCACATGCGGAACTCCTCGGGCGGGAACGCGAACTTCCGTTCGAGCGAGAGCACATTGGGGCCGACGTAGTAGACGAGGTCCTGATCGAGTGGATCCTCCTCCTCGACCACGAGCAGGTCGTACTGACCGAGCACACGGGTGGACATCCAACCCAGTACTGCGCCGAGTTCCGCACCGGCGATCTTGGTGGTGATCGGTGCGACGCGACTCGACTCGACCCGATCGGCGAACCGATCGAGGACGGGCGCGAGCAATCGCTGGAACGAGGAGAGGTTCGCCCTGATCCAACCGGGACGATCGGTGACTCGGGCGCGGGCGGGGCCGGCGAGCGATCGCAGGCCCGTCTCGCGTTCGACGAGTTCCTCGGCGATCGCGGTCAGGCGATCGAAGTCGGGCTGCAGCGCGGCGAAGTGATAGCTGCGGGCGAAGGGCTCACGCCCCGAAGCGCGGACGGCGACCCGTTCGGCGACGTTCCAGTCGACCGGGCCGGCCACGGACTCAGCGCTTGGGATAGCGGGGGGCCACGACCTTCACGAGGTAGCCGACGATGAGCCCGACCGGAACGAGGACGGCGGGGACGACGAGGGCGACGGCGATCCAGAAGTGCCACACGGTGGCCAGCACGGGACTCATGGCGCCAGATCCTAGGCGGTGGGTCCGGGGCCACCGTCAACGGGGCCCTCACTCGTGATGCGCAGACTCTCCATGATGCGGATGCGCAGTGTCTCGGGCACATCCTCGGCGGTGCACCGACGGGAGATCACCATCTTGAGCTCGGCCTCGAAGTCGTAGGCCTCGTAGCAGTCACCGCAGGACTGCAGATGGGTCTCGATGACGGCGAGCCGTTCCACCGTGAGCGCCCCGTCGAGGTAGGAGTAGAGCTCGGCCACGGCCTCCTCGCACGCGGCGGTGGCCGCGTGATCGTGGCGGTCGAGGTGCTCGCTGCCGTCGTGGCGATCGGGGGTATCGGAGGTCATGAGGGTTCACCCGAGGACGGGTCGGTGGAGGCCCCGGCCGGGGCTCCGGCCGTCTCGGCGACGGCCTCGGTGAGGCCCCGTTCGACGGCGAACTCGTACAACTGCTTCTGGAGCGCCTTTCTTCCCCGATGCAGGCGACTCATGACCGTGCCGATCGGGATCTCGAGCCATTCGGCGATCTCCTTGTAGGAGAAGCCCTCCACATCGCAGAGAAGGACGACCAGCCGGTACTGCTCGGGCAGCGACTCGATGGCCTCCTTGACCTCTGACTCGGTGAAGAAG
>CAYVUO010000085.1:4379-8564 GCA_964454715.1 uncultured Bifidobacterium sp. | reverse complement strand
AGGAGATCCGCGAGGCGATCGAGGAGCCCGTGGCGGCGATCGTCGACGCGGTCAAGGTCACGCTCGACACGACACCTCCGGAACTGTCGGCCGACATCATGGAGCAGGGCGTCGTGCTGGCCGGCGGGGGAGCGCTCCTCCACGGCATCGCCGAGAGACTCGAGCACGAGACCGGCATGCCCATCGTGATCGCCCAGAACCCGCTGTTCGCCGTGGCCATCGGATCGGGCCAGTCGCTCGAGGAGTTCGAGGCGCTCAAGGGCGTGCTGTTCTCCTCGACCATCAACTGAGTCGATGTCGACCCCACGCGGCGGACGGGCGCGCGTCACGATCGGACTGCTGGTCATCACTGCGGTGATCCTGCTCACCATCGACGGACGCGGCACCGGCCCCCTGCATGCAGTTCGCAGCGCCGTCGGTTCGGTGCTCTCGCCGCTCGGCAGTGTCGCGTCATCGATCGGTCGGCCGTTCTCGAACGCCTGGAGCGCGGCGTTCGAGCAGGACGACCTCTCGAAGCAGAACGAAGCACTGCAGGAGGAGAATGACCGCCTGCGCGGAGAACTCACTGCCGCTGCCGTCGCGAGTCAGCAGCTCGAACAGTTGTTGCAGTTGGTCGACATCCCGTTCGTCGGCAACACGCCGGTGGTGCACACCCGGGTGTCGTCGGGCACCGTCGGCAACTTCGGGCAGACGATCGAGCTCGACAAGGGTTCGAATGCGGGCATCGAGCGCAACATGCCGGTGGTGACGGGCCAGGGACTCATCGGCAAGGTCATCGAGGTCTATGACAACCGCAGCGTGGTGTCGCTGCTGTCGAGCGGATCGTTCAAGGTCGGATTCCTCGTCGTGGGTACGCCAGCCATCGGCATCGCCGATGGCAAGGGATCGGACGGTTCGCTGAAGGGCACCGTCTCCGATTCACGCCTGAACATCTCGAACGGCCAGATCGTCGTGACGAACGGACTTGCGGGCAGCCCGTTCCCCGCCAACCTCCCGATCGGTTCGATCACCGACGTGCGCACCAACGACGCCACGCTCGTAAGCACGGTCGACATCCAGATGCTCGCCGATGTGCATGATCTCACCTACGCCGACGTCGTGTTGTGGAAGGCCCCATCGTGAGCCGATCGGTCGTGGTCAGGTACGCGCTGATCCTCGCAACGGTCGTGGTCCTCCAACGTGCGGTGTTCGCCGGCCTGCGCATCGACGGCGTGAGCATCGACCTGCTGCTCGTGTTCGCCATCGCCTCCGGCGTGGCTGGGGGAGTCGAACGCGGAGCGGCGGTCGGGTTCGTGGCTGGTCTCGCGCTCGATCTGATGGTCGTGACGCCGTTCGGCCTCGGCGCACTCGCCGGACTCACTGCGGGCGCTCTCGCCGGCTTCCTCGAGAGCGGAATCGTGCATTCCGCTCGCTGGCTCACCTCGACGATCGCATTCGTGTCGGCGATCGCCGGCCTGTTGACGTTCGCCATCGTCGGCACATTGCTCGGCCAGCCCAATTGGTTCGACGGGCACCTCCTAGTGGTGTTCTCGGTGGTCGGTCTCTCGGCCACAGTGCTGGTGTTCCCCCTGCGTGCGGCGTGTCTGTGGGCCGATCCACCGATCGAGGGCTACCGGGCCGCCGTCCGTTGAGGCCCCGTTTCTGGTGGAATGGTGGGGCCGTGACGGACCTGACCGCCTCCCGAGCCCGGATCGGGCTGTAGCCATGGACGCCTCCTCCCCCCGGATGCGTCTGAGCCTCGTCGCCGTCGTGGTGGCGGCCTGCTTCGTCGCGCTGTTCGCCCGACTCTGGTACCTCCAGGTCATGGAGGCACCAGCCCTCGCGGTGCAGGCCACGGCCAACAGTCGGCGGACGGTCTCGGTCGACGCACCCCGCGGTCGCATCCTCGACATGAACGGCAAGGTGCTGGTCGACAATCGCACGCAGATCGTCGTGCTCATCGATCGTGCGCAATTTCGCAAGGTCGCCGACAAGGACGCGCTCGTCGACCATCTCGCCGATGTGCTCACTCGATACGGCACGCCTACCAAGACCGCGACGCTCCAGAAGCGCATCGCGGAGCAGAACGACCCGCTGCAGCCAATCTCCGTCGCCACCGACGTCACCGAGGAGGTCGCTCAGCATCTCTCCGAGCACGCCGAGGACTTCCCGTCGGTGTCGTTCGATCGTCGGACCACACGCGTGTATCCCTACGGTGCTGCTGCGGGCAACGTGCTCGGTTATGTCGGCCGCATCACCGCCGAGAAGCTGAAGACGGTCCAACCGGGAACCGATCCCGAGACCGGCCAGGTGAAGACGTACCAACCGGACTCGATGATCGGTCTCGCCGGTGTCGAGGCGACCTACGAGCAGGACCTCCGGGGGGTTCCCGGTGTGGAGACGATCGAGGTCGACTACCGCAATCGACCCGTCGGCACCGTCGACTACCAACCGGCACGTGCTGGCAATGACATCGTGCTGCACCTCGACATCGATGTGCAGATGCGTGCCGAGCAATCACTCGTGGAGAAGCTCCTCGTATTGAGGGGAACTCCGCAGCGTGATGGCGTCATCCGCCGCGCCCCGGCGGGTTCACTCGTCGCGCTCGACCCTCGTGATGGTGGGGTCATCGCACTCGCCACGTATCCGAGTTACGACCCGCGCGAGTTCGCGAATGGCATCTCCCAGGAGCGCTATCAACAGCTGCAGAACGTCGACGGCGTGAGCGCACTCCTCGATCGTTCGATCAGCGGTCAGTACGCGCCCGGTTCGACGTTCAAGCTGGTCACCGGCACGGCTGCACTGAGCAATCGACTCATCTCGGGGGCCGACACCATCTACGACAAGGGCTACTACGAGATCGGCAATCCTCCGGAGCGCCTCACGAACGCCGGCGAACAGGTCAACGGTCTCGTCAACGTCACCTCGGCGATGACGGTCTCCTCGGATGTGTTCTTCTACTGGTTGGGTGAGCGCATGGACGGATCGACCCTCATCCAGGACGCCGCCCGCGCCTACGGCTTCGACCAGATCACGGGGATCGATCTTCCCAACGAGGCATCGGGTTACGTGTTGACTCCGTCGCGCTTGAAGACGCTCCATCAGAAGTACCCGAAGGACTACCCCTACGGCGACTGGTACACGGGCAACACAGCGCATCTCGCCGTGGGACAGGACGGTGTCGTCGCCACGCCGTTGCAGTTGGCCAGGGCCTACGCCGCGTTCGCCAACGGAGGCACGCTGTACGAACCGCATGTGGCGTGGAAGGTCCTCAAGTCCGGTGGTGACCCGCGTCGCCCCGTCGATGTGTTGCGAACGATCGAGCCCGTCGTGAAGGGGACCGTCTCCCTGCCCGGTGATGTGCGCGGACCGTTGGCGCAGGGTTTCGGGGGTGCGACGGGACCGCAGGGCACTGCATTCGGCGCGTTCGCCGGATTCGATCTGACGGCGTTCAAGGTCGACGGCAAGACCGGAACGGCACAGGTGCAGGGCAAGGCCGATACGTCGTGGTTCGCCTCTTACGCCCCAGCCGGAGCGCCGCGCTACGCGATCGCTGCGGCGATGGAGGAGTCGGGCTTCGGTGCAGAGGCTTCGGGTGAGGTCGTGCGCCATGTCTACGAGCTCGTGGCCCAGCAGGCATTGACCGGAGCAGCGCCCGCCGCTACGGGGCAACGCGACTGATGTTCTCGCACGCCATCTCCCGTCGATCGTCCGATCGCAGTCGTCGTGATCCGACCTCGGCCACACGACATCTCGACCCGGTGCTCCTCGGATGCACGATCGTTCTGTCGATCATCGGCGTCATCGCCGTGTACAGCTCCACGAGGACGAGGTTCGGTACGTCGTACCTCGGCAAGCAGAGCTTGTTCGTACTGATCGGGTTCGGAGTGCTCGCACTCTTCGCGATGGTCGACTACCGCAAGCTGCACGACTGGGCCTGGCTCTTCTACGGAGTCACCACCATCATGTTGATCGCGGTCATCTCTCCACTCGGCTCCACGTCGAAGGGCGCGCAGTCGTGGTTCTCGCTCGGTCCGTTCCAGATGCAGCCGGCCGAGTTCTCGAAGCTGTCGCTCATCGGCCTGCTCGCCTACTTGCTCTCCGAGTACCGCGGCGACATCGATCTCCGTCGCCTCGCGACATTGCTGGGTGTCGCCCTGGTCCCGATGGGTCTCATCATGCTGCAGCCCGACCTCGGCGAGACAC